>JBGOTQ010000202.1:0-13169 GCA_041476565.1 Terriglobia bacterium | reverse complement strand
TCACCTGTATAGATCTTGGGAAAGGTTCTGGCGAAATCGAATCGCCGGATGACTCCCACTCGCGTGATTTCGATCAGTCCGTCCGCTGTTTGAGCAGTGGGAGCTATCATGAGGTCACCACCGGTATAGCGGCTGTTGGAGAACGTCAAATAAGTGCAAGGTCTCAGGTCAAGTTCCGAAGTCTCATCCAAACGGAATGGAAAAATCGGAAAATGCAAACGCAACCAGCACACCAGGATGGCAGCAAGGTAGCCGGGCACTCCAAGCCGCTTGAAGTACCGGTTGGTCAATTCTCCGGCTTCAGCCGTGAAACCAATACTCATCAGGTTTATGTAATAGAGCTTTCCTCCCTCATGGCTCAGACACAGAACATCACACCGTTTCGATTGACCAGAAAGGATAGCCTCTCGAGCAAATTCCAATGTGCCAGGCCCGAAATCTCGCAAGAAAGAGTTCCCTGTTCCGAGAGGGAGAAACCCTAGTGTAACCCGTTCCTCCGGCAGGCTTGTGGCAAACAGGCCGTTGACAATCTCGAAGCTTGTCCCATCGCCGCCTACCGACAGGAATCGACGAAACCCCGTGGAATATGCCTGGCGTGCCACGCGAAGACCGTCCCCTCGCCTTTCGGTGTATCTCACTTCGACAGATAGTCCCTGCGCACGCAATCCCGCAATCGCCGAAGGGGCGAGTTTTCCACAACGCCCGCCTCCAGCTGCAGGATTAACAATTGCGAGATAAGGTTCCATGCAACATTTCTATTTGCAGAAATTGCGATGGCCGAGCAACGACAACCTCTAACTAGTTTCTGTCGCGAAACTCGGCAAGAAGGCTCCCCTCCTTGGATAAAGAGGGGCAGCCGCAGCCACTGGCCGCGGCGGGGTGGTTTGAACCATCTTGGAAAAGCCAAGCCCGTTTCGGTATTGCGGCAACTCCCACCACCCCCGCGGCGCTACGCGCCACATCCCCTCCTCAGTCGAGGAGGGGAGTTTTCATGCAATCTTACAGTCTCGTGACAGAAACTAGCTAGTCCATACCCGGCGCTCGACGATGCCGAGGGAAGCGTAAAACCTCATAAAATCTGCAGTGCCTGATCACGAGAAAGACGGCTGGCAATATGATCAGCCAGTACACCCCGCTTGATTTTCAGGGAAGCCGTGCGAGGGAAATCCTCTCCCCAAACAACGTAACCGCTAATCCTTTTAAAGTCAGCAAGCCGGCGGTTGCGGATCTGGAGATCCTGGATAACAGCAGGCGTTAGACCCAAAGCAGGGTCTGGATGAAGCACAATCATCAACTGCTCATTTAAGAGGGTCTGCTGCTTCCAGACATAGTTCACCGCGAATACACAATATTCCTTGACGGCGAGACCATCGAAGTTCGATTCAATGTCTTCGGGATAGATATTCTTGCCCCCCTCAGTAATGATCATGTTCTTGAGGCGGCCAACGAGCAGCAAGTGGCCAGTGGGGTCAATTCGGCCCAAATCTCCCGTCATCAGCCAGCCGTTGACGATGGTTTCCGCTGTGAGACCAGGATCGTCCAGGTAGCCGGCCATCACGGTCCGGCCACGTACTGCCACCTGCCCGACGCCTTCGTTGTTGGGATCCATCAACTTGATTTCCACGCCTGGCAGAGGCTTGCCGACCGTGTCGGCTCGAAAAGGGTTCAAGTCATTGACAGTGACAGCCGTTCCGGCTTCGGTTAATCCATACCCATTAGCAACGGGTATCCCCAAATCATAGAAGAACTGCAGTGTCGAAGATTCCACGAATGCACCCCCGGTGATGAGAGCTAGCAGTTCATTGCCAAATGCCTGGTGAATCTGGGGGAGCAGACGGCGGCTCATTTCGACCCATGGCTGCCTCCTGGTCAGAAGCCGGTTCAGCGTAATCGTCGCATGGAGTAACCAGCGCTTGAACGGGGGCAATTCATTAAAACGAGCCCGGAGGCCAGCCTCCAGGGCTTTCAATACCATGGGTACGACACTGACATAGGTGATCCGGAATCGAGGGAAAGCCTCTTTCAGATATTCCGGCCGTAAGGTGCGAAGGTGGACCACCGCAGCACCGCAGACAAAAGGGCCGATGAAACCCACCATGAAGTCAATAGCGTGGTTTGTGGGCAAGATGCTGAGATAACAGACACCCGGCCAAAATGGATACCAAGTCATCAGAGACTGGCATTGCTCCAGGTAATTGTCGTGAGTCAGCATACAGCCCTTGGGTCGTCCGCCGGTTCCAGAGGAATATACGATGCAGGCCAAATCCGAGCGGCGGCGTGGTACGGAGGCCGGCTCTTCTGTACCTAGGCAATCCTCCCAGCGCCTGGCTCCATTCAAGTTCGCATTTGGGGGTGCCTCTGTTACTAGAACGAAGGGCACAACGAAGTCTGCAAAGCCCTCAGCTTGTGTCAGGCTCCTCCAGAGCGGAAATTCGACAATCAGAACCCCGACCCGAGCATGGGCCAGAAGGGGAAGCTGTTCCAATGCTGTTAGCTTGAAGTCGATAGGAACCACGACCCCGCCGATGTAAAAGACAGCATAGGCCCCGATCAACCACTTGGACTGGTTGGACATCAGGATGGCAGCCCGAGCGCCTTCTTGAAAGCCGGACTTTTGCATGGCCAGTGCCACGGGCCTGGCAGCTTGCTTGAAGTCAGCGTAGGTCAACCTGCAGTTTTCCCGCTCGCGATCCGCTTCAATCAAGGCGAGCTGTTCTCCATGGCGGTCGAGAGCCGCTCGCAAGGCTTCACCGAGAGACTGGTAAGGAGAAAGGTCGGGGGCTTGGGGCCTCTTCATTACAGTCGGGAGTGGATGCGCTCTGCCAGGGTGCGGAAATCCGTCACACCCTGCAGCTCGTAATCGGGTAGTTCCACGTTGAAATGATTTTCCAGTCGCGTCAACAAATCGAGGGTCTGGAGGCTGTTGATGCCCAACCGCTTGAAAAAATCATCGTCAGGGTTCAGTTCGGCCGGAGAAACCTTGAAGTGCTCCGAAGCCAGAATCAGGAGTTGATCCAAGGTTTGATCCATTGTGGGTGCCATGTTCGCTCAACCTCATTATCAGAAAACTCGTTTGCCCGATTATACCGGATCTTGATGTGAGAGTTTCCCGAAGTGCCCTCTATGCATTTCCGCGGTTTCTAAGGCAAATAGGGCTGCAGGTCCGTGCTTTCCACAAACTTGCGGAGAGCCGCCTCCACCACCGAGCGGTTAAACAGCTCACAAAAGATAGCGATCTCCTGCTTCAATTCCTGCTCCGGGATTGGCTTGATGAACCGCTTGGCGGCCTGGGCTGCTGCCTGATCGAACTTGCTGACCTGGGCAGCAATCTCTCTGGCCGTGCGCAACGCTTGGCCTTCTCCGACCAATTGACTGACCAGTCCAGCGGCTGCGGCCTTGTTGGCATTGATGCTGCGGCCGGTAAACAGCAGGTCCCGGATCAACGCATTCCCCAGATCCCTCTTCAACCGGGGAATCCCGCCAAACCCGGGAATGAGCCCCAGCCGCAATTCCGGAAAGCAGAATCGGGCAGTCCGGTCTGCGACCATCAGATCGCAGGTCAATGCCAGTTCAAAACCTCCGCCGAACACGACCCCATGAACTGCTGCGACGGTGACAAAAGGAGCGCCATCGATGAAATTGAACACCCGGTGTATCCGTTCCAGGAAACCCCGGACCCCAGTTGCACGTTCCTCAGGACCCAGATGCTGCAGATTACGGTACGTTTCCCTCAGGTCCGCACCTGCACTGAAACCGGAAGGTAAACGACTGTGAATGATCAGCCCTTTTACATTGGAGATTTGACCCTGGAGACATTCGACAAACTGTTCCAGTTCTCCCAGGGTAATCGAACCAATTTCGTTGCAGGGCGGCTGATGCAGTGCCAATTCAACGATGGCTCCGGTGAGTTCCCAGGAGAGGGTGGCCCCTTGAAATGAATTCAACATCTCAGTATAAGAAAGGCAGTAACTTGGCAGTCCTATTTCGATAGCGATCGTATCGATCGCCAAATTCTCCTAGCAGCAGCTTTTCCTCTTCAACGATCCGAGATTCCATCCAAATCCACACGAAAAGCGACACAAGGACCCCAACCAAAAAGTTAGCGAACACCCAAGAGATTCCAAGGATTATCCCGATTACTCCCAGGTAAGCCGGATGGCGAACGATCCGGTACGGGCCATTTGTGGCCAATTTGTGCCCTTCCTGAATGGCCACAGCCATGCTGAATTGTGGGCCCTGGGCCCGAATCGATTCGATCCGAAGGCCCATAGAAACCGTGAATACTATCAGTCCCACCCAACGGATCCAGGGCGCTGTGTAAATTCCCAACTGATGAGAATCCGCAAAAGGCAGATAAAAAAACCAAAGAGTCAACACGGGAAGAGCAACCTGCAAAAAAAAGCGGCGATGGTTGCGAACCTCTAATTTCCCCCCGGACGTACTCGTGTGGGTGTCTATGAACGCCCCGTAGATCGCAAGTCCCAGCCAAACGGGCATCAGCAGGGCTCGAGGTAACTGGTCCGAAATTGCTAGAACTCTCTGCCAACCCCAGGCTGACAGCATAACCAAACTAATCCCCGTCCATATGCAGACCGCTCGCAATAACCTCTTAGCCACCACCATGGTCCCTGACACACGATCATCCAATGAGGAGATGAACGCGTATCTTAAGACAGAACCAGCCAAAACGCAAAACCAGGCGTATTGTGTCTCACTTTCAATGAAGCCATCGACACCAGGGTCCGAGTGCCGCAATCTCAGTTCTCCTGCCCCCGATCATTGCTACCGATGGCGCTGATAGGCCGCGACGTCACACGGTAGAGCGCTTCGATTTCCTCTCTAAAATGCTCTTCGATGGCGGCGCGCCGGAGTTTTCGGTTGGCTGTCAACAGCCCATTCATCTCACTGAACGGTTCCGGGCAAAGATAGAAGCGGCAAACCTGTTTGTAGTGCGGCAACTGCAGGTTGGCCTTCTCTATGGCAATTCCGGCAGTTCCTTGGCTAAGCCCGCCCGTAATGAGTGCAGATACAAATTTGCGACCGTTGCCCACAATCATCACATGTTCGGCCTCGGGCAATAGGACCTGTAGCTTCTGCTCGATAGGCTCAGGGCTGATATTATGTCCGCCGCTGGTGATAATTAGATTCTTGAGGCGACCGATAATTTTCCAGTTGCCCACGGCATCGATCTCCCCCTGATCACCGGTGTGGAGCCAGCCTTCTCGCAACATTTCTGCAGTGGCTTGGGGACGATTCCAGTACCCCGGGAACACATTGGGACCTCGGACCAAAATTTCATCGTCCGCCCCGAGCAGCATTTCAATGCCCGAGATGGCCGGGCCAACGCGACCAGGAGTGAAGCCGTCCACCTTGTCCATCGTGCAGATCGCGGTGGTTTCCGTCAATCCATAAACTTGCAGAACAGGGACCCCAATCATCTTGAAGAAGAGCTGAGTTTCCTCAGCCAATGGCGCCGACCCACAAATCAGGGCTCTCAGATTGGGCCCAAATCGGCGCCTGATTTTCGGGAAAAGAAGACGCCCGTCCAGAGCCAGCCACCAAGCATCTCCTCTTCTTTTCTGACCCTGGAAACTCCGAAACCAGGCTTCCTGTCCGCGCATGAAGAGAACCTTTGCCAAGCCACCCTTTTTGTGAATTTGAGCGCTCACTCCATTTCGAACGCGTTCCAGAACGGCGGGGACATTCACAAAGTAGTGGGGGGCTGCGACCAGGATCTCGTCTGCCATTCGGTTCAGATCCATGGAAATCATAAGACTGTTGTTGCGAACCAGGCAGCTCAGCAGCGTGATCCAGGACGCCGCAAAACAAAAAGGGAGATAATGAAAAACCCGGTGTTCTCCGGAGAACTCTGCCGTCTCCATCAATTCCTCGAAACGTGAAATAGTACGCTCCAACATGAAATTGAGGTTTTTGACATTTAAGACCACCCCCTTCGGCTCTCCTGAGGTGCCGGAAGTGTAAATGATTGTGACCGGGTGGTCATCGTTGAGGACTTCCGGTACCGGCACTACAGACCCCGCCAGCTCGGAATCTCCCCAAGCGGAGGCCGGTCTGGCTTCGAGGATTTGATCATAAGTCAGAATCCTGGGTGCGTCCTTCCAGCACGAGTCGATGGTCTGGCGCCACTGTCCCTCAGAACAACACAGTAGCTTGGGAGCGCAGTCCTTCATCATTTGGATCAATTCTTCAGGAGCCTGGCGAGAGTAGAGAGGAACAGCAATACCTCCTTCCGCCATGATAGCCAGATCGAACGCCACCCAGCGGCTGCTATTCGGCCCCAGCAAGGCACAACGGTCTCCCGGCTGCAACCCTGCCTGGCCCAACGCGTAGCGGACTTTACAGATATCGGCCAGAAGCTGGCCGCAGGTGGTCGCCACCCGCGCCGCGCCGTGAATCTCGTAAAGGATGGGCTTGTCGGGCTGTTGGGCTAACTTCTGGAGAATCGTTTGCAGAAAATTCATGCCGCCCTGTTTTATTCTTCGAAGGATTCCACTAGTTGCTGGAGAGGCCGTCCCAAGCTTGGAAGGTAATTCTCCCACGACAATGTGCCAAGCCGCACTGGGAATTCCGGGTACCGTTGCAGCACGTGCTCCTGAAAGTAAACCCCCATCCGGGCCATCACCTTCAGATTTCGCACAACCGCTTGGCCTATGGCCTGGCGTAGCTCATCTCCCTCATTCTTCAACTTGACCAGGACGTCAACCAATTTGTCATCAAGGTCCGGATCATCCACTTCAAGGAGAAGATCCCTCTGCCCCCGTTCCCGCATGAGATTTCGAATCCTCTCGTCCATGGTGACTCCGGCGGATGGAACCAGGGCAGGCATGGAGGTCACGATGGCATGATACCTTGAAGAAACCAGCAAATGACAGGACCGGAGAATGCTCACGAGCTGGTACATATCGTACTGGTCCGAGATGAACAGGGGGACACCCCCCAACTGATGGGCCATCATTTCACAAGCCCTGCGGTCCAGCGCTTCCATACCGATCATGACAGGGAACACCCGATGGTCTCGACAAAACGAAGTCACCCCACTGGAAAAAGCTTTCAAGTACCGGAAAAATGCCTCCTCAACCCGGCGCCCATTGTTGTGAAAGTAGATTGAACGATAGTGGCTTTCGCGATACATCCCTAAGCTTTTTCTCAGCACGAGCTTCGCGAGCGAGGGACGAACCGGCCACCAGTAGGGATTGATCGGGCACAGACCGAGCACCGGGGTTCGGCCGTCCCAGCCAGCCTCACGCAGGATTTTGTCGCCAAATTCAGGGCCTAAAGGCTCGAATGTCCAGGCCGTATCTGTTCCAAGTTCGGTGGGCACACCCAGTTTTCCGAGCACGGCCTGGGATTCCTCATTTCGAGTAATCACCAGGGAGTCAGAGCAGTAGCGTCGGCACATCCGCTGTAAGAATGGATCCATGTAGCCGGCTTCCGCACCGTAACCTACCGAGAGCTTATTCTGGGCGGCAGCGATTCCCAAGGCCTCAATCATCATGTTGGTGAGGGCATTGGCAAACTTGCTTTTGAACATTGAGCCTTCGCAGGCAATAACCCCATGATACCGACTGGCTTCCCGGAAGAGAAAGGGAGGATAGATGTCCGGAAGCTTTACTTGACGGGTGTTCTCAAAATACCCACGGGAGAGATCCAAGTTATGGGACAAAACACTTAAGTCGAGGTTTTCATCACCCAGGATTTGCCGCACCTGTCGGATCATCTCTTCCACTCGAACGTCTGCCCCAGTATTCCGATTCCCATTGTAGCCGGCAAACAATAACTTCAAGGGAACTCCAGGGGCCCAAGGCTTCCCGATCCCCAGCATCCATCGAAGCTTCGACCATTCAACAAGCCCGCTCACCCAGAGTTCTAGCACTCCATCCATCATTGGACTGCCCTCCCGTGAGTCTGCGGCCATTCCTGGTAAGGGAACGAAAACTTGTTCTCCACGGCGAACCGGTATAATGGAAAACAGTAGTCGGTGAACGGTGCTGGGCTCTTCATGGTTTCGTGAATCACCCGTCTGTTGTCAAAGACCGTGTTCCAAAGCAAATAAGGAAGAAAAACCTTCAACAAACTGGCCACATGACCGATGGTCGTGCCCCGACGGTTGGCAAGCCAGCTGACCATTCCCCGGAAAGGCCCCGCCAGTCCAGGTAGATAGGTCGGACTCCATCGCCCCCTGGCCCTGCTGAGAGCGTCAGTGACTTGCCTGCAGGTCAGCGACATCTCTCCCGAGGAAAGATGATAGGTGTCGAAAAGTGGTTTTTCTTTCTGGTGCAGCTCGACAATGGAATCGGCGACAAAGTCGATGGGGACAATGTCCAGGCGGTTCCCGGGTCGGAGTGGAAGAATTCTCAGCCTGGCCAGGAAAACAAAGGCCTGCACCATGTCGAATTGTGTGGTCTTGGGGTGACGGCTGTCGCCAATCACAATACTAGGGCGGAAGATGGTGATGGGAACATCGGGAAGAATTTCCCGGATCATGTGTTCACAAAACTTCTTGGTGCGGGCATATGGGTCGTAATCAGAACGATCCCATTCGATGGCTCGATCTTCCTGGACGGTCTCGTTCGACCGCTGGCCGGCTACGGCCACTGTACTAATGTGACTGAAGCGCCTCATTCCATGGTCCGCTACCGCTTTACGGACAAGCTGGAGGACCTCCAGCGTTCCTCGCAGATTCACGTTGAGGCAGTTCTTCTCCGACTTGCGGTTGAGTGAGGCCGCACAGTGGATCACGGAATCGGTGGATTTAAACAATTGGCGGTAGTCGGCTTCATTCAAGCCTAGTCTTGCACATGTTATGTCTCCCCGAAAGATCTGGATGTGGGACTGCAACCAGTCGGAAAAATGGGGAAAGTCAATGTGCAGTTGCATGGCCTGCCATAGCCGAAGTTCGGCAGTGTGTTGGTCTTTAGCTCGAACCAGAAGGTTCAGCCTCTCCCCATGTCCTTGCAGCAGTTCGACGGCCACATGAGCGCCGAGATAACCGGTGGAACCTGTAATGAGAATGGCCATGGGCGTTTTTCAATCCCCGGAGGGCTGCGCAGGCGGACGAGTCTCCGCCGCATCCCTTGAGACAAGGCTTTCGTCGGGCGCAAGTTCTTGAAGAAGAGTCTGCAGATTCGACGACTTCTTAGTTTGCGCCGGCATCTTGAAGTTGCGAGGAAGCAGCCCGGCCTCGGGACGGCGGCCCTCGATCAAGGGATAAGTCCAGCGACGCAGGGCGGGGACATGCAGGTTTATCCAGTAATCGTACCAGTCGATGGTATCGGTGTCGTATCCGAACGTAGTCATTTCGTCATCGGGTATGGCATGTGATAACACTTTGATGTTGTCTGCGGCAAAGAAAAACTCATTATCGAGGATGAACGGTTCGTAAAGCTCAATGACTTTTTGGTATCGGTCGATAACGCGTCGCTTGCGAGCAACGGCTTCTTCGGCAGAGGGGAGGAACGTCAGCATCCGATTCAGGCCTTCCAGCAGAGCCTGGAACCGCGGCAGCGAGACACTCTCGTAGCGGCTCTTTGAGACGGGAATAGTATCGCAGCGCGCTCGCAGCCAGTGTTCCAGCCCTTCAAGAGAACGGTAGTGTTTCCGGTGGGCCAGGCAGGTCAGTTCGATGGCCCTGCGCATATCGGCAGGATTATTGGCGGAGGTGGCCAATTGGTAGACACGATTGTGACATCGTCGCAGAACGGCGGCGGAAACCAAGGTCAACCCGCGGCAAACATAGTCGACAGGAATCACGTCCAGACGTTTGCGTTTATTGGAGGGGAGTTGCCGAAAATAAGTACCCAACAGGTAAGACAACGGAGCAGTTGTATTGACCCCTTCGTTCCATCCGCGAAAGGGCTGGCTGATGGAAGATTCCACGATCGAGGGGCGAACCACGGCGATGGGCAAATCGCGGCCTTTCAGCTGCAGCAACGACTCACCTAAGCTCTTGGTGTAAGTGTAGATGTTGGGCCATCCCCAACGCCGGGCCCGTTCGA
The DNA here is from genome assembly GCA_041476565.1 of Terriglobia bacterium. Lineage (GTDB taxonomy): Bacteria > Acidobacteriota > Terriglobia > Versatilivoradales > Versatilivoraceae > DATKMG01. The sequence continues at coordinate 3,153 of JBGOTQ010000202.1, read as the reverse complement.
TGCCGACCTCGATCAACTGGTCCCGCAGCCAGCGCGTCCGGACTTTGCGGATCAGGCCTTGCACACTCCTCTCGTCTGCAACTGGATCTTCACCCTGCCGGTGCCGAGCCATCGATTCCTGCCGAAATCGTTCGCTCATCTCCGGACTTTCGGCCTCGCGAGTCACACGGTCGATGGCCTCATGCAAGTAATTGCATTCATCACGAACGTCAAGACTCGAATCGCCCTTGGGCGTGTAGTTGGGAGTCAGCTCTTCCGGAACCCGCCCGTCAGTCCGCCCATTGACAAAACAGGTGGAGACATGGACCAGGCCGGCATGGTCACACCGGCGCAAAAACTCAGCCAGATACTTCACGCTTTCGACGTTGGTGCTGAGCGCCAGGCGCAGGTCCGGGTTGAAATCGGTTAGTCCAGCTGAGTTCACTATCAGATCAAGATTGGCATAGAGCAACTCAGCGGTTTTATTGTCCAACCCAAGTTGGGGTTCTCCGACATCGCCCTCGAGGATCTCCAGCTTTTCTCCCAGGTAGTCCCCCAGCTTCTCACTGTAGCGTTCATGGAGGGTCTTGAATACCGGTGACTCCGCAACCATCTTTTCAAAGCGCTGAACCGCCGACCGAGCCCCCTGCCTCCGGATCAGCAAGTAGATCTTACAGATATCCTGAAGATCCTGCAGTAGAATGGCTAACCAGACTTTGCCGATGAACCCCGTGGACCCAACCAGCAGGAGTTGTTTGCCGGAAAAGGCCTGCTGTACGGAGAAGGATTGGAGCTGAGCTCGCAGCTTGCCGAAGTTGACCACCGGATATCGCCGAGATCGCAGTTGGCGTGAGGCCGAAACGACGTGATCCTCAGGATTGGGCCGCCCGGCATCCAAGGCCAAACAAGTCTTCAGCCTTCCCCCATCCAGCAGCCCGCCGACTATGAAATGTTCTCTACGAGGGATCTGTCTCCTTGTGGAGGAAGTCTTCAGCCCCTTCAGGGGCGGGATGATGGGGTCGAGCAAGCGTCCAGTTGCCAGGTCATCTCGATACTCCAAGCGGTTGGTCAGTAGCCCATCCACTCTCAGAAAATCGGACAGAGGGCGAATGACATGGTCGAGCTGTTGACTCACCAGAGCGACATGCCGACCCGAGTCCAAAAGGGTCTGTACTTGCCCGGCACCCAGAGGATCAATGAGGGGGCGAAGCACATATTGAAAGTACTCTTCGCCGAGAAGGTCAAGACGGTCGCGGCTCATTCCCCGAAGAGGGATATAGAGGAGGCGAGTTGCCAGACGCCGACTGGCTAGAGTGAGAATAGGACGCAACATCGCAGCAAAGCCCACTCCAAACAAGCGATAGATTCGCTCGCTGAGTGCCTGCGCATTTCGAGCAAAGTGAAAGGCCAAGGGGAGGGGGCTGACTGGCAACAGCACGCCATCAACCCCGAATAACACGGGCTCCTTGTTTTTGTCTGTAACTTTCACAGAACAATCGGTTCTCAATGCCTGGCACCTTGGATTTCGTAGTTCTCAATCCGGAAAACCCCACAGCCTCATCGTCAACCTGGAAGGGCCTGGCAGAGTAGGAGTGCAGGTGAGGGCCCGTCAGGGTCTGTTCTCCCCGCCGCGCATGCAACAGCTCTCTTCATAGCATGCAAAAGGATACGCAAGCCCCCTTCGATTTTCAAGACAAAAACTTTTCCTAAGCGCCAAGAACTGTTAGCATGACGCGAATTCACTCAATGATTTTGGTCTGAGTCCAGAATGTTGCTGCCGCGGTTTTGGCACGGAAGGACAACAGGGCAAGGAGGATCTACGCGGGAATCGAGTACGGAATTGATAAAAGGCCTGGGGCTGTTGGACGCCGTGATGCTGATCATGGGTTCTATGATCGGGTCGGGAATCTTCATCGTCTCTGCCGATATTGCCCGAGTCGTGGCCTCACCCGGCCTGTTGCTCTTGATCTGGTTGCTGAGCGGTGTCATGACTGTGTTGGCAGCTTTGAGTTACGGAGAACTTTCAGCGGCCTTGCCACATGCGGGGGGACAGTATGTGTTTTTGAGGGAAGCGTACGGACCCATGTGCGGTTTCCTCTACGGCTGGACTCTTTTCCTGGTGATTCAGTCAGGAACAATTGCCGCGGTCGCTGTGGCTTTTGCACGGTATCTGGATGTTTTTCTTCCCCTCTCCCGGCAACTCTTCGCTGTTGAAGTGCTAGGCCGACACCTGGTCTTTGATCTGAAGCAATTGGTCGGAGTCGCCGTGATTCTTTTCCTTTCCGGGGTTAATTGTTTTGGCATCCGGGTAGGCGCCAATGTCCAAAATGCGTTCACCATCTTGAAAGTCCTGGCGCTCGTATTATTGGTTGGGGTGGGCATCGCATACAGCGGAGGTTCCTGGAATCACTTCAGACCCTTTCTGCCCGATCAGGCAGGAGTCCATTTGATTGTGCAACAGTATCAAAAGAATTCTCCACCCCTATTGGGGAGTGGCTCGGTGGTATGGACTTATGGGCTGTTAATCGGGGTTGCGATGGTAGGGGCCCTGTTTGCCTCGGATGCCTGGAACAATCTGACCTTCACGGGAGGCGAGGTGCGCAATCCCCAGAGGAATCTCCCCCTGGCACTATTCCTCGGAACTGGCCTGGTCACGCTGATTTACGTGCTTTGCAACATTGCCTATCTTCACGTCCTGCCCATCCCCCAAATCTCGCAGACCGACAAGATTGCCGCCTCGGTGGCAAGAACTATCCTTGGATCAACCGGGAACGCCATGATATCGTTTGCCATTCTTATCTCAACCTTCGGTTGTTTGAATGGACTCATTCTTTCCGGCCCGAGGGTGTATTACGCGATGGCACGGGATCATTTATTCTTCAAGACCGTTGCAGAAATTCATCCCCGTTATCACACCCCGGTTAAATCCCTGGGAGTTCAAGCTGCCTGGGCCTCCTTGCTAACTCTGAGTGGGACTTATCGCCAGCTGCTGACTTACGTGATCTCAGCGGCCCTGCTCTTCTACATCCTGACGGTCTATGGGCTCATCCTGCTTCGCAAGACGCAGCCAAACCTCCCCAGGCCCTACAAGGCGATCGGCTATCCCTTTCTGCCCTGGTTGTATGTTATGATGGCGGCTGCCGTCCTGGCATCCAATCTGATCGGAGATCCCAG
>JBGOTQ010000201.1:0-13236 GCA_041476565.1 Terriglobia bacterium | reverse complement strand
TCCCAATAGCCATGCTGGGATCATTGCTGATGTTATCTATGAGGGACAGCAAGGCGGTAAAAGGCTGATCACCGGTAATTCGGATCAACCCCTGGGTGCCGGTGACATTGCTTGTGCCCTGCAACATGCGGTCGATGTCATTGATTTGTTTGAATCCATTGGCCTGAACCCTGACTATCCCCGCCCCCAGGAGGTTTCCATCTTTGTCATTCAGTTCCATGTTGAAAGCAGCGTCTCCCCAACCCAAATTGCTGAGGACCAGGTTTGACCTGTACTGGGTCGTATCGATGGCAAAAGGCAAGCTGGCAGAGAACCCTAAGGATACGATGGTCAGCCGATCCGCTGAGATGTTGGAGGTAATTGCTGTATTGTTGTTGGGATTGATAGAGAGATGAACTGGATTATCACCAACAACGGTGATGACCATCGGTATCTTTTGGTTGCGATGATCTATCTCATTGGGGTCGTGGGTGACATCGCTGTAGAAACCATCTCCCAGGTAAATCAGGGATATTGTCTGATCTTCATTGGCGAGAGCCGCGGCAAGCTGGGTTCTGGGATTGATCGCGACCCCGAGAGGGAGTCTGCCTACCGAGACGGTCGCGACCACCGTGTTGTCGGTCAATTGGATCACACTGACACTATCTGACCCATAATTGGCAACGACGGCACGGTTCAAGTCGGGGGAGACGGCAATGTCGACCGGATTGGTTCCGACGGAAATATCCGAGACCTTGATTTTCTTGGATAAGTCAATCACAGAAACAGTCCCATCTTGATAATTGGCGACCAAAGCGGTGTGGTTGACTCCGTTATACCCCACACTAATGGGGAAGCTACCTACCGTAATGGGCGTAGGAAGGAGATCGCCGCCGGTCTCGAGACTGATCAATGAAATACTGTTGTCGTTGAGATTGGCCACAATGGCCACGTTGTTGTCCGTATCGATGGCGACGTCCCGTGGACTATTCCCTACTTGGACGGTGTCGATTACTTGCGCGCTTTCCAGATCGACGATTGAGATATCATTACTCCCGAAATTGGTCACGACAGCCTGGTGTGTTCGCGGATTAATAGCGACACTGGTAGGAGTGGTCCCGACTGCGACCGTGGTTTTTACCGTGTTGTTGCTCAAGTCGATAATCGAAATGGAGTTTGAGTTTCGGTCCGCAACGACAGCAATATTGGCATCGGGATCTACGTCAGAAGCGATTGGCCCACTATTTGTGGACAACGAGATAATGGCGTTGTCCGCATACGCCAGTACTTGCAGAGTGCAGCAGAAACAGATCAATGACATATAGCGTGACATCGTTCCTCCTCTCCAGAGGCATCTAGAACGTCCTACCCACTGTGAAACGAAAGTCGTGGCTATTCTCACGATAGAAGAAATCGGTCCCCCCCTCTGGCCGTGTAATTGTCGAATTGAACCGGCTGGGGTTGTAACTCAAGATCACTCGAAAGGGAGCATTGAGCATGGGGAGAACCACTTGAAATTCCAGCCCAACCGATGATCGAAACCGTTCCGATCCTGCAACCAAGGGAACGGCGTCACCTTGGCGCATATGTCGAAACACGTTGTTATCCAATACATAGAAATTGGTGCTCTCGGGATTAGCAACTTGCAGACTGGATTTCCGAAGAATCCAGTTTTTGCCAATGTCCGCAAATGGAGCTATGGTAAGTACGCTAAAGATCGGAACCCGATACTCCAAATTCATCAGAACCTGAGTGTCCCCGCCCACGGGGGTGATGAAGGAGGCGTAGGTCGTGCGATCTGTGGTCAGGATTTCACCAGTCGTCGGGTCGATGACGGGGAGTCCTCCCTCAGTTCGGAGAGGCACTTTAATAGTAGTCCCCTCCGTAACCATGGCCATCGGACTGATCGAAAAGAAATCAAAGCCACGGATGGTGTCTTCTCCGCCTAAAAAAGTTCGGTCAAAGATGGGGGGCTGTAATCCGCCATACCCAGCCACGTGCACAAATTGTGTTCGAATCCCAATCGCGTTACGCTTATGATTGACCGGTTTGAACCACTTGGCTTCCAAAATGGGCTTATAGTACGCGAGACCCCCGCCCAAAGGCCCGCCCACCATCTCCAAGGCCGCCGTCAGGCTCTTTCCTGAAGTAGGTTGATAGGGATTGTTGATCGTATTGTAGGTGAGGGAAGGGGTTATTTTGCTACGTACTAATCCTGTGTATCTGCCTTGACCTGTGAAGATATCAGTGTATTGAAAAGCACTGAAGAAATCCTGGGTTTGCTTGGAGGCGAACTGCGTATTCGATTTGTCCAAGGAATAAGAGAGACCCATGCGGATAAATGGCTTGGCCGGGTAACTGGCAAACAAAGAGAAACCGTTACTTTGCTGGGCAAACAACTCCTTACCCAGCGGAACATATCCGTAAAGGCCGCCATAAAGATCACCCTGCCGGTTGCTGAACCTTCGATGGAATATGCTGAAGCCGGTTGTGAGAGGAGTATCCTGGTAATAGGGTTCCGTGAAGCTAAACACATATGCGGAGCTGCGGCTTCCACCTGCACAGTAAAGTCGAGTGTCTCGCCGAGTCCCATGAAATTCTGGGTAGCATAGTTCACTCCAAGGTAGCTGCCGCTATACCCGCTGACTCCACCCGTGAAGCCGATGGAGTTTCGTCCCTTTTCTTTGATTTTCAATGTGACATCGACTTCCGGCAGTTTTAGATCTGGCTTGACATCAGCATCCTCGGTTTTCAGCCTGTCAAAGAAGCCTAATTGATTCAACCGCAGCAAGCTCAGATCCAGCAGGACCGTATTAAATGTTTCCCCCTCGTTGAGCAGCATTTCCCGCCGGATCACTTTGTCCCGTGTGGAGGTATTGCCGACAAAATCCAGGCGCCTCAGAACGAATTGGCGGCCTTCCTCAAAGTCAAAGGCAAGATTCACCAGCTTGTTTTCCTCATCGAAATCTTGGTGAAGGATGGGTGTCCAGTTGATGAAGCCTCTTGCCCCATAGAGCTTCTTGAGGTTCTCAAAACCCTTCTTGATTAGCTCGCTGTTGAAAACCTCCCCTGGACGCGTGCCAATGACGCGCAGCAACAGGTCTCGGTTGAATTGTGTATTTCCCGTGATATTGACTTCACCGAGTTGATATTGACTTCCTTCCTCCAAATCCACATCAATGTAAACACGCTTCCCACTCCAGGTCCCGTAAGGGATAGGGAATAGTTTCCAGCGGTGGAATTTCAAGGAGAACATGCTGATGCCGGAAGCATCCTGGATATCGATTCGAGGCTCCTGGATCAACAGCCGCACATATCCCTTCTCGTTGTACTTGGCCCGGACCCCCTCTTCCAGGGAGGCTTCCAGGCGTTGGCGATCAAAGGTGGACTTGCCCGTGAAGAATGAAAAGAGACCGGCCTCCTTGGTGTACTTCATTGCAGACCGCAATTGGGCCTCACTGAAAACTGTGTTTCCGTGAAAACGAATCGATTTAACCTTGACTTTAGGGCCTTCATCGATCAGGAATACAATCTGCTTGGAGTTGGGCGGAACATCTGTGGCTTCATACCTGATGGTAGCGTATTGGCGACCTTTCATGGCGAGTAGGTCCTGTAACACTTCGATGGCTTTCCGGATTTTCGCCGGCTCGAACGGCGTTTCCACACCAAGACCCACTTTTCTCTCTTTCAGTTTGTCGAGGACTTCGGAAAGAGTTGCCGATTTGAGGCCTTCATATTTGATCTCCCGAATCAAAGGTTTCTCCTTCACCCAGAAGAGCACAATGATTCCATCATCTTCTTCCTCCAGCTCGATCTTCATGTCGTCAAAAAAACCAGTAGCCCAAACTGCTTTAAAATCTCGACGCAACAGGTTTGGGTCCAGTTGAGTGTTCTTTTGGGAAAGCATGTGAAACCTGACAGTGTCGGATGGAACCCTGCGGGTCCCTAGGATACGGATTTCTTTAATGATCTTGGTAGGAGTTGATAGTTCTTGGGAGATGCTCGGAATTCCGCTCAGGATCAAAAGCAAGGTAAACCATACGCCATAATAACGCACAAGTTCTCCCAGCATTCGGACCTCTCTGTACGCTCTGGCTCTCAGGGTACGATCCCATTCGCCAGCAAGCAGGCTAGAATGTCAGTTTGACCCCCGCCTGGATAACTCGCCCCATGGAATTCAGAGTTACAGAGTTTAGGAAATTGACAGATGCAGGATTGGCATAGCTGCTGTACAAGGTCTTCAGGTAGTCCAGCGTTTCATTCAGGGTCCCCCAGTTGTACTTGGGATTGGTGCTCAGAATGTACTGAGAATGGTTAAACGCATTGAACAAGTCCGCCCGAAACTGCAGGTATTTGTTCTCACCCACAGTAAACTTCTTAACTACCCCGATATTCCAATTGTTCAGGCGCGGAGTGAACAGTACATTCCTCCCGGAATCAGTCTGCGCTCCCAAACGTGTGGCCACCCATTTGGCAGTGGGATTCACTGCCACATATCCAACAATTTGACTAGAATCTGTCGGCGCTATGGACGTAATGGAAGTGGCGCCTGTTTGTGGATCACGAATCACGATGTTTGTATCGGTGCCCAAACTGGCATTCCCGTTAGGATTGATCAATACCCTGTCACTGGACGCGTCCAAATTGTTATTCACATCGTACCCACTCACCGGTGTGATGGGTTGCCCGGACTCCAGCAAAAAGGTGCCACTGAATTGCCAACCGGCGAATACGTTCTTTACCAGCGCGGGGATCATGGAGGATTGGGGAACTTCATAAGTCCAGTACAGGCTGAAATGATGTGGGCGGTTCAGTGATGATGGACCCCACTCATGACGGAGATTATAATCATCCTCGGGGCGGGCCGGTCCTGCCGCTCCCCCGTAAAGGGCCTCGGAGCTGTTGTCCAAGGCACGGCTATACGTATAACCGCCACGCAAGAACAACCCGCTGCTGGGGCGACGTTGCACGTAGATGGAACCGCCCTGATAGCGGGAACTCCCTATGGGGTCGTAGGCGATGATGTCATTGGTAAAACCATACGATCCCAGCACGCGTTGCCCACTGCCGGCATAGTTGAGGACGTCGGCCAGGCTGACAGCCCCGCTGGCACTGGATGGGATGTCAGAGGCATTGAAGTAAGTCGGCAGACGCCGGTCTGTGGGCATGGCCACACCGGGATTGCGGTTGTTTTGGACGGGCAGATGCTGGCCACGATTCCCCAAGTAGTTCGCCTCAAGAAGCCAATTGTCGTGTATCTCGTGTTGGACTCCCACACTCCAGCTATAAACGGTCGGACTTACCGTATCCGGGATGAACCCCAATGTAGCCGCGCGTGCTTTTTTTACTGTCACCGGTGATATCGAGGTAGACGGCAAACCGCCCGAGATCAGGAAGCCACGAGCATTAGGAGGCCCCACCGGACTATGATTGCGGCAAAAATTGGGTTGGGTATCGAGTTCAGTGCACGCCAGAGCTGGTGTGAGGACCTGCTGAAACTGCGGGGGAAGACTCAGACGCGTGTAATCTCCGGCCAACATGTCGTAGTTCATGCCAAAGCCACCACGCACCGAAGTTTTTCCATCTCCCCAAACGTCGTAAGCAAATGCGAACTTCGGGGCCAGGTTATTCTTATCCGAGCTTGGAATACGAAAATCGAGTTTTCCGGGAATAGATGCCACTAGATTGTCAGCCTGAAGACTCGCATCCCGCGGGTTTCCGGTGAACTCGTATCGAGCCCCCCAACTGAGTTGAAGCTTACTCAGCAATCTGATTTCATCTTGGAAGAATGCGTATATCCCGTCGCGTCGATCAGTGAACGTCGTGGTACCAACACCACGATAGGCGCCATAGATCCCGGTTGGAATCTCATCCTTTAAAAAAGATTCCAGCGATTTCCAGTCGTAACTCCCCCGGGAGTTTGGCAGGAAAACGGTGGGGGCGTCCCAACGGCGGAACTCGAGACCAAATTTGTAGTTGTGTCGATTTTTCAGCCAGTCGAAGTTATTGACTAATTGGATCAGGTTCTCCTTGCGGGATTGTGGGGAATCCGTTGCCGACCCCATGAATAGCCCAAGACTACTGATGCTGTAATTGGGTGTACCAGAATAACTGCCGGGCATGTTGGAAACTTGATCGAGACGGTGAAAGATTAAGCGGGTCTCTCTAATGAAATGAGTCTTTACGGGTTGGATCTGTGTTACGTTGAGTCGCCACTGATTGAGGCCATCATGTCCCGAGTAAAGGGGATTTGCAGACTGAGGATTTAGGTTGGCTACATCCTGGTTGGAATATTGAAATCTCCCATGAATCTGCTGAAACTCAGACTGGTAGTCCACATTGGTCATCCAGTTCCGTTGTGTCAAGAACCGCGAAGAAGCGCCTACCACGTCACCCAATTCGACCGGATAGATGACGCCGTCACTCCCCTTCACATTGGCATAGTTCCCATTGGGCACCAGGGCCGTGGGCCAGATGCTCTGGTTTTCGATGATCGACACATTGTTGCTGCTCAGCCCTTTGATGTCGTTTTTGATGGTTGCGAGGCCATCGTTAGTGATGCTTTGGCCGCCGTAAGCCAGGGGCTCTCCGCCTAATGACTGATATTGGTAGGCAGCGAAACCGAACAACTTATCTTTTATAATGGGTCCCCCAACAGTCCCAACCCCACGAAAGAAGTCATAGCGCCTTCTTTTGTCGATAAGCCCATTGGCCAAGTCCTGTTTTTCCTGGTTGTCCATCGCGTTCATGGCGCGGTTGCTGCCCACTCCGAACACACTCCCATGCACCTTATTGGTTCCGCTTTTAGTGACCACGTTCAAGAGCCCACTGGCCGATTGCCCGTAGTCGGCTGTAAGAGAGCTGGGTTGCACGTTCATCTCAGCAACGGACTCGGCTATGGCCGGGAGAGAAAGCCCTGTTACATTGAGACGATTGTCGTCCACGCCATCCAACGTGAAGCTATTTGAGCTGGGGCGCATCCCTCCCATTGAACCGCCCTCTCCGATTGCGGTGTTGTTCTGGCTAACGACGCCTGGCAGAAAAACGGAAAGCGCATAAGGGGATGCATTTCCCAACTGACCGAAGTTTGGAAGATCTGCAATGAGTATGCCCTGAATGGAACTCGAAAACCCATTGTTATCGAGAATGACTTGGCTTTCCAGACCGGATGTGGTGGCCACCAGTTCCCCCTTCTCGAGGACAAAATCCACGGTAACAGACTGGTTAGACAGGACATTTACATCTGAACATACGGATCTCTTGTACCCTTTGAGTTCTGCCTCCAACGTGTATTGACCGGTCCACAAATGGGCAAACGTGTAGAACCCGAAAGAATTACTCTCGGCCGTTTGGGTTGTGCCGGTTTGTGCAAGCTTAGCGGTTATCGTGACTCTTGGAATCCCCTTTTTGTCAGAGGAGTCCCGAACGATTCCATGGATGACTCCATCGAGACTTTGCGCGAAAAGAAGAAGAGAGGTTGAAGTGAGGAGCGTAGTGAGAATGGCCAAAAAGATCGCGGAGATGGTTGTTAATCGTTTCATGTGCCTCCTAGTCAGGATTACCTCGGGTTATCAAGGTGTGACTGGAATGGGACGTTGACCTCTAACTCGAGATGCGGCCGATGCTCGACGAGATGACTGCAACGACACTCAAGAGAGTGGGCTGCAATTGAACACACCAAAAACTAAACAGTCTTCAGTGGCCGTTTCTGCCCGTAAGGTCGGGCACCCATCGTCTCATGAACCTGAGATGCAGTCCGGGAAATTGGTGGCATTAAGACTTAGTTAAGGGATGGTAAATTTGTGTAAAGTGACTCGCTTGGAGAAAATCGCCGGAGAACTTCCGCTATAGCCTCTTCTCTCCTGATTCACTGCAACCCGTAAGAACTGGCTGCCCAATGGTGAAAAGTCAGCGTTGCCGGAGAGCAGGGCAGCCAGGAACCTGGGTGCATTCTGAAATAGGCAAATCAGATGTGATAGTCAACGCCATTGGAGCCTAGCCCTGTTTGGGCTCCCTGCTGTTGAATCGTAGAAAACACCTGTTGCGCAACAGTGATGTCGCCTGAAGTTAAGGCGTCTTGAAGATTCTGCATGTATTGCTCAAACTGTGAGTTTCCGCTGTTTCCATTGCCCAGTCTTTGCTGAAATTTCTGCAGGTCCTGCTGAATAATGGAGAAGACATCCTTTGCCGCGGCGAGATCTCCCGAGTTCAAAGCTTTACCAAGGTTGTCCCAGTTTTGCTTCTGCTGCTTCCATTCACTTTGATCGTTTTGAACATCCCCCGGCGGGCGTGGCCCTTGGGCTCTATGCTGTTGAATCGTAGAAAACGCCTGTTGAGCCGCGGTGATATCTCCTGCGCTTAATGCGTTCTGAAGATTCTCCATATCTTGCTGGAACTGGTCGGATCCACCCTTTCCTCCTTTCTGAACTTTCTGTATATCTTGCTGAATAACAGCGAAGGCTTGCTTCGCAGAGGCAATGTCTCCAGAGTTTAGCGCTTTCTCAAGATTATCCCAGTTCTGTTTTCGCTGCTTCCATTGGTTTTGGATATCCATTGAACCAAAATTCAAGCTGATTGACGAGACATCCGATATAGATGACATATTTCACTCCTTTCTTGAATCGCATTACGAAGTTTGCCACTCCGGCAATCAGTCAGGCTGATTACCACATTGAATTCAACCACTCTCATCGTGCTGGATGCACGGCCCTCAACCATAAAGGGCAAGTCATTGGGTGCAACAATCTGGAGAATGTTTCTCACGGCACTCCTGAGATTTCATGGAAGCAATTCCAATATCGACTAGCCTCCTTTCCATCTGCTGTCAGGGGTCTCGACTCGCAAGAACAAGACACCACCTGATCTCTCAAGGAACAGGATCGGCAGAGCTGGAAGAGACATGCGTTAAGATACGGTAAAGATATTGTAAAGAGTGAATAGAATTCTCTCGTACTGGGTCAGTATTGGGGGGGAGCTTTAGGGTGGTTGTATCAACCGCCTGAACATGTGGTGTTTCACAGGTGAAGGCTTAAGACGCCTTAACCCTTACAATTCTCCCTATGTAACTGACGCATTGCATTCCCTCTACCGCGAAAGTCACTGGACCACCTCAGTCCGCATTGCCAGTTCAATTTGAGAATCAATAAAAAGACGATATCCCGGTAATACTTGTGTGACTTTCACCGGCTATAGTCTTTTCCAGATTTTACGTATTCCTTACGGACTCTTTACCTCTCGGACTCCTGCAGAAGCATCTATGGGAGTATGGTCCGACGCGCCCCCGCTGTTCTCGACTCGGGCGATAAGAAGAAGCAAGGAAATAACTTAAAAAGGAAGATGAAATGAACCGAAGCAAGAAACAGGGCCAGGTATGGTCCATCATTTTGGCAGGAGGGGAGGGCGAGCGGCTTAGACCTTTGACTGAGTGCTGGCTGGGATGCCACAAACCGAAACAATATTGCTCATTTACTGGAACGCGGTCCATGCTTCAGCACACACTGGACCGGGCTGATCGTCTAACAACATGGGAACAAAGAGTCACCGTCATGAGTCGGTCTCACCTTTGGGATGCAGGCTCGGAACTTTCTGATGGAAAGACCGGACAATTGGTTTTGCAGCCAGCCAATCGGGATACAGCGGCCGGGGTCTTTCTCGGGTTGGCCAACGTAAGGGCACAGGATCCACAGGGAACAGTAGTGTTATTTCCTTCAGATCATTTTATTCATCCTGAGGAGCAGTTCACGTCGGTGGTGGGAGCTGCAATCATAGCGGCCCAGAGATTGCGGCGTTGGCTGTTTTTGTTAGGTGTCTTACCAGACCGGCCCGAAACGGAGTATGGTTGGATTCAACCAGGTGCGCCACTGGGCCAACTGAATGGACATTTTGTCAGGGCGGTGCAGGCCTTTGTTGAAAAACCCAGCCTGGGTTGGTGCCGCCGGGCCATGTCAGGCCATGCGCTTTGGAACACTCTGGTATTGGCGGTCAAGGTTGAAACATTATGGTCGATGGGGTGGAGTTGCTTTCCGGAGATGATGCGACTATTTGAAAGATATCAGGCCGCTATCGGGACTCTGAAAGAAGAAGTTGTGCTGGAAGAGGTCTTTGAAGGGATGCCGGCCCGCAATTTCTCTAAGGACTTGTTGCAGCGCGTGTTCAGACAAGTTGCGGTCATCGAATTAAAGGAAGTGCTCTGGTCCGACTGGGGAAGGCCTGACAGGATTGTGGACACGCTAACCCAGGTTGGCAAGTCTCCCAACTTTCCGATGAATTACGCTGCGGCTGGGTGAGCCTGCAGGCTGCAAAGTCAAGGGTCGACTCATATTTTGTGCGATTTCTGGCAGCATACGACGATTGGTTCCCCGGGAACCGCCTGCGAATGTGAACACCGGGACCAATCCCTGAATCGGGGGATAGGAGAAGCAAGATGTGTATGTAAACTGTAATCAGATTGTGAAATTCAGTAAGCGGAAAAAAGGACGAACATGACTCTAATGTGTCATATCGCAACTTCCCTCCCGACACCCCTTGGACCCGTCAAATTCGTGTTAGCAAATGAGACCAAAAGAAGATATTGCGGTGATATTTCTGTGATTTTCGTGGGCTATAGTCTCTTTCAGAAACGAAGCTGGCTGTTGGAGACTAAAGCCGGGTGACACGAGACGGAGGGAAGAGGGCGATGGGGTGAAGCGCGACTTTCAGCGAGTATCTCACAAAGCTCAATCATCCATCATATAGAGGCTGTTCCATGACAATCAACTCACTAAAAGGATTCACTGTCTGGCTTTTTGTCGCCTTGAGTCCCGTACAAACGCTCTGGGCTCAGGGACCGAGGGGAGGTGGGTTTGGGGCGCAATGGGACCGTTTCATGCCTCCGCTACCTCCTCCCCCACCGGTAATGAAGTCTTGTGGGGACTATCTCTTTGTGCTCCAAGGGGCCACGCTTTACCGGTACAATCCCAGCAATTCTCAACAAGCCGGCTCGATATCGTTGGCAGATTCACAAGTCCCTCCAGGACCTCGCATGCCCATGGGCCTGCTGATTCCGGCAGGCGGCAATGGAAAACCTGAAAGCTTGCTAGTCCTTCTTGGCAATCGCCTGTTTGTTATCAATCCATCTGGTTTCGCCAAATTAAACTCCATTGTCTTGCCTGAACCACAAGTATCGGAAAAGCCCGATTCAAGAACACCGGGCTCCATGGGTGCTAGCTCAGGACAACAGGCGCCTTTTCCTCCAATACCTCAAGCAGATATGGGAGACCCACCGGATGGCCCGGGGTCCGGAGAGCAGGCGCCACCTCCCCCACCTCCCATGGGGCGCCTGGGACCAGGAGAACATGCGTTCAGGCCCGGCGCTGGACAAACGCCGCCGCTTCTACCGCCTCCGCTCATGGCGCAGGTGGAATTAAAGGGCTCTAAATTATTCCTGATTCAGGCTCGAAGACTCCTGACAATCGATTACCAGAATGGTGATGTCAAAACGGTTGCATTGCCGGAACAACCCAAAGCAGAAAAATGAGGCAGGGATGACAGCTGTCACTTTGAGTTTCACAAAGAATAGGGACGCTCCATTGGCGTGGCGTCCTCCGAGTCTGGCAAAACTCAAGCCAGTGCGTCTAAAGTACAAGATCTGTTCGGCAAGGTTCCTTCATGTTTTATTCTCAGATGTTTCGCGTTTAGAATAGCGGGCAAAACCATGGGTCGAATAACGTGAAGGGATTTACGATCATGACAAAAATTTTAATCGCCGATGATGATACAGATCTATTGGAAGGGCTGCGCTGGTATCTGGAAGCGGAAGGATTCCAGGTGACAGTCGTGGTCAATGGGACCGAGGCGCTGGAAGCATTCAGAAAACAACGGCCCGAGATTGTCATTCTCGACATCATGATGCCTGGCTTGAATGGGGTTCAATTGTGCGAGACCATTCGGCAAGAGTCCGACACCTTAATCATGATGCTATCGGCACGTGACGGGGAAATCGATAAGGTTCGTGCTTTAAACAAAGGGGCCGATGATTATCTAACCAAACCTTTCTTTTCCACTGAACTGGTGGCGCGTATTCAAGCGTTATTGCGTCGCGTCCATCGCCAGCCCGAGACGGTGAATAAACTGGCCTGGATGGAGCTGGAGATTCTCCTTGACGAGCGCTTGGTTACCGTCAAAGGAAAACCAGTTCAATTGACTACCATGGAGTTTGACTTACTTTCCACGCTGATGAAAAGGCCTCAGATTGTCTTCACGCGGGACCAACTGATTGACCGTTTGTGGGGAGAAACCTTCATCGCTGAACCCCGGCTGGTTGACAATTCCGTCTACAAGCTGCGTGAGAAACTCACAAAAGCCGGGATGGAAAACAGTGCGATTGTGACCATAAGGGGAGTAGGGTATGCCTTTCGTCCGGAAGAGTAGCGTACGAGCGCAGCTGACCGTCATCATTTTGTGTGCCATTGTTTCGTCCTGGCTGCTTAGTTCCGGTCTGTCCAATTACTTTATCTATCAGCGAATTCGTTCAATGCGGCAGGAGATGTTGCGTCATCCCGACCTCTATCCGAGTCCCATTCCCGAACCCCAATTTGGGCTGAAGGGTTTCTTCTTCGGTCCAAAAGGTTTTATGCCCAATCGGGTGGATCCTCACGGGTCTCCTCGAAACCCCGAAATTAAACCACCCCGCATTGGAGAACCCAACGCGCCGCAAACACCGCTGGTACCGCCTCCCATGCCTTCCAGTTCCGAGATTGGCGGATTTCTTTTAAGCCACGTAGGCATTGCCCTGGCGTTGGCCTTGCTGGCGGGAACATGGCTGAGTTACCGCTTCACGCGGCCCTTGGGCGAGTTGATAAAGGGTGCTATGGCCTTTCAGTCCGGCAATTTGGATTACCGTGTCCCGCTTAAAGGTGAAAGCGATTTCACCCGGGTGGCCTTGGCGATGAACCGCATGGCCGACCGCCTTCGCGATCAAATTAGCGAGTTGGAGCAGGAGGCAGAACGTCGCAAGCAAATCCTGGCCGATGTGGCCCATGAGCTTCGCAGTCCGGTGATGACCATGCAGACCATGTGCAGCGCAATGGCCAGCGGGCTGACCGAACATCAGGAACGCAAACAGCAGGCGGTCTCTTCCCTGGTCCGCGCCTCCGGACGTCTG
Source organism: Terriglobia bacterium (assembly GCA_041476565.1). GTDB lineage: Bacteria > Acidobacteriota > Terriglobia > Versatilivoradales > Versatilivoraceae > DATKMG01. The sequence continues at coordinate 116 of JBGOTQ010000201.1, read as the reverse complement.
AGTCATCTGGTCAACGACCTGCTTGAATTGGCCAAACTGGATTTGCAGGAATTGCCGATTCACTTCCAGGAGGTCGAATTGCGGGATTTGCTCAAGTCGGTTCTGCAAAATCACGT
>JBGOTQ010000200.1:0-13325 GCA_041476565.1 Terriglobia bacterium | reverse complement strand
GCAAAACCAGGGGAAAGCCCAGTTCGTAAAAGCGCCGGAGATACATGGCGAGAGAAGTGGGTGGCGGGTATTTCATCCCCACAACTGAGCAGTACTGGCTGCCGTTGACAACGACGTGCTCCTCGCTGTGGCGGATCAGATAGTGGCTTTGGGCCAGTTGGGCATTGAGGGAGAGATCCGAACGGTAGGCCGGCGCTTTTGCGAAGTTGACGAGCTCATAAAGAGCCCGGAAGGATCCCGCCCGGTCCAGAGCGCGGAATCCGAAATGCGAGAAAGCATTCTTGAGTATGAGAAACCCCTCTTCGAGTTTCTGGGCACTGCTGGAGAGCTGGTCGTAATAAAACCGGAAGAGCTTCTGCTCCTGAACCAGGAGGTTCCAGGGAGGCTCTTTGCGGCGCGGGTTGAAGTAACGCAGGCTACATACAATCCGATTGCCGTAGCTTTGCCCGACTATGACGTCCCAGAAGCGTTGTTTGTTGGCCTGAATGAACTGAATCAGAGGATGCGCCTGGGGATTCTTCTGGAGCGGAATGGGGTCAGGCGTGTCTCTAACCAACAGATTCGAAAGCATGAAGCCCGCTCCTTCATCGGGAAGTTGCTCCAGGGCCGTGCGCACGTAGTAGCTGTAATGTTGCTTGTCCTCTTCAGAGAGCCCCTCGTAGTCAAGTCCGCCCAGATCGAACAGGATCAGCAGCCCCCCATCCTTCATCACGATAATGGGCAGCATGTGGGTAGGCAGGAAATCAACGTAGAGCAGGACGTTATCGAGTTTCTGCTCGTGCTTGGTGATGTCTTCGAGAAGGTCGCTGAATCTCATTCCCGGAAACCTCATGGTCCAGCAAAGTTAGTTGCTGGAGTGAAAGCGATTGCGAATTGAACTCATTCTTGAGAAATGGCGTCGTGTTCGAACCCAGGGGATCGCGATTATCCAACCAGAAGGAGATCCCGTAGAGCCCAGCCGTGGCCAGCACGCTTAGGACAATGACCGTGATCTTGTCCAAGGCCGATCCCCGGTTGGCCGACGCGAAGGAGACCGTCATCAGCAAGAGGCCAATGCCCAGCGAACCGAAGAGCTTCACGTAAGTGATGCCCCAGATCCTGGGCACATGCTGAAGGTTGCGGAAGATGGGGGTCTCTCTCATGCGTTAAGAAACGTGTTGGCCAGAAAACCCAGTACAATCCCGACAATCGCAAAGATCAACGCCGTCATCGAATCGGTGTCGCCTTGAGCCAGTTTGTAAGCCGTCCTGCCCAGACCAACCAGGCCCACCAGTCCGGCAACCAGGGTCCCGGCAGCCACCGCAATAGTTCGAATGTCGGTAACGGCCCGGCCAAATGTCGGCGCCACCGACGTCTGGGCTTCGAGAAGAGCAGGAATCAACAATAAGGGCAGAATCGCCAGGGATCTTTGGGTCGCTTTGTTCACCGTGACTTCTCCTCTCATTCGGTTATTGAAGTTAAGGAATGCGCCACTCAACCAGTCACTCTCCCCCGCTGCGCTTTTTGACGAGGAAGTACCCGATGACCAGGGCAGCCAGAGCCAGGACCGCAAACAGCCAATTCATCACTTGTGAGAAGGTCTCCATTTCGCCTCCTTTGTGCAGTACACATTGTTTGGCCTTTTCATTTAGCCTGGCTTTCTTATCTCCGAACACCGGGATTGATTCAACCGTATCAGGGTACGGACACACGCTGTGGCTCATCTTTCGCCTCTGCCAGATCAAGAACTTGGCGAGTTTTTTCCAGTGCTCATCGGTTCCGCCAATGAAGCACTGGTGCATGGATTCAATGGTTTCGCTGTTGGGGCAGTTCAAGTGTATTTTCCTGGGCAAAGGGGCGGAGCGTTGGAAGCCTCCACCCCAGAGTCTGGAGTTCGATCCTCGTTTATTGATTCCGGCTCGTAGCCGCGCTTTAAAAAATGCGCCTTGCTTCGATGCTTCGCGCATGACGAGCGTCCATCGACGCTTCTAATGGCAGCTTCATTCTTGGCCTACTGAAGACCAGCAGGCTCACTAAAGCCAAGACGGTACAGACCTGCCGCGGCCGTCCATACGAACAAGACAAGACAGAAAATCATTCCTCGACGAGTCTGGAGCCATTCCAAAAGCAAGTATTCACCCATTTCTACCTCCTTAAGTTCGACAGTTGGGAACAAGGCCTGTTGCCTCCCCCTACGTCACCAACCGCAATGGTTCACAATATTCCGTCTGCTCCCCGAAATCGTCTTACCACCTCTTCTGCCGTTCTCCTACGCTCCAGGGCAGTGTCCGCTCTTTCGATGATTCCGATGAAATACCCCATCGCGCTTCGCTTGCTGTCTGGGGTTTGCTTAGGATCTCTTAGAGTCTCCTCCCAGAATCTGTCCATCTGCTCTCGTTCCGCTAACTGCTTTACCTCTTGGGCATGCTGAGACTCGGTTTCATCCAGCTTTTTTTTTCGGTACAACTTGAGAGTTTCACCCGTGAGACACTGGGGCACGATCTTCAGCAGCAAGGCCATCCTGCTGGTTTTGATGGCTTCCGTCTTCAGCGTCGAGCCTTTCAGTCTGACAAAGTCGGCAATCTCTGCGTCTTGGGTGTCTGCACAGACGGCTTTGCACCTCTGAACCAGATCCAGGATGTCTTGGTCATTGGGGTGGATATCCGGAAACTGGGTCAAGGCTTGTCGAGTGGAAGGAAATTCCGCTGCGCTCGACGACGACGACGGCATTTCTAGATTATGATTTCTAGTATTTAGGGTACCCGGATCAGGTGTACCTGAATCACCTGAATCGGGTATACCTGTTTCGACTAGTAGTGACAAGGGAAGTGAAAGAGGTGCACCCGTTTCAGGTATACCTGTTTCAGGTCCACCCGGAAGAGGTATACCTGGTTCGGGTATACCCACTGTGTCTCGATGGGTTCTCTTACGGGCGGAGGCGTTCAAGTGCTTGCCGCTCTCTGGGTCTACAAATACGACCCCCCGTGTTTTGATGTAGTGAGTTAGTCCTGCAGCTTGGCGTCGCTCAAGGATGGCTGGGAAACTGTAAATCAAGTAAGTTCTGGCTTGGGCGTGAGTGTAGGGGGAAATCTCTTCAACGGCCAGCTTGTTGGCGAGTGCCAGGATGTTGGCCTTGCAGTTGTTTACCGTCAGGCGGACGAGCTCTGCCATTCCCCTGTAGCCGATAGTGATTACTCTGGCCCGGTCATTATAGGGGCGGGCAGTTTTCCAAAGGGCCTCATAAAGGGCTTGCTCTCCGAGAGAGTGTCCGTCTTGGGCCAATATGGCGCGACGAATTCGCAGGGTGCGAGACGCGTTCTGGAAAACAGGTATACCTGATTCAGGTGTACCTTGCTTGGGGACTACTCGTTCCAGGTACACCCGATTCAACAATAGACAAAACACCCATGGAATCAGGCACACTGCTTTTGGGTACAACTGAATGCCTCAGGTGCGTCCTAGAAGAGGCTGGATCGGATCGACCGGCACGCAGGTCGGCCGCTTGGATATCCGATTGAAGACTTAGATCTGGGTGGTTGCTTTGGATCAGATAGTCATGTGGCAACCGGACCATTGGTACAGATAATCCAAGGCTTCTTTTGGCTCTCGGTGTTCGAAGGTGAGTCGGGCAAGGCTTCATCCTGGGAGCATTCATAGTGGTCTCTTCCTATTTAACAGCCGCGATCTTGTTTCGTGTCGTTTTGAGCTTATCGAGGACTTCATCTGTCAGGCTCCAGAACTGGTCAGCGGACCTGTGGTTTCTCGCGTAGAGGACGGTTGGAAGTTTCTGGGAGGGTGCCTCGGCAATCTTCGAATAATCATGGATGTTGGTATCGAAGACGTAACCGATGAGTTCCGTGGCAGCCTCAACGGCAAGCCTGGACTCCGAGGATAGGTTACGCTGGGGCTTGTAGAGGTTAATCACGGCGCCCAGGATTTGAAGGTCGGAATTCACGTTTTTGCGAACCTGGCGGATCGTAAAAGAGAGGTCCGCCAGGCCGTGGAGGCCCATGGCATCAGCGGAACAGGGGATCAAGACATAGTGGGCCGAATAAAGGGCAGTGGTCAGAAGCTTTCCCAACTGCGGTGGACAATCAATGAACACCAGGTCGTAATGATCGGCCTGCTCCCTGAGTTGGTTGCGGAGCCGGTGAGTCAGATAATCAGCCTGCATTTCGAACCTGGCAAGGCGGATATCGGATGGAACCAGATCGAGGCTCTCAACAGGACTTTCAACGATGGCATCCTCCAGGGGTAAGGGCTCTGGCTTGATTTCGGCAGGTCCTGGTTCGGGTTCGATGAGCACGTGTGCTAGAGTTGCCTCATAAACATCTGCGTCCACCCATGATGACGTGAGATTGCCTTGCGGGTCACAGTCAATGACAAGGGTTTCGTACCCCCGCAAGGCACAACAGGCAGACAGTTCACGGGCCAAAGTGGTTTTGCCGACTCCGCCTTTCTGGTTTGCCACGGCAATGATCTTCATGAAGGCTCCTTGGAAGGTCTATTCTGGAAATCCTCTGATCGAAACTGTCAACAGCAACTCAACATGGGCACATCACATGGACGTTTGATTGGGCCTCTTCAATGGCGTGTTAACAACCATGATTGCTGGCAGCAGCTCGACGATTAGTGGCCATGACGTTCAGCAATTGCCATGGGTCGAATGCCTCTGATTGTGCCCAAATTGTGCCCACGATCAGGCCGGATTAACGATGCTCAGTTAGGATTAACGCACTTGTGATTTTCTAAGTGGCTGTAAATGGAAGGAAAAACGTGGGTTACAAAACGTACTGACTATTCATAACCCTTAGGTCGGGAGTTCAACTCTCCCCCCCGCTACCAGTCTCTTCAATCACTTAGCACAATTCACAAAATCACCATTGCTGACCGGTGGCTGTTTTGGTGGCACTTGGTTCCGGTTTTACCAGTTTGCTGACCGCTTGAGCTAGGTGCCCAGGTGACAAATGAGCATATCGCTCAGTCATCTTGATGCCATGATGTCCTAGTAGTTTTGATACCGTGTAAAGGTCGACACCAGCCATTACCAAGCGACTCCCAAAGGTATGCCTCAAATCATGCCAGCGGAAATTTTCAATTCCTGCCAACTCTAGAAATCGCTTCCAACTCTTGGGTAAATCCGTTCTGTAAGTTCCCGGCTTGGTTCCGGGAAAGACGTAGGGATTATCAATTCGACGCACAATCCCCTTGAGAGCCCCGACAGCTATGTCATTCAATGGCACAGTCCGGGCTTCTCCCGTTTTTGATTCCCCGATGGTAATCACCAGCTGCTGGAAATTCACGTCCGTCCATTTAAGTTTGAAAAGTTCCATGCGCCTGAGCCCTGTATGGATAGCTATGCGCACCATTGCATGATACTCTGTCGGTAGAATCTCAAACAGCCGGTCCTCTTCCTCTTTGCTCAGATAACGCACCCGTGCGTTGTTTTCCTTCAGCATTTTGACTTGGCTAACCGGGTTTCGATCTACCTTGCCGTTCCGAAGAGCGAGAAAGTAAGCGGCTTTAAGAATGGCGAAATACTTGTTTATCGTCGCCGCGGCAAGGGTTTTGGCCTTCCGCGTGTAGCCGTGGCCGTAGGGCTTCATGTGTGAGAGTACCTTCCTTGCGCCTTCAACGTCACTTGCAGTAATGGACTTGGCAGACCGTCCTTGGAAATGACTCTTCCACCATTGAGCCCGCGTAGTGATTTCTTCAACATCTTTAACCTTCCGGGCTTGGCAGGATTCCAAATAATCATTAACTATTTGGTCCAAGCTGACCTTTTTCCGCTGTACCTCTTCGGGAATGAACTTACCTTGACGGATCTCTGTCTTCCGCTGCTGGTAGGCTGAGATTGCCGCCTGTTTCAATCCGACTTTTTCCCTGTGGCGATTCCCTAACTCATCAAAGTACAGTATCCACCAGCAGCCGCTCCCCGCCGGCCTCTCAAAGACCCCGCGGGTCTTCCGGATGGGTTTGGGTTGAGGGTGCCGACGCTGGGGCGAATGGACTTGCCCGGCAGCAGGTTCTTCTTGTAAGGTAGAAACAGCCATAACTCGAACCCCGTTTTGAATTGTGGTCAGGGCCTGTCAAGTGTTGGCGCACGTGACAGGCCCGCTTCCATTGAGCGTTTGCATGATGGATCCAGCCTTCATCTGATGTCAAATCCCTCCAGGCCTAGTTTCATGCCCCTGGAATAAGCCTTTTTTATGATCCAGGGCGATGGGAAGCCGGCCTTTGGCAGTCCTCACCCAACTAACCTTGACCCTCAATTTCGCGGCTATTCCTTTGACAGTCAGTAATTCGCTTGAGCTACCCATCTTGTCCTCCTTAGCAACCACAAACGGGAGCCAATTGTGCGGCCTCGTTGACTTCAATATTATTCATCTAGGTTCTTCCGGTTCCACGCATGAAGAATTTCCAGCAAGGATAGTCACAAGGGGTTTCATTCCTATTCTCCTTTTAACGGCGACAAGGCCAGTTCTTTCTAAACAAAAAAGGCCTCTCCGCGCACTCCATCGGGTGAGTCCCAAACTGAACATTCCAGACAAAGACAAGTTAACTTCATTTGTCTTTCTCAAGCCCCCCAGATACCAAAGCATTATCCCAACATGGAGAGCCTTGCCGGGCAACTTACCTGCACTATCCAACCATCCCATCGGAATTGGTCCCTTAAGGAACTTCTCTCCAGGTTTGTGTCGCGGCAGTCGATTTACCTTGGTTGATTGGAATTCCCAATTTTTGCCGTTTAGTCGGAAATAATCTAAATTGAACCTTTCATCCATTGGGGTACTCTCTCTGTAAATAGACATATATAAGATGAACCGGGTGGGCATTGGTGCCCAACAATTGCTGCATAAGCGCACATGAATTCTAGGCCTGCAAATCAGTCCAACTTATCTTCTTCCATCTCCTCGATTAGCTTCCAGACTGTTGTCCACATTTTCTTTCCTCGTTTTTCCTCGTATCTGTCCGGATGAACAACTAGTTTCGCGTCTGATCAAAGTTGGAAGCTCGCCAGAACGACCTCACTGGCCTCCACCATCGCTTTTTGGGTCTGTGAAACAACTTCACTCAATTCAGATTGCGGAGCTTCGATAACGATTGCGTCATGCACTGGTGCACAGATCGAGATTCCCCTTTCTGTGGTTAAACAACATGCCAGCCTTAGCATCTCTGCTCCGTTTCCTTGCCTCGGAAAATTTCTAATCGAGCGAGAATTTGATGCTGGGCCAACATGAAGGCGCCATCCGAAAACAGTTTGTATGGATCCGTGGAGCATAGTGAAGTCAACAGCTCCGTTGGACCACTTCCAAAACTGCCGAAACGTTTCACGATGTAGCGTCAAAAGTTCTCTAGCATGTGATGGGGATCGACCAATCCTATTAGCCAACGACTCTTGTCCCATTCCGTACTGTACGGCCAGTGCACAAGCCTTGAACTGTTCTCGGATGGCCCCATGAGAAAGCTTTGTAGCCGATGGAGGGGCAGCATCAGCATGCACTGCAAATGTGAGGTAAGGGTCGCCCGACAAATATGCTGACTGCATTTGGGGGTCATGAGACAGGGCCGCAGCAATCCCAAACTCTTGTTGTGACCAGTCTATATATGCCAGCCTGTAACCCGGTTGCGGTTGGATCAAATGGCGCAACCAGACTGCTGGGCCAAAGATGAACTTGTAATTGCTTGGCTGATTTCGCCCAGTGCGAGATTGGAAAGCCGATAGTAGACAAGCAATCTGGTTACAAAAGTATGTTTCAGGCCGTGCCAGCCAAAGGTCTTCTCCAGTTTGGCTGATGGAATCACTATCTCTGCAAACCATCTTCTCCACTCCTTTGTTCTCGGTGCATTGGTTCCCGTAGGGACTCCAGGTTGCTTCCCGCCTCTTGGAAAACACGGGTGGTGCCTTTTTCGATGAGTCTCTCCAGCTCCCGCGATGGAATCAACACGCGCCGACCGATTTTGACTGCGCGGAGCTGACCCTTCTCTATCAAATAATCGATCCCTCGCACGGACAGTGAGGTAGCCGCCGCCGCTTCTTTCTTGGAATACGCCAGTAGTTTATTGATCACACTTTCCTCCGGTTGGTGAATCTTTCGCCTTGATACATCTTGCCACTGAGGCGAGTGCTTGGTTGGGTGACAGGTCGAATCGAACTTGTAGGTTGTAGAATTCTCAGTGAGGAGCTTTACTCTCCTGCTTGCATCTCCTTGTCGCAAGACAAGACCCTCTCGGCAGCATACATTTCTGTCCAAGAGTCTGCCAAATTATAGTTCAGAATCTGTATCGATACAAGAAATATTATTGCATTGATAGTAAATTCGTGCAATTATGGTGCTCATGGTTCGTAAACCTCAGCAACACACCCTCTCGGTACGAATCTCTGAGACTCTGCGGGATTACCTGGAGCGAGCTCGCGAAGTGATCTCCAGTTCCAAAGGAGAACCGGTCTCCACTTCCGATGTGGCCAAGACGCTGCTCGAACTGGCCAAAGGCGAGCGCTTGGAGGATCGGCTGGAAGTGGCTGAATTACTAAGACATCCTACCGAGACACTGCTGGGGGTGCGTCAAAAATGGGAGCAGAAAAGACTTATCTCCCGAACTGAATTAATCGTGCTGGCTCATTACGTTCAGGTAGGCTGTGAAGGAAGTTTCGACGACCTGGAACTCCCCCCCAAAGACTCGTTTGCGGATTTGTTGGAAGCGTTCCTGGCCGTCCTGGCATTGCGAGTTTCAGGCAAGAGACTGCATGATCCCTACTACCTGGGGAACCTGGGCCCCTTGGCACCGACAGAGAGCAAACAGTTGCCCGATTCTGAACTAGTTTCTGAATCGGTGAGGGGATGGATTCGCGCTCTGAGAGGACCTGTGTCAACAACCAGGCCGGTGTTCGCTGGCCGCAACCTGGCCGTAGCCCTCCGAGATGAAAACCTGGAGGATATCGCGGCAGTTAATAGCGCCCTGGCTGCTTATTTGCCAGCCCTGTATCGTTTGGCGGCGCGGGGTCACTGGCTGCAAGAGCGGCGACCTATCAGGCTCAGGCGCATAGACAAGGACTATGGGTTTAGATCCTCACTGTTCCCACAGGTCACGGAGGGGGATTTCCGGCTCTCCATCCTCCCAACTGATGAAGAAGACCTGAGCATGGCGCTGGAAATGCAAAGTCGAGATGTCACCTATCCCCTCGGGCCGTACCCGCAGATTCGAGAGTTCGCCACCATGCTGGAGCGCCTGCAGCCGGGGGCGCAGTGGAAGGGCAGAGAGTTCTTTGGTTACAGCAGTGCGCCCGTGGCTCCGCAAGCCGCCCACTTCTATTTTCGACACCGTAGCAACGGCATTGCTTTCGGTTTTTCAGCGGAGGGGTGGGAATGCCTGAAGGAAATGTTCGCCAAGGCGCTGGGCCTTCCTGAACTCCAGCCCGTGCTGAGAGAACTGGCCCTGCAATATGGTGAGGTTTAGATGCGACCCAAAGAGTTGCGGTGCTGCGCACCGGCTGTAGCTTTGACACGTCACCCCTCGGAGGGTGGCATATGCTATCGCACGCTTCCATATGCGATCTCGCTCATTGGTAGTCGCTTGCGCCGTTCGCGATTCCATACGATATCACTCTGATTTCCCTCTCCCTGATGCCAAACCGATCATGACGGTGTTTTCAAAACGCAAGGTTCAGAGAGTCCCCTCCCATGAATGACCACTCCAGTTTCCGCACCAAAAGTATTGGAGTCAGAGTCACCGAAGCAGATTTCACCCGACTTCAGTCCCTCGCCGATGCCCAGGGCAAACCCATGGGAGAGTGGTGCAGGGATGTCCTGCTAGCCACAGCGGAGGGTCCTAAGCCGAGTCCCGCTGAGCGGATTCTGCTGGCCGAAGTACTCGCATTACGGACCATCCTACTCAACGTGTTTTTCTCGATAGCCAACCGGGAGGCTCTCACTAGCGAGGAGATGAAGGAGCTGATCAAACGCGCTGACGGAGAAAAGCTGAAGAAGGCCCAGGCACAACTTGAAGATTGGCCTGATGCCGAACCATGAATAAATGGGGACAACCAGAGTTATGCAGGTGGCCCAGCGCCAGCCCGGCGTGGGTAATAGGAGTGCTGTTGGCTGCGGTGATGAGCTCGTTGGTGATTCAGTACTACCGCTATACCCGGTTGTGGACGCCTTTGCAGCGGTTTTACTTCGGGGATTATGCGCGTAACCTCATCCTCGCCGGCTTTGGGATCGAGGCGGGCACCTACCAATTGCTCAAAATAACGGAGCCAAAAGGACAGCGGCCGGTGATGGACGAAGACCTACTGTCAGCAGCTGCTTCCCCACCGGGTTCTGCCGGCCTGGCGCTCTCACCGGAGTCGTTAAAGCGTGGTGCCAAGCTCGTCTACGATTCCCCGGGGTCCTATGACAACGCCCAGATCGGCCTCTACTTCAGCCATTGGATTTACCACGATCAGACCCTCTTCGATCTGGCACAGCCTGCCCTGCTTGGAGGCCTGGTCGTGTTGGCCTCAGGCTTGATCATAGCCATCCCGAAGGAGCGACAACGGGTGCGACTGAGACGACACGGCCGCCGGCTGAAGGGTCCGGAGTTGATACGTGCTGCAGATTTTAACGGGCGCAACCGTCCTGGCGGGATCGCCTTCACGACAGACGAGCAGCCGGGTTGGTTGGATCGAATCCTGCGGCGGGAGTACCGCAGTGTCCGGATCCCGCACGAGATCGAGAACCAGCACTTCCTATTGATGGGAGACAGAGGCATGGGGAAGAGCACGCTGATCCGCCAGATTCTGCTGCAAGTGGCAGCCCGTCGCGAGACAGCCATCGTTTACGATCCGGCCCTGGAGTACACGCCGGAGTTCTATAACCCCGAGCGAGGTGACCTGATCCTTAATCCTCTCGACGACCGCGCACCTTACTGGAGTCCAGCCGAGGAAGTCAGGCACGATGCCGAGGCCTTCAGTCTGGCCGGATCACTTTATCCCGATCAACCCCTCAAAGAACCTTTCTTCAGCCGCGCACCCAGGGCAATCTTCGCGCACTTGCTGACACTGGGTCTCCCGGCCGAGGAGCTCGCCTGGTGGATGTGCCACGAGGAAGAGATCACTCGACCGGTTGAAGGCACCAAGCTCGAGGCCATGATCGCTCCTGTTGCGGCCGAGCGGGAGTACGTGCTCGCGGAGTTAAAGGCGGTCGGGAGGGTGTTGCGGCTACTCCCTTCGGTGAAAGAAGGCCGAATGAGCTGGAGTAGTCGGGAATGGTCTCGCCAGAGGCGTGGATGGTTGTTCCTGACCTCAACATCGCAGACCCGGGAGTGGCTGTTGCCGCTCGCGAGCTTCTGGCTCGATCTGCTGGTGCTTCGCTTGATGAACCAGGGGATGGCAGGATTGCCGCCGGTGTGGTTGGTTGTGGATGACGTAACGACTTTGCAGAAGCTTCCACAGCTTTATACCGCTATGGCAGAGAAGCGCAAATCGAACAACCGGATCGTATTGGGACTCGATAATGTGTCTCAGTTGGAGAAAGTCTACGGCAAAGAGACCGCTTCCATGCTGTCGCAGGCAGCGACGAAGATCTTCTTGCGGACGACCGACCCGGATTCCGCCAATTGGATCAGCCAGACGATCGGGGAAGTAGAGATCGAGCGGCTCCAGGAGAACCAGACCCCATGGTATAGCTGGCATCAGGAGAATGGCCTGGTTGAGCATCAGCGGCACCGGCTCGTCATGCCATCGGAAATCATGGAACTGGCTCCACGCCATAGTTATCTGAAGTCCGGGAATCTGGTAGTGCGATTGAGCTTGCCGCAGCTCAATCTCCCGAGAAAACAGCCTGCCTTCGTGGAACGGATATTGGAGCGGGCGATTCCGGCAAGCTGGACGGCAAATGTCGATAGCAGTCCGAAGCAACAAGCTGTTGAACGGCCCAAGATCAAGGAAGCACCGGTTCGACGCATTCCGTCCGGAACGACAGAAAGCCAGAGACCTTTCTTCGAGTGACAGGATGGTGCCAAATTGAATAACGAGCGGTGGCCCAAGCGACAAGATAAGGTCATTGTGAGCCAGTGCACGCTCCTGCAGCGTCAAAAAAGGCCATGACTGAATCGCTCTCAGAGCGCTGCATTTCACAATGCAACCGCTTTTTCGAAGTTTTCAAAGCGGGGCAGGCGCCTCGAACAGTGGCGTCCATAATTTGAATGTCCATCAGATGATATTGATACTATATGCTAACCATTTCGAAACCCCTCAGTGCCGGCCAAGCCCAGACTTATCATTCCAGGGAATTCACCAGTCCTGAGCAGTCCTACTACAGCCAGCAGGGCCAGATTCGCGGAGAGTGGCACGGCCAGCTGGCCCGGGAATGGGGGCTCAGTGGTGAGGTCTCTCAAGAGCAATTCTCTCGCCTGGCCAATGGCCAGCATCCTGTGACTGGCGAGCCGCTGGTCCGGCATCGCCAGTCTTTCCAATACAAGAACGAAGAGGGCAAGCTGGTGAAAACCATGGAACACCGCGCCGGTTGGGATGCAACCTTCAGTGCTCCCAAGAGTGTTTCACTGACGGCTCTGGTCGGGGGTGATCATCGCGTACGCCGGGCTCACCAGGAGAGCGTGGCCGTTGCCCTGGAGGAAATGGAGCGCTTTGTGCAGGCACGACTGGGAGGCAACCATCCGGCCGAAACCACCGGCAAATGGATCGCAGCCAGGTTCGAGCACGACAGCGCCCGCCCTGTGGAGGGCTATGCGGCTCCACAACTCCATACCCATGTGGTGTTTTTTAACCTGACGGAAACCGAAGATAACAAAGCCCATGCCATTCAACCTCAGGAATTATATAAGACTCAACAATGCGCCACAGCCATTTACCAGGCAGAACTCGCTTATCGTCTCAAGCAGCTGGGCTATGAGATTGAGGCGGGAAAGAATGGAGCGCCGGAAATCCAGGGTTATAGTCAGGAGTATCTGGAAGTGTCAAGCCCTCGGAGCCGGCAAATCCGGGCCCATCTCGAGGACCTGGGACTGGAAGGGGCAGGGCCGGCTCAAATCGCAGCTCATCGGACGAGGGATGCCAAGAGTCCCCTCAGTCCAGAACAAATGCCGGAACGGCACAACAACCTGGCTGCAACCTTTGGCAACCAGCCGCTTCGAGTGGCAGGAGAAGCCCTCGCCCGAGGCAGGCAACAGCGCCACAGCCCGGAGGAGAGACAGGGGCTGGTGAGAGAATCCGTCACCTATGCCCGCGACCGTCACATCGAACGGGAGGCGGTAGTTGACGAGCGCGAGTTGCTCCGCGATGCCCTGAGGCGTTCCCTGGGTGAGACGACCTTCCGTGAGGTGCGGGAAAACCTTGAACAGCGCAT
>JBGOTQ010000199.1:0-13477 GCA_041476565.1 Terriglobia bacterium | reverse complement strand
GCCGTCTTTGTCCTGCATGTGCTCGATAGTCCACCTCGCCACGCGCAGAGCCAGACCCAATGATGAATCGTCGTGATCTGAAAAACCGGCCAGGGTCTCGATGGACTGGGCGGCGCACTGGATATCTACGGGATACATCCTGTCATGATAGTACTTGGGCCTCCCATTGTCCGCAAAGAAGGTTTTTTTGAAATAGTCAAAACCCCGGCGAAGGTGATTTGCAAAGGTCGTATCGTTGGAGCTCTCAATATAGCATTTCAGACTGGATAGATTAAAGCCCGTATGAAAATTGTCAATCCAATGGAGATTAGACGCTTCCCCGTAATACCATGCCCCGCCGGGCAACTGTCGTAAACAGCTATACCTCATTGCCTCCCTGGCCACATTCAAAGCCTCTGCATTGCCCGTGAATTTGGAGGTCCTAGCCAGCAAGGCAGCGCCGAGCATATTGGCGTTATGAATCGAGTGCTGAGCGTGAGCCAGATAACTGAGACATGTTCCAGAATCGGTTTTCTCACGCGGCATTGCGAGGATCCAGTCGCATATATTGGTCGCAGTATCAAGATACTTCCGGTCGCCAAGGATCTCGAACGCCTCAAGAAAAGCCATTCCAATCAGGCTGGTCCAGACTATTGTGGGCTCGTTCTTCGCAAGCCGGTCGGAGCGGCTAGACCAATCGAACTGATTCCCCCAGCAGGGCCTTTCATAGTTCGGCGACTTATTTTCTATCAGCCATTCGAGGGATTTGACTGCCTTAGTCTTATATCGCTGATCACCAGTGATTCCGAGCATCCTGAGGTATCCCCAGGCCATATAACCCCGACCTGGATTTGACTGCAGGGGTTTTATCCCGAGTAGTGGCCGAAGATTCAGAGGGCTCTGTCGCACAATCTGCAGCAATAGGCGCTCCAGGGTCCAATTGCCATGAATAATGGGTCTCAAGTAAGAAGTGAGAGCGTCAAATGGTTCGTAACCCTTATAGTCATGATCCTCTACCCATTTTTCAACCTTTCGGATACTTCCTTCCAGCATCTCCTTCATTTCAGATTGTGAAATCTCGATATGAGATCCTTCTTTTTAAGATGACCGTTGGCCGCTAACACAAACCAAACGCCGAGGCGCAGATAAAAATCCCGACCAAACGCCGCAGATGAACGATGAACGTATCTAACAAATTGTCTGAAAAGCCATTCCTGACCTGGGTTGCCCGGTTTGGGGGGGGGGATTTCCGAAATAACAGCGAGTCCATCGATTAGTACTTATCAGTGTTCATCAGTGCCATCAGTGTCCCAATCTTTTCTCCGCATCTCTGCGTTTAGTTTTTGGTTGCGAACAACAGCCACACTAGATCTTGGTGCCTTCGTGGTAGGATCGGCAGGCTAGCTCCTCCGGAATATATTCTGCAATCGTTGCATCTGTTCAGCTCTAACAAATTGCATAAAGTCCTGCGATACAGGTCGTTCAACTCTGCGAATGGTGGCTGAGAGGTACCCCAGTAAGACAAGAGCCCCCCGAATGAAATAGGGCCTTTGCGACATCTGGTACAATCCCCTGGATACTTCCCAGAGTGGATGACCACCCAAAAGGTAATCCGTGGTCCCAACCGTAAACCATTTCATCGTTGAGCTGCTGCTGGCTGTTCCCATCTCCCGGTGATGGCAGCAGCTCTTCTCTGTAAAAGTCCTAGTCATCCAGTCTTTCATTCTGGCCGTTGTCACTGCAACGACGTCTTCCCCGCCACCTTTGATCGGAGTGTATCCGCCGATTGCCTCAAAGCATTCCCTCCGGAACATTTGGCAGGCACCCGAGACGTGATTGATGCTGGTGAACCTGTAATCATAGTGTGAGGAGCCCTCGACGAAGGGAGTTCCTGCCACACCGAGTTCAGGATATTCAACAAACTTGGACAGAATGAATTCGAAATAATCCTCTTTAAAGCTCAAGTCTGCGTCTAGGTTTCCGATAAAATCAAACGGAAGGTCCTTTACTCTCTCGTACCCGGCGTTAAAGCAATATACCTTGTCGGCAAACTGGCGGTCCCCATGCTCTGGCATCCTCAACAGTTCAATCCAACTATTCCTAGCGGAATATCCCTTTACAATCTCATCGGTCCGATCCGTCGAGCCATCACTGACAATGACCCATCTCGTTGGCAAGACGGTCTGGGAAATGACCGATTTGATTGTTTTCTCAATGAACGCCTCTTCATTCCGGGCTGGAGTGATAAGAACGTATGAGTATTTCACCGATCTAGGCCCAAATGGGAAATTGCAGTGACAAAAATGTCTATCAACCGCTAGGGTTTTACTTCCCAACTCCAAAGATCCCCAAGATCAAAGAAAGAATAGCACCCCTAAAAGGAGGCTGAAAACTGATCTGTTTAGTTTTTGGCTCAGTATTTAATTGAAAATAAAAGACTTATTTGACGCACATGGTCAATCGAGTAATTTTACGACGTTAGTCAGTCTAGATGATGATCTGCGAAATAAGTCCCCGGAATCTCACATCCCGTGAGAAGGCCTGGAACTACAATTGCGTGATTAGCAAAACGGAGAGAACTTGAATGATCAAAAAAAAAGGACCCGACAATTGTTTGACTTCGTTAATCCTTCTGGCTGGAATTGCTATATTCCTCTGTCCATTTCCAGCGAATGCTACAAACTATTATGTGGATTCAATTGGCGGAAATGACAACAATCCTGGAGATTCGGCGAGTCGTGCGTGGAAGACTATAGCCAAAGTCAATTCAGCTGCCTTGAAGCCTGGAGATTCTGTCTTGTTTAGTTGTGGCCAGACTTGGCGACAAACTTTGGTAATCGAGAATAATGGCACTCCGGAAAAACCAATAACTTATGGATCATATGGTGCGGGCGAAAAACCAATTCTTTCAATTGATACCGGAATAGATAACAACACAGTTAAGATCAATTCATGTTCAAATCTTATCGTGAAGGATCTTTGCCTTGAGAATGGCCAAGCTTGGGGAGGCACATTGTTGATCTATGCCAGCCAGAATGTCCAAGTGAGGAACTCCACTATTCGTAATGGAGTTTGGTCGGTAGTCGACATACGTGAGAGCAACAATGTTGTCCTAGAGTCCTGTTCAATTTATGGTTGCACGAAAACAAGTGATCCTTATGGTTTTGTAGTTCAAATTGTGTCGTCTAACGGATGTACCGTCAGGGGATGTAAGATGTATGACAGCAGCAACACCACCGGAGCAACTGTTCTGGACTTATATGAGTCCTCCCAAAACATTGTTGAAATGAACGAGGTATATGGACCGAGTTACAATGGCATATATATACGCCCATATTCTCATTCAAACATTGTGAGATACAACTTCATCCATGATATAGATGGCGTGGGCATCCAAATTCGCGAAGGCTCAAACAATAACACTTTATTATACAACATTTTATCTAACAACTGGCCAGCCATTCATTCAGATGGTGATACGCCAATCAGCGGAACAAAGATCTTCAACAA
Organism: Terriglobia bacterium; assembly: GCA_041476565.1. Taxonomy (GTDB): domain Bacteria; phylum Acidobacteriota; class Terriglobia; order Versatilivoradales; family Versatilivoraceae; genus DATKMG01. The sequence goes on along the minus strand of JBGOTQ010000199.1, from coordinate 9,988 downwards.
TACAATTTATGCGAGCGGGATCAACCACAATGGCATCATCATAAACCATACAAATACGAACTGCCAAATTCGCAACAACATAATCTTCGTAGGTGAGGATTCAGGTGCGCTAAATGTTCACGCGGAGAGTATCAAAGGAACCAGTTCGGACTACAACTGCTTTATGAATGTTTACAGTCCGCTTGTCATTTGGGGTAGTGTGACCTATCACAAGAAGGATTTCCAAAAGTACCTGAATGATACTGGAATGGACAGTCACTCCATTCTCGCAGATCCTCTTTTCTCGGTTTCAGTTCCACAAGCTATTGCAGATTTCATGCCTCAAGGAGGATCGCCCGTAATCAATGCAGGGTCCAGTATTAGCGGCCTGACCAGAGACATCCTTGGATATGTCTTAACAGACAGCAAACCCGATATGGGGGCACTAGAACGGCAATCGCTGCTACCAGCGCCGATGAACGTGATATTGAAATAGGAGTGAATATTGCTAAGGATGGTCAGCGCTCGAGTCAGTGGGCTAGGCGGTTTGATGGAGAGACTCTTGGGGGCTGTGAATTCCTAGTAGCCCTTTCTGCCTATCTATTCTTGTAGAATCCAACTGATTTTGTAAGAATGGCATTCACTGGTAATCTCTGGCAGTTTGGTGCGGACTTGTTTTGTAGGCTGTCCTGCCTTAATTCTTGCCCTCCAAGTCAGATATGTTTTCCCCCATTTCTTTGACATGATTGAGGCCTTCAAATACTACCCTGTGCACCCTGTCCTTCGATCTGGGTCCGCTCATCTGCATTTCGTGGTTACTGGCGGTACGTGCTAGTAAATTCCACTCACAATGTCGGAAGGTACCTCTTAACCTTTTTTGTCAGCTTCAGAAGGGCTTTGTTCTTCGAGAGATAGTTATCTCTGGCCTCCGACAGATGTCGCCGGATGAAAACCTTGATCCTTTCACTGCCCTTGGATTCTCCTGATTCCACAGGAAGAGAGTCCTCGTATCTGACTTCGACACTTGAACGGCCACGCGCGCCAATCATCACCTCGAGAGTAATAAAGCCGTTCTTCAATTCGAAAGGAACATTTATTCCATCGACCCTGACTCCTGCAATTCTTGCGCCTTCGATCTCTTTTTTGAGTAATATGTAGTTTTGACTCTGTGATGATCCATTCCGAACAAAAACTCGGCTCGAGTAGAACTTAGCCTGAACTGAACGACAATCTACTCTTCTCTGCAAATAGGTATTGCTAACTGCCTCACCCAAGCTCTTCCATAGGATATCAACTTCAAGCCTCTGGACTCGAGCGATGAAATTGAGGATTTCTTCAAACCCGTTTCGAAACCAATCGTGATGCTCCACAATAAATGCTGGACGTCCTAGAAAAAGATCCAAGGCAAACTCAGAGATATCACGAGGGTAATGTCTAACAAACAGGGGAAATGCGTGGTATTGCATGATAGCAACGTCGAGCATGTCTCGTAGCTTGATGGCGTTGTCGGTCGCCTCCAGGCAATAAGGAGAGCTATTCACTGCACAGAGGTAATTAGTGACCTTCAATGCGCGCATCGCAGCCGCGGAGAAGACTCCCTGGGGGAATACCATGACGTCATCGAATGGCACTCTAGTGAGCTTCTCGTGAAGCTTCATTCGCCGTTGGGCTTCCAATGCCTTCCACTGTAGCCCTCGGGGGACAGTTCCACCAAACTCATAATGACTGTGATCGTTTCCATGGATGCAGAGGCTTAGTTTGTTCGGCTTTTGCCTGAAAAGCGTGGCGATCGACTCATCCGACCTGCGGCAGTTCCATGGAATGAATGCAATCGCGGTTGAAAAATCGTTCCTTTCCATCTGGAAAAGCAGGTCACGATACTTGAGAAACCCATAACGTTCTCTCAAAAGTGGGTCATCGATAATCAGAGTTGCGTAGGATCGGTCGTTGTGCCAGCATTGGTCTCCGCAAGCAAAACGCAAAAACATCATTGTTGGCAACAGTGCCGAAAACCAGGAACTCATGGGGACGGTAGGCGAAGCTGGCTCATCGATATCGATCACATCGTTGGTTGCGACCAAGAACATGCGGGACTTCCTTCTCTTCAGTTCGACGAAAAACGGCTTTCCGCCAATTGTGACGAGCTTGGTTAGGTCGACGCTCTGCCGGGGACTAACAAAAATGAAATCGGTCCTTGCATTGACAGAGCCAAGTTCAAGTCCAGAAAACTGGCAGCAAAAATCTCTCGCTTGACTGCTTACTCGGAAGCTCCCACATGGCCGGTCGGAATATTCCACATTGGTCAGAAGACCTTCCGTAAGATCAATCAAAACCTCAGCGTCCGTCTTGCACGGGGAGAACCCATAAGCAAAGAAACTAGTTACCTTTTCCGACAGGGTTTCGAAAAAGGTTCGCCTGTCTCGTTTTTTGGACAAGTGGGCCAAGGTTCGGGAGCCCGCAACCACGCAGTTAGTGGCATCGTCATTGGGCAGCGATTGTAGATAGCCAATTGCTTCAAATTCAGACGAGAGGGCAATTTGCTCAATGCTGGCCCCTTTAAACTCCGCTACTTTAGCGAAGTTGGAATCAGATTGATTCGGACATTGCCAGCACAACTGGACTACCTTAGAAGACAAGGTTGGAATCCTCGCGGCTCTCTGAGTGTTTGGATAGTTATTGACAATTTCGAACCATGGTAAGCACATTCAGACAAAAAATCCGGCCAAGCCGCGCTTTAATATGGTATTCAGGAATAAATCCCACCACTTTCCGGCAATCTCAAGCACTGGTCGGAGGCAAGCGGGCCTAAGATCTACCAACCATACTCAAAAGCACCAATATCCGGTGCATTACCAAATGGGACTTTGTGCCCGTCAAAGTCTTGTGTGAGGCCGACGTTCGTGCCTTTGTCGATGCACGGGGAATCTTTTAAAAGATGCGGGTTCTTTCCCGCCGGGTTGACCAGCTTGGGATCACCTCTGATGGAATGAGAGTCCTGGCCGGACTCTAACTGGTAACTTGCCCACTGCTCGAAGCTGTAGATCCTATCGTTGTGGGTCGTGAAGTTCCCCACGCCATTGCTCTGATAACAGTTGTAATCGGAAGTGCCGTTCCCCACACTCGCCGGGTTGACTTTGATCGCATACGTGAACCCGCCAGTGTTCAGCACTATGTTGTTCCGAACTTGCCAATCCTTGTTTGTGTGGTTGATATTTATCCCGTTCTTGTTAGGCAAACTTGTCGCGCTGACGATGGTATTGTTAAAGATTCTTGAACCTGTGATTGGTTTGTCTCCATCGCTCTGAATGCCCAGATTGACGTTGTACAAAACGTTGTAATGGACCTTATTGCGGTTGGACCCTTCCCTTATCTGGATTCCCATGTCTGCGTTCTCGCCATAGTTGTTCCGGATGGTATTATCATTCGAATTGGGGCGGATGTAATAACAGTTCCCAACCGGTCCAATAACCCGATTCTTTTCGACAAGGCAGTTGTTGCTCTCAAAAAGATCAATGCCCGTCGTCAATTCGGTTAAGACGAACATATCGACAAGGTTGCCACGAATGATTCCATTGTTGCATTGGTAGAAGTAGATTCCGAACCCAAACGGCGTACTTATTCTTCTGTTTCCGCGCACAGTGTTTTTTTCACACAATCCGTTATCACTGTTGCGGTATTGGATCATCGCGTAATTCGCTTCACGCACATAACAATTACGCACTGTGATGTAAGACGACGAGATCACGTCGATCACACCGTGACTGCCACCCTTTTCTACTTGCAGACCGTCGATCGTGATGTAATTTTTCCGTGATATTGACAGCACCGCTTGGGCTTGTGACCCTTCAACTAATGCACCCGTAGCACCAGGCTCACCTCTCAAATCGCACAGGTAGACGGTACTGTAGCCAAGCATATCCTGATCACCCCACGCCCATTGATGATCACTTAGACTTGTGATGGAGCCTACGGGCATATAAACGTCATCAAGCCACAAGAGGTCTGGGCGGGATATGCCAGGCTTGCCCCCGGCGGCCAATCGCAGGTAATAAACATTGTTACCCAAACCCGAGAGCTTCCATTCAAAGATAGGCTTAACCAAACTCAACGCTCCATCGAGGATGGGCATCGCTCCTGTCCCGTAACAGGAGATCATAATTGGATTGCTGGAGGAACCGGAGGAAGAAAAACTCAGCAGCGTCGCGCGCCAAACCTGCCCCCGCCTGAACAACAGCGAGTCACCAGGGTAGAATATCGATTCATCGACCTTCCTGATTGTCCTCCAGGGGCCGTTGGTTCCAGAGACAAACACTGGACCCAAACCATCCCATGAATCATTGCCATCTCTCGCATCTATGTAATAACTAGCTGCCCAGATCGGACATGTCGATATCGCAAACAGAATTGTCGAAATTAAGCGTTTCAACTACGTAATCCTTTGAAAACCGATTCGATGCAATGGGCCGTTAAACTGGGGAAACCATGGCCGCACTCAAAGCCTCCAAGTAACAAGCCTGCATACCCTGAGCATGGATTTCCTCGATGTGGACGTCTATCCTTCAGGCAATTGCCCAGTCCAATTCCGCGAGATAAAAGCAAGTTCTTGCAACCTGTTGTACCTACTCAAAAATCATTTGCAAAAGGAGCGATTACGATTTAAACGAAGAAGGGATTGACACTATTCCGTCAGATCAAGTGATGATTCTTCAGACCATTCTCTTGTGCTTAATAAGCCTCATTAGCATGTTAAGTTGATCCTGCCTCATAAAATCCAAATATTCTTTCGGCAAATTTTGCTTATGACTTCTTATGAACGACCATGAATAGCCTGCAAGTCTCATGACGCTACTTAAAACGTAAGGCCGTTCTGCTAGCCGATAGACGAACTTCGCAGACTCGTAAAGAGGATGGCAGCCTCGAATGTAGTCAGCAACTCCTTCTCGAAATCGAGCTTGATACACTGACCTGCCCTCTGTACCAGTATGTCGGTGATGGTACACGGTCAAATCAGGGAATGCCCTCGCCTCCCATCCATTCATCCTTGCCATGTCAACGGCAACAGAGTCAGTACCTCCGTAATGAAGGGGGATGAACCCACCGATTTTCTCAAAACACTCCTTGCGGAAAAACTGGCAAGCCCCAGCGACATTACGCTCCCACGTGGCAAATCTAGGAGCAAAGTTCCCGTTTTGACTCTCGTGCACAAAACCACCAGCTACACCCAACCGAGGATTCATTTGAAACCGGTTCAACAACTGTTCGCAGTATCCTTGGGCAAAAGAGACGTCGGCGTCGAAGAAGCCTACAAAATCGTATCCGAGTCGGGATATTTTGCGATATGCCCTATTCAAGGCCTGGAACTTGCCGGCAAAGGATCTGGCTCTATCGCGGACTAGTACTTGTAGTTCGATGAATGGGTATTGGTCACAATAGCTCTTGGCAATCTCTTCGGTACGATCGGTTGAACCATCACTGATGATCGTCCAATGCACGGGCAGAAGGGTCTGTCGAACCACACTGTTCAAAAGGAACGAAATATATCCTTCTTCGTTTCTTGCAGCGGTTAGAAGCACATATTTGGTCGACATCTGAGCTGTTTTTCCCGACAGATAGAGTATCGCGCTACAAATCCATGTCTGCGCTTCAATCGTGAGCATTCTGAAACGTAAAGCCCGACTTGATCTAATTCACGATAGAACGATCCAGACTCATGGAATTGCTATGAGAGAGGTCCTTTCCTGACATGAAATAACGAAACTTGTCTGCAGCTAGAACAAAGAGGAAAAAAAGAATTGTCCTTGGGCCTGGTTTCGTGGCTAGGAATGCCTCAGCTGTTGACGAAATGTAGACAACCGAGATGACAAAGACGGCTCGAAGCAAGAAACTCAACGAGAAGGCTCGTCTCAGATCTTGGAACCTGAATATCCAAACGCCACTGAGTATCAATAGGAATATGAAAGGAATTGCGCCAAACAACCCCGACCCCAGGAGCGCTTCCAACGGACCGTTGTGTGCGTGTTGAGCTGAAAAGGTTATCTCTTGCTGTCCTTCCATGAATACCATTCGGGTAACGCCATAACCATGACCGAAGATTATCGTCGTAGGGCTATCAAAGACCCTTTCGACTCCGTACTTCCATATCTGGGTACGACCGGTGAGCGAAGTAACATTAGCCTGCTGTTGCCCTCGATTCAGAAACTCATACGCATTCAATGCCCATTCAGAACGCTCAAGCAGTAGAAAAACCCATAGGATGATTACTGCAAAAAACAGCGATGGCAATGCAAGGCCAATGGTCCATCTTTTACCACCGCCGGAGAATTGTCGGTAGAGAAACCACGCAAACAGCCCACCAATTAGTGCGATCAATGGAGTACGAGACCTAGAGAGGAGAATAACCAGAAGAAAAAAGAACCTGGGCAACCACAGATACAGAGGCCTCAATAACTCATCCTTTTTTAATGTGAGGCCAAAGGCCAATGCTGCCGTTATGCTTATTGTGAGAGGGGCAACGGTGCTGCTTCCCACTCGAAAAGCCTGCTCGTCAAACCCCCCTGACCTGGTATCAGGGACGATGAAAGAGAGAATAGTGTCCTTTAGTAAAAGAACAGCAACCACGACGAGCCATAGGTTCAAGATTCTCTCTAGATCGTGTTCACTTCTCGCTTTGCCTACGAGCCCGATCATCAGGAGGCCAGATCCCACAAGCAGAATCCAGTATCCGAAGGCAATTACGCCGAATGGGCTGAAGAGACATGAAACTCCGCACCCAAGGAAATATAGAAACAAGACATTGGCACCAATTCCCAGTTGCCTCGTCTTGACAATCTGGCCCAACCCCCAGATTCCACCCAACGAGCATGTAATTAGTTGTGCCCACACCAGCCAATCCGCGCTGGGACCTTCAGCCTCTTCGCGGGAACGAAAATAAGTTCCTGTTAGAATGATAATGCAAACAAGGAGCAGAAGAGGCATCACTCCCAAGTGGGTTGGCGGGACTTCACCTGGCACCGGTCTCTTCCCCGCATCGATAGTTCCATGCATTGCCTTCACCCTCCCAGGCCCAAGCAACGACCAAATTCATAGTTATTCAAACATTGATTCCTTCACCCGTTCTCGAACTTCGGCCGTATCTATTGCGATGGCCGCATTCTCCACGGCATGAAGGCAGAGCACATCCACAGAAGACCGAGGGATGCTGCAAGGCAAGAACTAGCGAGGAACGCCAAATTACCAAAGCTCTTTAGTCTGAATACCAAAACCATGAAACAGAAAAGAAAGCCAACGGCCACAACCAAACGCGGCCACTGAATTGTCAAAGGATATTCTCTAACACCTCGGTAAAAAGTAACGAGCCCGGCAAACATATACGACACATTTGTGGCGATGATGGCCCCGTACATGCCTTGCCGCGGAATCAGGTAATAATTCAGTAGCAGGCACATCGCTCCCGAAACGCCGTTGATCATTCCGGTCCAGTAGGTCTTGTGCACTATGTTCAGCAAGGTTTCACCAAAGTAGTTGATCCCCCTGAAGAAGGAGGTCGGAATCATGAGGATAATCACGGCGTATGCTGCCCCGTAAGCTGGCGGGGCCAGGAAAGGCATCACCACCTTGGCACCAATTAGGACCGCGACAGACATCAGGACGAGCCCTCCGATCAGATACGTAAAGAGCTGAGACGTTGTCTGCCGGATGCCTGGTTCCTCCAGGTTGGCATATATGAAAGGCGGGCAGGCCAGCTGGAACGGGGCGCCAATCGTTATGTCGACGATTTGCGCCAGCTTGACGCCCAGTGAAAACATCGCAACGGCCTCCAGACCAGCATAGAAGCTCAAAAAGTAGGTGCTGGACGCATTCATGATGAATTGACTGCACATCGAGAATATTAGAGGAAAGCCAAAAATGAGAAGCTCCCGCAAAACCCCCAGCGACAAGGCAACAGTATCCTTCAAAACGACGTGGACGAACTGGTAGGCAAGAATCGCAGTATGAGCAATAATGTGAGCCATCAAGGAGCCTTTGACACCGAGCCTAAAAACCAGCAACAAGATGAAATTGGCAACAATCAGCAGAAGCGTTGTGGTAATGTTAGCCAGCATATACTTCGCCGCCTGGTTCTTTGCCCTGTAATACGTGATCATGTGATAACAGAGGGTCTGGGACAATGCCGCTAGACAAGTCAGCTCCACATAGGAACTCACATCCTCCATATGCAGCACGGTTTGGAAAAAGGGAATAAGCGCGAGGAAAGTAGCCCCAGTGACACAAATCCCTCCTAACAGAATGATAAGGAGGGAATTTGATAGCAAAATACCCATTCGCGCTTGATCCTCATAGCGCTTGGCAAACCGTAAAAACGTGTTCCCCATCCCCACATTCATCAGGATTGTCATAACCTGAACGGTTGTCATCAGGGTAACGAGGACCCCATAATCACGAAGCGAAACTGAAAAGGTATAAAGCGGGATCAGCAGGAAAGAGTTGAGTCGAAGGATAATTGAGCCCACCGCATACACACTGACGTTTTTTCCCAAGAGTCTGAGATTCATTTAGATCCTTATGGCTATGCTTGAAGTTCTGAACTGCGCAACTCAGGAGCCCTTGCGGGCCAAAGTAAGATAGGCGCGGCCGACCACCATCCGCTCCTCAACAACTCTACAGGTGGAGCGGCAGTCGTTCAGAGTCCGCGCGTGCTTGGTAGCAGAGTGAACAATTACCAAGATAACCCCATTGGAAGCAAGACTGCCACAACAGCGCAGCAAAAACTGCTCGATTTCTGGAGAACGCAAGTAATAAAGACACTCTTCAATTAGTATTAAGGACGCCGAGTGAGATCCCTGCCAGTCTGCCATATTGCACGGCTCAAAATGGCAGTTGGTCATTCGTGCTTGCCTGGCTCTTCCTATGGCCCTTTGGATCGCCACATCGGAGATGTCAAACCCCAAGTATTCAGAAAAAGTACCAGGTGGGAGCGAATAGGGCAGGTTCCCTTCACCGCAGCCGAACTCGATGAGCTTGCCCCCTCTGCAAAGCTCGGTGATTCGAGCGATGGTGTCGGGATTTCGCGGGTAGCGGCACCATACTCCAGCCTGAAACTGCTTGTTCCAGGATAGCCGCTCCATTCCAAGGAATCGCAAACCGCGCCAATAAAGCCGCTGCCAAATGGTTTTCTCGTGCAGATAACGGCGGCTCATTCCCTGGGGGTGACTATTTCCCTTGTTTGTCCGGCCTTGGAGTCTTCCCTGCGTTCATCCGCCTCTGATTTGTGACTGAATTGGTGGAGTATGGCCGGGATGGTCTTCGCTACGATTTTGATTTCGGACCAAAAAGACAATCGGCGAGAATAACCGATGTCCATTTGCATCATTTGTAGAAACGTTGTCTTGTTTTTCCCACTCACCTGCCAGAGGCCGGTCAGCCCAGGCAGGACATCGAAGCGCCGAATCTGCCACTGCAGGTACTTTTCCGCCTCATAAGGCATGCAAGGACGGGGTCCCACCAGGCTCATCTCGCCGCACAAGACATTGATCAATTGCGGCAGTTCGTCTATGCAGCTCTTGCGCAAGAACAGGCCCAACGGGATGATCCGGGGATCGTGCCGGCTGTCGAGCTTGGTCATGGGCTTGTCTGAGTTTATCAGCATATCGAGGTGCTCTTTGTGAGGAGAGGCGCTGGCATCCACTTTCATGGTCCGGAACTTCAACATGTTGAAGCTCCGTCCCAGATGGCCCACTCGTTCTTGCCTGAAAAAGACCGGGCCGGGTGAAACTAACTTGATGATTGCTGCAATCAACAAGAACAAGGGTGAGAGTACCACCAACCCCAACAGCGCCCCTGCTATGTCCAACGCCCGTTTCCAGCTTGGGATGTGCCGGGCCTCCGGCGGGATGAGCGGCTCACTCCCCTTATCTGCACGCGGAAAAATGGCGGTCTGGAGGAGAGATCTGAAGGAACTCCGTTTTCGCCCCGAATAACCGGATTGCGAATCCTTTCTCCCAAAATGCTT
>JBGOTQ010000198.1:0-13526 GCA_041476565.1 Terriglobia bacterium | reverse complement strand
TTTCTTTCTACTACTAACACAAACGCGTTGATTAGGGCGACCAGGACCTCGTCCGACATTCACGTTGTAGCGAGGCCGACCCGATTCAGCGGCCCCGCATCAACGTGCCTCATAGCGTTTGCATTAGAATGAGAGCCTTAATCCCAACTGGATTTGCCTGGGGCTGCGGGCACTCGTCACCTTTCCAAAGCTGCTGTTCGCTGCCGGCTGCCCAGGTAGGGGATTCCCATTCTCATCCGTAGGAAAAACGAAACCGGTTTCTACACCGTTGAACTGGGTGTGATTCCAGAGGTTAAAAAACTCGGCCCGGAACTGGAGACTGGCAGTTTCCCCTGCGGCCCACCCCGAGCGACGCCCGAACCAAGGGATGTCCATATTCTTGAAGATAGAGAAATCCCAGTTATTGATTCCTGGCCCGCGGATCAGGTTCCGTCCTGCATTGCCGAACGTCCCAGGCACTGGAGCAACAAACGCACTGGTGTTGAAGAATTGGCCCAGCGTGCGCTGAGACTTAGAAAGAATCGGCGAAGCCACGAGATCGGGCCGTTCGCAAACTCCACCGTCCGCCAACCCGGCATAATCGCTGTCGAGGCAGACGGTCATAGGACTCCCGGAACGAAACATGGTGATCCCATTTAACTCCCAACCTCCCAGAACATCTTTCTTGAATCCTTTGGAGTTTTTGAATGCCGGGATTTGCCAGATGTAATTGAACACCAGGGAATGGGTTATGTCTTGAGGCGCCAGGGCTTTCTCCAGGTCAGGATGATAGGCGTCCTGAACCGGGCTGGCGCGACCTTCCGAATCCTGATTGACCGCGTTGGTGATGCTGCGTGAAAAGGTGTAAGCTGCCTGGAACTGGAGCCCAGCCTGCATTCGGTGGTTAAGCAACACCTGCAACGAGTTGTAGCGTGAAGATCCAGCGCGTTCGTTGACGTTGATAATACTGTAGCCGAGGAAGGGGCGCACTGTGGCCGGGACAAACGGCCCCCCGTTGAAGATGGCATCGTACGCCTGGGTTTGATATTCGGCCGGGATTTGGTTGATGTTCCGGTTTCGTCCCAGGTGAATTTGACGGCTTCCCACGTAATTGACTTCGAGGCTCGTATCGCGTTGGAATTCGTATTGGAAACCGAGACTGTATTGATAACTTTGCGGACTCGGATAATTCGGGTCCAGCACCTGCAAATTCACCGGCGGTTGCGGAGTCTCTGGATTATAAGGCGCCAGATCTTTGAAGGTTACGCCGGTCAGCAGGGGGTTCAGATCAAAAGGAGGCTGACGCCCCGCTGCGCTCACATGCGAGAAGGCGTCTCTGCCGTGGTAAATCCCTACGCCACCGCGGAGAACAAACTTCGGGTTCGATCGGGGGGCCCACGAAAATCCCACTCGCGGCTCGAAGTCCTTGTAGTGGGCTTGTTCCAATGCCCGTGGCACCCCAGGCGATTTGGGCGTGACGATGCCGTTCAAGACATCGCACTTGCTGGGGTCAACCAACCCATTCTGATCGAACGCACTGATTGAGCAACGGGTGGGGTCGTAGCGATTCGTGTAAAAGTTGGCGATATTGTTGTTGGCTGAGAAGACCTGGCCCAAGTACTGCCAGCGCAAGCCGAGATCTAAAGTCAGGTTCGATCGGGCCTTGAAAGTGTCGTGGAAGTAAACGGCGAGATCACGCCCGCGGCTAGGCACCTCATTGAGAGTTTGCTCCTCCGTATACTCTGAGAGATTTCCGAGCAGCATATCACTGTAAGTGTTGAAGGACAGGGTCCCCGCTGTTTCATCATCGCCCCCATTGGCGGGTTCGCGCTTGCGGCTAAATCGGGCAAAGAATCCCGTTTTGAAATTGTGTTTTCCCACAGTGTGCGAAATATCGTCTTTGATCTGGATATTGTCAGTGCGGTTGTAAAATGGCGCTGTGTGATAGACCCCACTGAAATTCTCCACGCCAAACATCGAAGGAAACGAACCGCTGGTTTCGGGGAATAGTTCGTTAAAGGTAAAACCAGTCCGCGAAGCCAGTGCCGGATCAGAGGACTTGCTTGTTACAAAGGTAATGGTGTTGCCGGAGTACCCCACCTGAAAATCGTTCACCGTGCGAGGACTGATCATGTAAGTCAGCTTAATGGAGCCAAGTTTGCTTCCATAAAACCAATCGCTGCTGACCGAAGGAAAGCTGTCATCTCCCCAACCAGTGTTGCTGTTGCTGGAGGGGCTGTTCAGTTGCATGTAATTCGCCATCAACACAGCTTTTTCACCGATGTTGTGATCCCAGCGGACGGACTCATGGTTCTGGCTGGACTTATCCGGCGAGCTGGTGATGAAGTTAAACCCGTTGGCCTCATAATTGGCGTTCGGGAGTGGATAGCGCTCCAGCAGCGCCTTGGCATTGGTGTCGATAAGAATGGGATCCACGTTGGTTTCGCCTGTAACAGGGGACTCCAGAGGATCACACCCCGCCTGCCCCAACGCGCAAGGTGTCTCCAGGATTCCTTGGCGCTGTCCTTGCGTGGGAACAGTTCCGGTGAGGACATTCCCGTTAACCTCTCGGCGATATTGCAGTGACAGGAAAAAGAAATCTTTGGTGCGATCCGTGTTGTACTTCCCCGGAATCCAGAACGGCCCACCCACAGTGCCGCCAAATTCGTGTTGACGCAGTTCACTCTTTTGTTCCCCATTGGCATTCAGAAAGAACCCGGTGGCATTGAGAGCGTCGTTCCGCCCAAATTCGAAAAGAGAACCGTGGAAGTCTTTCGTACCCGATTTCGTGATCACATTGACGATGGCGCCGGTGGCCTCCCCGAACTCTGCGCTGTAATTGTTCCGCAAGACTTTAAACTCTTCGATCGAATCCACCGAGGGAGTCACCATGGTGTCGCCGTTGTTCCCATTGTCCATGTCGAATTGACCATCGACCAGATACAAATTGGAGTTTGACAAATTGCCATTGAACGAGACAGCCGTGGAATTTCCGCTGATGCGCCCGTCATCCGGCGCGACGCCGGGAACGAGGTCCACGAGCTGGCCGAAATAACGCCCGTTGAGCGGCAACGCCGCCATTTGGGCGTTTCCGACCAGGTTTGAAACCTCGCCGGTCTCTGTTTGAAGCGCCGTAGCTTCACCCGTTACTGAAACGGTCTGGGTTGTCTCACCGACTTCCGGCATGATTGGAAAGTTGAGCCTATCATTCACACTGAGGTGGATGCCGGTGGTTTCTGAGGTCTTGAACCCGGCCTTCTCAACCGTGAGCCGATAATCCCCGGTGGGGAGGCTGGTGAAGAAAAAGACCCCGGCCGTAGTCGTGGTAGTGGACCGTTGAGCGCCTGTAAGGACATTCTTGACGACAACTTTTGCATCCGGAATCACGGCGCCGCTCGGGTCCGTTACCGTTCCCGATATGTTTCCGGTGATTTCCTGGCAGTAAAGGTCGGCCGGAACCATTGCTGCCAGGAGGCTTCCGGCCAGTAACAGCAGCAAAACACGCTCTTTTTTGAACATGTGGGGCCTCCAGAGACTTGCGTTGATCCTCTTGAACGGTTCGGGCACGCGGCAATCATGGCTCTTGCGTGCCTGGCAGAGATCGCCCCTCCAAGCGCTTGGTCTCGAACCGGCAAGAATGGGGGTGATTGGGATATAAAGATTCGTCACTCTGTGTTTCACATAGTCTACTTGAGCATCGAGCGGCAGGTATCGGAAGGGTCACTCCTGCAATCAGCCTGGCTGCCGCCGAACGTCATGTTGAATGCGCCTCCTTTCTTTTCCATCCGTGCATTAGCCCAATAGTGCTCTCGACAACTTGGGAGAATTGTCTTTTTGCTGGGTAAAGCCTCTTTCTGAGCGACCTAATTTCCACTTCGCGGCAACCCGCCGGTTGTTACGACGAAATAATCCAAGCGGCAAAAGTCAAGATACTGGTAATGCTGTTTCAACCGACGATCGAAATCCGCCCAATCTTTTTGAGATGATCCTGTCCAAACGACTTCGGAAAGGGGACAAAAGCTGGGCAAAAGCGTCTGCATCGCTTCCTTCGATGTATGCACGTCCTCGGTCCAAATGCATCCTTGAGCGCCCAACACATGCTTGGCTTCATCCGCAGTGAGACCGAAAGGCACAGGATCATAATCGTAAACCTGCTTTAGTTTAGAGATCAGTCTCGATTCGCCATTCTTGGCCGGTTCCAAATAATGGCGGATGCCGAAGTAGGTAACCTCCGAGGGGGTCATGACGACATCATGCCCTTGCCGGGCAGCCTCAATCCCGCCTTCCTCTCCGCGCCAGCTCATCACTGCGGCCTCAGGCGCCAGCCCTCCTTGCAGGATCTCGTCCCAGCCGATCATCCTCTTATTCTTCGAGGAAACGAACTTGCCGATTCTCTTCATGAAATAACTCTGCAATTGATCGACGTCTTTCAAACCCTCGGCCCGCATGCGCGCCTGGCACTTGGGACACGCTTGCCAAAATGTTTTTTTGGCCTCGTCTCCCCCCACATGGATGTAAGGATTGGGGAACAGCTCCATGACCTCCGACAAGATGTTATCAAGAAACTCAAAAGACTTGTCATTGCCTGCACAAAAGGGAGCAGTGAACTCATTAAACTCAGTGATTGGAGGGTCAGGAGGCACATAGGGCTTACCAGTACAGGAGAGTTCCGGATAGGTATCCAGGGCGGCCATTGCGTGGCCAGGCATTTCAATTTCAGGAAGAATAGTCACATGGCGCTGGCGAGCATATTCGATGACCTCTCGAACGTCCTGCTGGGTGTAAAACCCGCCATAGGTTCTCTTCTTAAGATCCATGGACCGATTCTTATCATAAAGCCAACTGTCGGCATCTCGGGGTTCCCGCCAGGCGCCAAACTCAGCCAACCGTGGATAATGCTTGATCTCGATTCTCCAGCCATGATCATCTGTCAGGTGCCAATGAAAGACATTCATTTTGTGCATGGCCAGAACATTGATGTACTGCTTGATAAACTCTTTAGGATAGAAATGGCGCGAAACATCCAGGTGCATGCCCCGCCAGGTGAACCGGGGATAGTCCACAATTTTGAGGCAGGGCAGAGCGTAGGAGGCTCCTCTTTGGGGTGGCTTGGCATGAAACAAAAGCTGCTTGAGTGTCTGCACTCCATAAAAGAGGCCTGCTTCCTGCCGGGCTGCGAGTTTGACCTGATCAGGGGAAATTTCAAGCTGATATCCTTCGTTCTGCTGAATAGCATTGTCTAAAGCCAGATAGAACCCTTTGCCGGATTTCAAACCCTGCGGAAGGGGAACCAAGCTCACCGCCAAACCTGTCACCTCTTTGATGGACTCCCCCAGCTCTCCTGCAGTCTTTTGTATCTCTTGAGAATCGGGCTGGTAGAAAATAGAGACTGGATTTCTCAACTGCATTTCACCATCTCTAGCAATCACTTCCACTGGTTTGGGAATGACATTGATATCACGCCGAACGCTGGTTGAGCATGAGAGGCATAAAAGCAAGAGAACCAGGACGACTGGCAATTCCTTTTTATTCCTCACCAGGTCTACCTCACATTGAGTTCGATCCTGCACAGCCTGATCCTGGGCCATGCCCGGGTTGGAGTTTCTCCATTCTGTTCATACCATCGAGCGGCCCGTCGGGCCGCAACAGATCAGCCCAGGGTTGAGCAGAGCGAAGCACTGCGAAACGCTGGGTAAGCTATTTTCGACGTGCGGCAAAGCAACCGGAAACGGACAAGCCGCCGAGTCGGCAAGCACGCAGATAAGGCCTCCTTACACGCGAAGAAAGATCTTCCTTTGGTATAGAAAGCGCACAAAGGCAATGGCCAATCCCAGGGCGACCAAAGTAATGAGGAGGTCGCCAAAGCGTCCCAAGGCAAAGGCAATTGGGCCACCTACAAAGACTTCGGCCACCTTGCGCAAGTCTACAATGTTGGTTGCAAGGTAGATCGTCAGCGGATTCATCCCTATCCAAACGAACGGCGCTGCCCATCGCTGATATTTCCAGACATCTACCACCAGATAAAACCACCCCAGGAGCATAGAGCTATACCCCCCTGCCACCAGCACATACGACGAAGTCCACGCTCGCTTGATGACCGGAAACTGCATGCCCCAGAGGTATCCGAGGATCGTCATGGTCGCCCCTGCCGCGATCAACCACGCTACTTTCTTCTTAGGGGCGATCGAAGTATTCTTCAAGAGAAACGCGCCGAAGACGCCGAGCAAGCAAGTCCCAATTACCGGCAGCGTGCTGAGATAGCCTTCATTATCGATGCGGTGGTACGGCGGCATCAGATAGTCAACGTAATGCGTCCAGTTCATTTCTTCTTCAAATGACACTTGCGTGGCGCCGGGCAAGGGCACAAATGTCCACAAGGCCCAGTAGCTGGCGAGAAGCAAGACGAAGGTGGCGACTAGGCCTTTGAGTTTCAGGTTGCAGTAAAGCAAGCTTGTGAAGAAATACCCTAATGCCAGCCGCTGCAGGACCCCGCAAAGTATATTCTCCTCGTGAATCCGGGAAAGTCCTCCGTCGTAAAAGACTCCCAGCAGAAACAGGATGAGCCCTCTCCGAATGATGCGCTTGTACGCGGTCCGCTTACCCTCTTGCTCTATGATCTTGTCCAAGGAGAAGACCAGCGACACGCCAATAATAAAAAGGAACAACGGAAAGATCAGGTCATAAAAGACAAAACCCTGCCACTGGACGTGATCCAATTGTTGCGTGATAAAACGGACAGGACCGCTCTGGCTAATCTTGCTGAGCGAGCGGAACAACTCATCGGCCCCGATTATCCAGAACATATCGAACCCGCGCAGGACATCAAGGGAAAGGAGACGACCCCCGGAGGGAGAAATATCAGTTTGCTTCTTCAGTCTTGGTTGATTCATCTGAATTCCTTTCCAATCGGGATCGGAAAACAGTGGCCAGAGTGGCTGCTCCGAAGGGACAGGAGACACCAACCCGGCAGCAGCGCCCACTTCTGCAAGGCGTGTCAGTTCGGGAAAAACAACCGCACCTGAGGGCCGAGCCGAGCGTTAGACCGGCAGAGGTCTGCGGCAGTGCCGGGGCTACAAGGACCATCCCTGTCGGCATTCCGGGCGGACATACGCCTGTGCTGAAGCCTGGTTGACTATTTTCAAGTTGGCGCGATCCCAGACTAGTTTCTGTCCTGTGCGTTGGGCTACACACCCCAATAGTAGAGTCTCGGTGACAACGCCCGAGAACTCAAAGTTGGCCCCGGGCTTGGTCTTGCCCCCTTTGCAGGCGTCGAGCCACTCTCGTTCGTTGCCCGGCGAGCGCGGCAACGTCTTGGGAGGTTGTTTGTAGGCCTTCATCTTGGATTCAGGGATGATCTTGGGGTTGCCGCCACTGAAATCGCAAATGATCTTGCCCTTGTCCCCGATAAACAACAATCCTTCCCCCTCTTCACCGCTCATTACCCGTGCCTCATCCAGCTCGTCCGGACGGGGAGGTGTCAAACCGCCGTCGTACCAGGTCATTTCTACCGGCGGCATGTCGCCGCGGTCTGGGAAGTTGAAATGGACAATGGAAGCCAGGGGATAGGTCTCCGGGTAGCGGTCCGTCGAACTGGCCTCTACATGAGTCGGAGCCTTCAGCTTCAGCACGCGGAAGATGGTGTCGAAACTGTAGCAGCCCATGTCGCCGAAGGAGCCGCAACCGAAGTCATACCAGCCGCGCCAGACAAAGGGCAGGTAGACGTGGTTGAAGGGACGCTCCGGCGCCGGGCCGAGCCACAGATTCCAATCCAGTCCCGCGGGGACCGATTCTGTCTCTTTGGGCCGGTCGACTCCCTGGGGCCAGAAGGGACGGCTCGACCAGTTGATAACCTGGCGGACTGGCCCGATGGCGCCGTCCCAGATCCATTCGCACAGCCGCCGGGTATCTTCGGAGGCTTGGTTGCCGACGGCAACCTGGGTGGACACACCGGTTTCGCGTGCTACTTCGGCGACGCGCCGGGCTTCATAAATAGTATGGGTCATGGGCTTCTGGCAGAAGACGTGTTTGCCCTTCTTCATCGCCGCTACCGACACCGTCGCGTGCAGGTTGTCGGTAGTGCCCACCACCACGGCGTCGACGCTTTTCTCCTTTTCCAGCAGCTCGCGGAAGTCGCTGTAAATTGAACAACTGCGGGACTGGCCGGAGCGTTTCTCGGCGCCGTAATAGGCGTCCACGATTTTTTGGCAGGGCTCGCGCCCCGCCATCCCGCCGGTGCTCGTCAAAGAATAGGATAACCGGATCGGCTGGTTGGGGCTGAGCCACTCCCATCCCGAGTCGACCTTCAGTAACCGGCGCACCGCGTCGCGGAATTCGTGGTCACCCCACTGGGGATAATCCCCACTACCCTTGTTGCAATCACAGACAGCCACGGCTTGCACGTCGGGCTGCTTCATGAAGCTGAGCATGACGCGCAACCCCTGCGCACCGACCCCAATGAAGGCAATGTTGACCTTGTCGCTGGGAGGCACATACTCGGGCCCACCCAATACGCGGCGTGGAACGATCGTCAAGCCAACTGCGGCCGACCCGGCTCGATCTAAGAATTGGCGCCGGGACAAACTGCTTTTTGCAGAGTTCTGATTTCTCATCTCTCCACCTCACTCATGATAGGTTTCTATAAAGACTACAGTACGAGATCGATTACTGATTGTCCCCCGCCGTTGGAATCATGGCCCCCGCAATCAATGGAGTTTATCCCCCTGGAAACCCGCTTGCTCGGCCAGTCGACAGTGCCCGATCAGCTACGCGCTCTCCCGTCTCCCGCTCGAAGAGGGGTCTTGTCACGACAGACGCCGTGTGCCTGCAAGAATTGGAGCCGATCCATCAATTCCACCGGGAGGCGAACTTAGTAACGAACCCTAATAAAGATGCAACACATCCCATCACCAGGACGAGGAATTTAGCTGTGAGCTCGAATAAGGCCGGAGTGCCCCCCTATTGGCAACGCCCCACTGCAGCATGGGGGACTCAGGGATGTCAAGTGTTTTCTCTTTGCTGCGGTAAAGCGTGAGTTACACCGGGAATAGGAGGAAACGGGCTCCTAGCGGAGCCACCACCCATCACTGACCCAGTATGTGCTGCGGTACCGGGACAGTCTTGGAAGGCTGTAGGGCTGTGTCAACCGCCTAAACATGCGGCGTTTCGCATAGATTATCGGACTCTAATTAAAACAGTACTTGACAGTGTCGTATTAATTTGTTATGGTGGTTCCAGTCTACTAGGGAGAAACGGACTTATGGAAAGATCCAAGGACAAGGCACTCTCTCTGGCTGAACTGGCTGAACAGTCGGAGGTACCTGGCCGTACTATCCGGTTCTATATTGCAAGAGGCCTGCTGCCTGGGCCTTCCCAGGCCGGACGGGGTGCCTCCTATGGGCAAGAGCATCTAAGGCAGTTACAGGATATCAAGAAACTACAGGGGCAGGGGCTGACCCTTACCGAGATCGCCCGCTCCCTGGGACAAGGCAAGCTAAGAAGAGCTCTACCCGAGCCTTCTGCCTGGTGGAATTATTCGGTGGGTTCTGACCTGCTTGTTTGGGTGCGGGCTGACTTGAGTCCCTGGAGGCTCCGGCAGGTGCACAATGCATTGAATCAACTGGTCAATGAACTCAAAGATGATCATAGCGAGGAGGGGAACTAATGAACACTCTAACTGAGGTGGTAGGGTTTGAACCTGTCAATGCTCAAACGGGAAAAGAAATCAAGCTGTCGATGCAGCGTCTGCTCCTGGTCGGGAAGGTCCTGCCTGTGGGAGCTCGGCTGGTCGTCCAGCATACCTTCTCTTCACAAGAAAACGAGCCTCTGGAAGTCATTTATTCCTTTCCATTGCCCCGGGATGCGGCCTTGAGGCGGTTTCGAGTCACGGGAAAAGGCTTCTCGGTGCATTCCCAGCTCAAGCCGGTGGAAGAAGCGGTGAAAGCATACGAGGAGGGCATCGAGAAGGGACACCTCTCTACATTGGTTCGACAGTATCGGGACGGGATGGTAAATCTCAACCTCGGAAATCTTCGACCGAAAGAAACTATCACCGTCTACCTGGAACTGCTGGCCGGCGTGGAGTTGCATGACCGGGGCTTCCGTTTCCGCTTTCCCTTCACGCTGGCACCGGGCTACCATTCGAGGGCCAGATCGGTGGCCGTGGATGCAGGCACTGGCGAAATTGAATTGTCGGAAGACCAGTTTGGTGACTTGATCCTCCCCCAATTCAAAGAAGACTCCTCTCAATTGCATCAAGTCGGGTTTGACCTTTCCATTTACCTGCCTACAGCCATTGCCGAGGTCGGCTCTCCTTCGCACGGGATTCGTTTCTCCATGGGAGGCCTGCAAAGGGGAAGGGTGACCTTGGCCGAAGACCATGATCTCCCCAACCGGGACCTGGTGCTGGACGTCAAAGCCAAAGAGAACCTGTTGGGGGTTGTGACCGGCATGGGCAAGGACGGCAAAGGGCATTTTGTGGCTATCCTGCCTTCGGAGAGTTTCGGAAAACGGCCTGATGGTCCGCGGCGTATCGTCTTCGTTGTCGACCGGTCCGGATCGATGGGCGGAGCCCCGATTGACCAGGCGAAGAAAGCCATCGAAGCCTGCCTGGGGGCACTTTCCGGAACAGACCAGTTCAGCCTGGTGGCTTTTGATAACCACATCGAGTCTTTCAGACAGAATTTGGTTTCGGGAACAATGGAAAGCCGAGAGGCGCTCCGCAACTTCTTGCAAGGGATTGATGCCCGCGGCGGTACAGAACTGGCCGCAGGATTCATGGCTGCAGCCAGGATGCTTGGACGGGAAGGCGGCGATGTGATGCTGGTGACCGACGGGCAGGTGATGGGCACAGAAGACATTCTGAAGAAGGCCAGATCTGCAGGAATCCGCATCCATATCTTGGGGATCGGAAGCGCCAGCCAGGACAGGTTTCTCTCCTTACTGGCGCAACAGACCGGCGGCGTCAGCCGGTTTCTAACCCCGCGGGAGAGGATTGACCTGCCGGCGGTCGAACTGTTTGCTTCCATAGGCAAACCCATAGCTGCAAGCATTCAGGTAAAAACCGAAAAGCTTCCTGGGGTTGTCATCCTGCCTGAGCCGCAGTCGGCAGTCTTTGCGGGCACTCCCCTGGTGGTCTATGGAGAAACAGAGGGCCAGGCGGAGGGAGCGTTGCGATTCGAATGGACCGCAGATCAAGAGAAGCACTGCCTGGTTGAGCCATTGCAGATCAAGCAGGATTCCATTGGGGAGACGCTCCGCCTGATTCGCGGGGCAAAACTTATCACCGATACGGAAAGCAGGGTTCCCGGTAGCGAGGTTCCGGGCGCAGCGGGAAAACGGCAGGAGGATCGACTACTCAAGCGCCTGGAGGCACTCAGTCAAACATACGGGTTGGCGAGCCGGCAGATGGCCTTGGTGGCGGTGGTCGAAAGAGAAGGGGACAAGCCGGGACAACTTCCCGAAACCCGAATCGTTCCGGTCGGCATCCCTCAAGATGTAAGCTTCGGGAGTTACTTTGCTGACCAGGGCGCAATGCCAATGCGCATGCTTGGTTCCGTAAAGGCAATGAGGGGTGTTCGGCTCGCTGCATTGGGCAGTGCCAGCCTGGATGCCGAGTTGATGTCCTTGGTTGGATCGGCACAAAGGATTGCTTACCCAAAGAAGTCTAACGGCGCAACCAAAGGATTCGGTGGGGCTGAAGACCTGCTCCTGGAGTTGGCCGCTAGAATTGAATCGGATGGAGGGATGCCGGGAACGAACGATGAGCAGCGTGTTCTCAGCACTCTTGGTGCCTTGTTCTTCTTTGTCGCGGAGGGCCATACCAGCCAGGCTGGAGCATTCCGGACCCATGTTCAAAGAATGATTGCATTCCTGCAATCGGACATAACGAAACACCTTACAGCAGATAAGGAGATGATAGTCCGAAGGGTTTGCAAAGAGGTCTCCATTGACCGAATGATTCCCGGAGACTGGGCTCTCTTCATAGGAGAAGTTTCATCCGGGCAATCCTTGGATTCAGCAATGTGGAACAAAATAGAATTAGCTCTTACCAATTGATCCGTGCGAGGGAACTCGCTACCGACCCGGAGGGCCGTCGCGCGCTGATGCAGGTCGCCGCCGACCTTTCCGACACGGGCACCCGCGAACGCGAGTTCCGCGCGTTGACGGACACCATGCCGGCGCATCGCCGCGCCGAGGTCCTATTGCTTACGCTTACCGGCAGCGAAGTTCACGCCGCGCAAATTGACGCGCCCGCCGGCGTAACGGTGCGGAAAGTTTGGGAATGGATGTCGCCGACATGAGAGCGCATGACCTCGAAACTGGCACAATCCACCAGGCTGATATCTCGTCTTGATGCAGACAGAAGGGCCGCGACCCCAGATCGATGCATCTCCGAGGCAACAAACTCAACGTGGGTCAGCGGGAGTACATCATCATGAAATGCTCGTGCCGCTTCTATGCCGAGGCGATTTTGCAGAAGCGCAATAGTTTCCAGCAGAATATAATTGCTCGTCACTAGCAAGTGCACGGCCTTCAGCGTTGCAGTCCACGCCCTCTTTGCCCTCGGATGATGGGCATCATCCCTATCGAGCAGGGCGTAGAAGGCGGCTGTATCGATGAAGATTCTCATTTCCTGTATGCATCTGCCAGATATTGATCGTGTCTTCTGGCAATATCATGTTTTCCGGGGCTGAATTTTCCGACGATTTCGATCGCCCTCTTGAGTTTCTCTTCAGGATCCGCGACCGGACTTGACTTGATCATGGTATCGACGGCGCGCCGAATCAGTTCGGCGACGGACAGGTGGCGCGATAGGGCGATTCTCTTAATTGCCTTTGCCTGTTCCTCTTTGAGCTGGATTTGCGTTCTCACCATAAGGCCTCTAGTGATTACATTTTTGATTAAATGATAACAATGAGGCGGTGGCTGTCAATGGTACCATTCTCAACAACCAGCAAAAAGGAGCACAATCATGAAGACCACACGCACACGAAAGCTGATGTTTGCCGCCGTCCTCGCTTGCGCTGTGGTTTTCACAACGACCGTTGTTCAGGCCGCCGATCCGGTTCCGTCGTTGAACGACGGGCCAGGGAAGAAGGCCATCGTAGACTTTGTGAAGCGCGTGACCACGCCCGGCAGCAAGGACTTTGTCTCTGCGCCAGAGCGCATCGCCACGTTCGACAACGACGGCACACTGTGGGCCCAACAGCCCATGTATTTCCCACTGTCCACGCGAAAAACCTCAGGGAAGGCTGATACTAGGACAACGGTTCAAGATGGAAGCAGTCCGTTTCGGTCGGGTAACTTTGCGAAGATCAGATTGAAATCGTCATAAACAGTCTCGACGACTCTTGCAAACATGAGGCAGAGAGCGTATATTGCCTTCGTGAGAAGGAAGGGAACTCAGAAAGTAGACGAAGGGAGTCTGTGGGTTTTGTTGCATACTTGTTGCACAGAAAACGACATTCTCGATTAAGTTGCTTATTATTAGTACAGATCGAAATGCGGGAGTAATTCAGCGGTAGAATGCCAGCTTCCCAAGCTGGACG
>JBGOTQ010000197.1:0-13618 GCA_041476565.1 Terriglobia bacterium | reverse complement strand
CGGATCAAAGTCGTTAGTGTAGCCACTGAGGGATCCTTCTGGCGTCAACAAGATGTCCGCCTTTTCCGCTAAAGCAAAGTCAATTGCCCGGCTGATTGTTGCCTGGTTCGCTTTCACATTTTGGGAGACAGAGATCTGTGCCCCGGCAATGCGGATTTTCAGCTTGGCTGAGCGTGGGGGATTGGCGGGTGTAGGCTCGCTTCCAGCAGAGGGCGCTTGAGCTGAATTTGCGAGATACGTCTTGCTCTGGCTCCAGCACTGTTCAGGTGAGTTGACTGCATTTCGTAGGGTGGCGTCATTTGTTCTTGCCCACCCTTCGGTCCAACGAAGATCGGCCCATGGTGCAATTGTCTGCATGATTATGAACAGCACTGTCACTAGAAATAAGTTACGCACGGCTTTCTATTCTCCAGTTAGTTTCTGTCGCGAAACAGCAGGGTTGCATGAAGACTCCCCTACTCGGCTGAGGAAGGGGACGTGGCGCGCAGCGCCGCGAGGGTGGTGGGAGTTGCCTCAATACCGATGCTGGCTTGTCTTTTCCAGAATTGTTCGAACCACCCCGCCGCGGCCTGTGGCTGCCCCTCCTTATCCAAGGAGGGGAGCCTTCTTGCCGAGTTTTGCGACAGAGACTCGTTGGACTATGGCTCCCAATTGAAAGATCTGAGGCTTTTGGCTTCCAGCTCATTGAGAGGCTGGGAACTACAGACAGGGGGTTCCCACAAGCAACTCAACGAACCTGCAACTGATCATACAACAACACGGTTAGAGATTTGCAGATATGTATGCTTCCGAAATAACTAAGAAGGAGTTGATCCTCTGTTTTGACTGAGAAGGAGCGGAGCATCTGAGTGAAAGGGAATTGTCAGACCGAATAAGCCGTCACAGAAAGAGTCTGTGATCAGTGTATAATTATTGGGGTCCCGGCGATGTCGTGTTGGGGCCTTGGCGGGTGCGCATTGCCGGATGAAATAAGCCTGCCTTGGCCGGTTAGTTGAACAGTGTGTGCATTCGCAACCTCTTCGAGATCGTGTGAGAGCGCTGTCCAATGCAACTCAAACGAATGGCGGCGTCAATCTGCGTTGTAGTCTTTTCCATGGCTTGGGGGATGTTGTGGGCCCAGGATAATTACGAGGTCCAGGTCTACGGGTCTGACACAGTGCCCAAGGGCAGTACGATGTTTGAAACGCACACCAATTTCACCCTCCAAGGGTCAAAACAAGTCGTTGAAGGGGTCCGACCAACTGACCATGCGCTCCATGAGACCATTGAAATCACCTATGGCTGGACGGATTGGTTTGAAACTGGTTTTTACATCTTTAGCAGCCTCGCGCCGGATTACGGATGGCAATGGGTCGGCGATCATATCCGTCCCCGCGTCCGTGTCCCAGCCTCTTGGCACTGGCCCGTCGGGGTCAGCCTATCTGCGGAGGTCGGCTACCAGCGGCCAGTTTATTCGACAGATACATGGACGCTTGAGATCCGTCCGATCGTCGACAAGCAGCTGGGCCGGCTTTATCTTTCCTTCAATCCCACACTGGACCGGTCATTTCACGGGTCCTCAACATCCAAAGGAGTCGAATTCTCTCCCAACCTTAA
The DNA here is from genome assembly GCA_041476565.1 of Terriglobia bacterium. GTDB lineage: Bacteria > Acidobacteriota > Terriglobia > Versatilivoradales > Versatilivoraceae > DATKMG01. The sequence continues at coordinate 12,022 of JBGOTQ010000197.1, read as the reverse complement.
ATTTGGCTACGATGTGACCAAAAGGGTCAGTGCTGGGCTCGAGTACTACGGCGCGCTGGGGCCACTGAGTGGTTTTGACCTTCTTAGGGATCAACAGCATCAGATCTTTCCAACCATTGATCTCAATCTGGGACCAAACTGGGAGTTCAACTTTGGTGTAGGTGTGGGCGTCACTCAAGCCACAGATCACCTGCTGATCAAATTAATCATCGGTCGGCGCTTCGGCATTCGATAACTTCTCTCGAGTCTCTATTCCCCGTTCGAATGGAGTGAAGGGAATGTCCATAATCCCCCTTTGAAGGGGGCCGGGGGGATGTCCCCTGGGGGAAGCTAAGACCATGCTCCACTACGACCCAAAGCTGAAGCCGCTTTCCAAGGAATTGAGGAAAAAGAGCACCCCATGAAGTTTTCAACTTCACCATCGCGGATGAAAATGTGCCCGATTCGCTCTTTGGAACGGGGAAGCCCTGAAAAATTCCCCTCTTATTTTAGGAGGGGCCGAAGCCCGAGAGGACTTCGGGGGTGGTAAGAGTTGCACTTGGACTGAGGCTGGGTGCCGGCTTCCGCGGTCGACCACCCCGCTGAAGGCCGTGAACCGTTATCAACGGTTCACCCTTCAGTTCCCCTCCTGACTCAGGAGGGGAACTTCTTTCACACCTTCGGGGCGAAGCCCTTTATGTTGTGCTGATCTGCCCAGCGGAATCTGAAAGGAAATCCCCCGGCAGCCAAAACATGAAGCTTTATCAGAGCTTCATTCCCCTTGAAAGGAGGATTTTCTTGGAAGTTCATAGAAGGAGAACAACCCCAGGGGACATTCCCCTGACCCCCTTCAAAGGGGGAATGAGAGGAACCTTGGGCTGTCTTCAAAGGGGGACAAGTGTGCTCTTGCAGCCTTTGAAGAGGGAACGAAGATGTTTACTGTATCGCCGGACCCACTGGTCACTCATCACTGACCACTTGGGTTCAAATGAATTAACTATGAGGAGCATGAAGGGCAGGAAGAGGGAATTCAGTTGACGAAATAGGAGCAATTCACGAAGTATAACAGTTGACTTACTGGAGATTTCCAGCGTTCAGCGAGATTTTTTGATCAATGTCAATCTGGAGAGGCTGGCCAATGGTCCCGAGAGTAAATTGCTCGAAGGCGTCTTGCTCATTATGTCTTTCATGGTGAGAAAACCTGGCGGCAATGAAAGCGGATTAGCCAGGGACGACCGTCGCCGCAAAACCTATACGAACAAGCCAGCCCTGCCGTCAATCAGCCTCCTGGAATCGATCCCTGAATGGCTGGCTCGTTTCAAAATTCTGCTAGCTTTCCCGAACGTATGAGACCTCATCCGGCCTATCTGCTTCCGGGGTTCCTGGCAACTTTGCTTTTCTTTCCGTACCCCAGTAGGGGGGCAAGTCTGAGTATCTATCCACAACATCCGCGTCTTTTTTTTCGCGGCTCTTCCTGGGGAGATCGGGGTTTGACGCTCGAGATAGTCAAACAGCGGGCGAGGCGCCCGGAAGCTCAACCCATTCTCGAACAGCTCGAGGGTTCTCCTCCCAATCTGGCCCTGCGCAGCCTTCTGCTCGGAGATGACATGGCGGCTGAGCGGGCGATCAATCAGCTCCAGGAACCGCTTCTCATGAAGGAGATCACCACTGATGAGGGGATCGACGTCGGCTGGCGCGCCATAGCCTATGACTGGCTCTATGGTTATCCGGCGTTCACGCCGGAAAGGAAAAGAAAAGCGGCTGAAAACATCGCGGGAGAAGCCGAGAAGCTCATCTATGAAATGGAACACAATGGTGCTCATATCTTCCACACTCGGATGTATGGCTGGGCCATGGGCATAGCCCTGGCCGGGCTGGCCCTCTACGGCGATCATCCGCAGGCGGAATATCTGGCGGGTTACGGCAACGACTATTTCAGAGAGAAACTCTTTCCGGCGCGGCAACTCCAGGATGGCACCGTCCATAACGGGTTTGGCTATGGAAGAAAGTACACGATGTGGGCTACCGCGCATTTCGTCTCCTGCTGGCGCTCAGCCACTGGAGAGAACCTATGGACGGAGATCCGCGACTACCAGGGAGACTGGGCGCGACGGGAGATGCTGTTTCTGTTTTATGGACGCTACCCGGACAAGAGCTACCTGCGGTTCGGCGACAGCTATAGCCTGCTCTCCGACAACTACACCTTTCGGGCAGTCTCCGAGCGCGCCTGGGCCTATGCCGACCCGGTGGGAGCCGGGATTCTGCGACTGCTGATCGAGGAGAACAAAGGCCAGGTGGTTGAGAGGTCCTCGGCGTATGTCTATTTCCTTTTCTATGATCCGGCGGCTCGGCAAATCTCCCCGGACACTCTGCCCGCCAAGGCGCTGTTCAGCCGGCGTGGCACGGGCATGGTTATCTGGAAAAGCGGCTGGGACCCTCAGAGCACGACCGTGTTCTTCAAATGCGGCAACTATTTCGATGACCACGGTCATTTCGACCAGGGGCACCTGGATGTGTTTCGCCGCTCCATGTTGCTCCTGGACAGCGGGAGCTACCTGACTTTCTCCGGCCCTTTCCGTACCCAGTACTGGCACAGGTCTGTGGCTCATAACACGATCCTAGTCATCGACCCCGCCATCCCCGGAGATGAAGGGGGTCAGCGAGTCTTTCATAGTCAGACCGACGCCACTATGGCGCAGTACCTGGCCAATCAGCAGTCTGAGACAGGAGACATACTCGACTACCGGGACGAGCCCGGGATGGCATATGTCGCGGGCGACATGACAGCTGCTTACCCTGCTGACCGAGTCGAGCGTATGACGCGAGAAATGGCTTTCGTCGACGATCGGTACCTCGTTGTACTGGACCGCATCGGAACGCGCAGAAAAGGACTGATCCCGAAAGCACTGTGGCATACTCCGCTGGTCCCGCAGATCGAACAGAAGGGCAGGCGGTTCGAGGTGGGGAGGAAAGGCGCGCGTGTTATCGTGAGTGTCCTCCTGCCGAAAAAGCCACGTCTGGAGTGGATCGAGGGATTCGTCTCCGGGGGCAAGTCCATCCCGGTGGACGGTGAACTGAAACCGACCGCCGATATGGGAGCTGGCAGGATCGAGGTGAGCAGGATAGGTGGCAACTCTCGCAAATACCTTTTCCTTCATGTGCTAGACATAGCTGACAGCGTGGACGCTCCGGGCCGGGTTAAGGCATTCGAGGATGGGCATCGGATCCGGGTGGCTGCCGGCAATCGCACACTGGTTTTCAAGGCGGATACCACAGGTTTGGAGCGTTGAGGCACGGAAGGCGCTTCGAGTGTATACTCTCTCCGGGATTTAGAGTCATATGAGTAATCCTCAAGGATTCTTTTGACTTTATAGTGGAGGTTTTTATGCCGATTAACCTGGATCGTCGCCTTTTTCTGGGCACCGCCGCCGCAGCCGCTGGGCTTACCTTCGATACACGCCCGCTTAAGGCGTGGATGAAAGCAAACGAACCGGTCAAACCAACGCCTGCCTCCGCGCGGCTGCCAATGGGCCGCATCGGGAAACGCGAAGTGAGCCGCCTGATCTGCGGGGGAAACCTATTCAGTGGATTTGCGCACAGTGGGAACCTGCTCTATGTCGCCGACGTGCTAAAACATTACTTCACTGATGAGAAGATCTTAGAGACGCTTCAGTTGTGCGAGCAAAGCGGGATCAACACCACCATTCTGCGCACCGACGACCGTGTCGTGGGCATTCTGAAGCGCTATCGCAAGGAGAGGGGAGGGAAGATCCAGTGGATCGCCCAGACCTACCCCAAGGTGGATAACTTGAAGGACAACATTAAACTGGCGATCGACAATGGCGCGGTGGGGGCGTTCGCCCAGGGTGGAATTGCCGACACATTCGTGAAGGACGGGAAGCTGGACCTCGTGGCCGAGGTGGTTTCGTTCATCAAGCATAATGGCCTGCTGGCTGGAATCGGGTCGCATTCGATGGAAACGCCGATCCTGGCCGAACAGCAGAGAATTGACGCAGATTTCTACTTCAAGACGATCAACAGTGTCGGCTACGAGTCCCAAGAGGTGCGAGACGTTGCCGCGTTAATGAAGACCATTCGCAAGCCGTGGATTGCCTTTAAGGTATTAGGTGCGGGCCGGCTTCAGCCCAAGGAGGGGTTTGACCTAGCCTTCAAGAGCGGTGCAGATTTTGTTAACGTGGGGATGTACGACTTCCAGGTTGAACAGAACGTCGGACTGGTATGTGAAGCGGCACAGACACACGAGAAACGGGAGCGAATTTGGACGGCGTAGGCGCGGACCCAGCAACCGTCATGAGATCTTATAGAGACTTGCAGAATATGGTGACAACGCCCTCTCACCCCAGTCCCTCTCCCCCCGGCGGGGGAGAGGGGTGGAAGTTTGATAAACTTCCACAAGGTCGGGTCGGGGGGAGATGTCACTATGACATGTAAGAGTAAATAGGAAACAAACAGCGCGGTCGAGTTGCATCTCGGGATTCTCCCTCTGGACTCAACTTTTGGTTGCGTCCAGCAAAGAGTAACGATAGCTTAACCCCTCGAGCGGATTGGTAAGTCGCCTCCAGGATAGGTGGGATACACCAACCTGGATCGGACAGGAGAGATTATGAATCAGCCTAAGCCCTACGGCAGAAGAACCTTCATGAAGAGCTTGGCCGCAGCAGGCGCCGGTTTGACAGCTGCCGCTAATCGAGCGCCGGCACTGCTTGCGCAGAAGAGTCCCAACGACGTGGTGAGTGTGGCTTGCATTGGCGTCGGGACACAAGGACACTACCTGTTACAGTCAGTTCAATCGGTTCCCAATACCCAGATCCGGATTATCTGTGACCTTTACAAGGGCAACATCAGCCGAGGGCAGAATCTTTGCTCCAACAAAAATGTGCGCATTGTCAAGGAATGGGAAAAGGTGGTTGAGGACAAAGAGATTGATGCCGTCATCATTGCTGTGCCGGATTTCTGGCATGCGCCGATCACCATCGCGGCCGCCGAATCCAGGAAAGACATCTACGTGGAAAAGGGATGGTGCACTCGTGTTGCTGAAGCAAAAAACATGCGAAAAGCGGTCAAAGAAAACAAGGTCGTGATGCAGTTGGGACACCACTACAACAGCCTGCCCACTTTTCATAAGGCGCGGGAGATTTTCCGCTCCGGCGCATTGGGCAAGGTCCCTCTTGTCCGGACTTACATCGATCGTACCAGCGACAAACCGGAATGGAAATTCTATACGGATTACAGTATTACCGAGATGCCTAAAGACGCCAGTCCCGAGACCATCGATTGGGAACGCTTTCTCGCCAATGCTCCCAAGCGCCCCTTTGAAGCGGAACGGTTTTTCACGTGGCGATGCTATTGGGATTACGGGACCGGAATTGCCGGGGACCTGCTGAGCCACCTGTGGGATTCCGTAAACATGGTTCTGGGGATGGGAATTCCCGAAAGCGCTGTCACCCAGGGAGGCAAGTATTTCTGGAAGAATGATCGGGAAGTGCCGGACATGTGGCACGTCTTATTTGACTATCCCAAACAGGACCTTGCCGTCACCTTCGCCTGTACTTTCCACAACACCCATCCCGGTGAAATGGCTCAATACCTGGGGCGGGACATGACGCTGGAGGTCTCCCCTGAATTCTGTCGAACTTTTGGCGCAGAGTGGAAGCCGGACCATTATGACAAAATGATGGCGGCGCGAAAGGTGTCAGCGGAAGCACGCAAGGTGACCCAGCAGTTGGGTCTCAAGCCTTTGGAAACCACAGTTCCGCCCGATTATGATTATCATGAAGGCCAACTGCAAGTTAGTTCGCACATGCAGAACTTCATTGACTGCGTCCGCTCGCGCGAGTTGCCGCGCTGCCACGTTGATCGAGCTTTTGAGGAAGCTGTGGCCCTCTTGATGTCGGTTGAAGCCTTCAAGCGTGAGAAGAAAGTCAAGTGGGACCCGGCGAGCGAGGAGATCGTGTGATCCCGCAAGGACGTTGATTCACTTAATCAAACTCTCTTTTCGCAGCAGATTGGTCAGCCCCAACCCGGCCGACCGCGATGTCCGCCTTGAAGTAGTTTTCGCCTCGGACCGGTGACCCTGCCAGTCGTCGCAGCATCGCGATCTGTCCGACATGGGTCAGCGCGTCAGCAATCGGCCCCTGGAAAAGCTTCTCGGGCCCAAATCCGAGTGGTGAGTCTGATGCTAGGTAAACGTCCAACTGTTGGAGCCTTTCGAAGAAGCGCGCCACCTCAAGCTCCCACGCCAGCGGCGCCGAGTCCTTCCATATGTGTTGTCCTTTCGCCAGCCACAACGACCATTCCAGAAGGTCACCGATGTGGGCCAGGATCTCGACAGGCGAGCGCGTTTGTTCGCTAATCCGCATCGTGGCAAAACTCGCAGGGGCGTCACGGAGCGTCTTTCCTCCCCGGTAGGCCAGAGTCGCCACTGTATGCCGTAACAATTCTCGTTTTATATCTGAAGTTGAATTCATTGGGCTACTCCTGGTGTTCGATTTCTTGTTGTCGCATTTCTTTGCCAGCCCCTGAGACGAAATTTCGGGGTTACCTCACGCCATCGGCCCAACTCCCCAATACAATGGCTGCGCTTGACCGCAAACTTATCACAGGCTGCAGCATTCTACCGAAGCATTCGGGTGCGATCAAAAGTGGCAGGAAGGGCCGAAGACGTCCTGAAAGGACGACAGAAATTAGCCAGGGGTTGAGCGGCGACCAGGTTCGCCGCGATACCCCTGGGAATGGATTCCCAACCGGATAGCACCCTGGAGGGGTGCGAGACTCTCCTGGCACCCCTCCAGGGTGCCCGCTTATTCAGATACACAATCCAGGGGCGGCGCGCCATGGCGCTTGCCCCTGGCTAATTTCTGTTGTCCCTTCGGGACGTGGAACCGTCAATGTTCATACTGCCCGCCACTTTTGATTGCACCCGAACCATTCCGACGTGTTACCACGTGACACCTCTCCGAAATGGATCAACCTCCACGATATCAAAACGACCAGGTGGCCGTCCCATTACCATGAAATTCAAGACCCGATGTCGACCCGAACTGGAACTCGGTTTGCCTTTGCGGCGCTCCCCCGACACGCAATATAATCTGCTGGATCCCTCGCAGCGAGCCGGTTTCAGGAGCCAATCGCAGCGTAATTTCCGGGCCCTCTAATATCGCAGTATCGCCGTCGGTGCGGGAACGGTAACCGAACTGCTTGCATTCCTTGACCAAGCGGCTTGTTACTACTTTGCCCGTGGCCAGGGTGATCTGAACCACATCTTGCAAATAGGGTTGGGCTGGAGGGCCGTTCAAAGTAGCGGCATAGCGCTGAAGGATTTGCTTTCGTCCAATTCCTACATTGCTGCCCTCCGCCTCTGGATGCCATTGAGATAAAAAAAGCGGATGATATTCCATAATCCAGGTACTTATCCCGGAGTCAACGGGAAGATCGATTGGCTTTAGCATGAAAAACCAAGGAACTTGGGTGTCACCTAACTGTCGCGTGACAAGGGTCGGGGGATCAACGTCCATGCGATTCTCCAGTGAACTGACAGCGCCCGGTTGCTCCACACCAAAAGCGATTCCGCTATCACCGACGCGACATCCCGGGTCCTTGGCCACATCAAAGAACTCAAAATAGGTGTTTGCTCCGTAAAAGTACAGGCCCGTATAGGTGCGGTCAGTGCGCACGGTAGTGCGTTGTTCAGAAACAGCAAACTGTCGCCGGAGGAAACGATCACCTTCGAAGGCGGCGTATGTGACCGAGTCCAGAACCAGGTAGAAATGATTGAGCAGAATCGGGAACGGCAATGGGGTGTCGTTGTGTCCTGAATTCCAAGAAGAAAACATGGTCATTGTCCTCGCTAGTTGATACCGGGAACCGCGGTCCTGACGGGTCATTTCAATGGCACACTCTTGTATGGTTCCCCCGCATACGGACTAAGGCACCTTGGTCCAAATTCTGAGATTGCCATTATCCGTCCGGGCGGGGTATCATCCATTCTATCCTAGAACGTCGTCATCTTGATCCTCGAACATATGAATCGGGAATACCACAAATGGTTCAGCTCGGCGCTGGGCAGGGACATGGAATTGCTTGTGTTCGGACACGGCGGGACGCCGTTGCTGGTTTTTCCCACGTCCATGGGGCGATTCTACGACTACGAGGATCGTGGGATGATCCACGTCATTTCATCCAGATATGAAGAGGGGGTTGTCCAGGCTTTTTGTGTGGACAGTGCCGACCAGGAAAGCTGGTACAACAAAGACACTCATCCCCGGCAGCGTGTGTTGCGCCATCTTGATTACGAGAACTATCTATTGCGCGATGCCATACCGTTTATTCGCTCACGAAATGCTTCCGGTTCCCCGATTACTACGGGTTGCAGTTTCGGCGGATACCATGCCGTCAATTTCGCGCTCCGGCATCCCGACCAGGTCAGCGGCTGCGTAAGCATGGGGGGCGCATTCGATATTCACCAGTTCCTGAACGGCTATTATGACGACAATTGCTATTTTAATTGTCCTCCTGATTTTCTGCCAAACCTCAACGATCCCTGGTTTCTTAGACTCTTCGGAGAATTCAGAAAATTTGTTCTGGCGACCGGGGAACGCGACATTTGTCTTTATGATAATTGCCTTCTTTCGCACATCATGAGCCAGAAAGGCATCCCTCATGTTTTGGATGTTTGGGGGGACGGTACGGGGCATGACTGGCTGTGGTGGCATCAGATGGCGATGAAGTTCTTTCCTTAGGTTTCTGCTGGGGCAGATTAACGCTACGGGGAAGAAGAGGAGACCGCATGAGAAAAATCGGCATCCTGTTTGGCATGGAAAACACCTTTCCGGAGGCATTGGTGGATCGAATCAACTCAATGAATATTGCTGGAGTCAGCGCCGAATTCCTGAAGGTTGGCGGAGTGAAAATGGCGGAGCCCGGCGGCTATCGGCTCATCATCGACCGGATCTCCCAGGATATCGCTTTCTATCGAGCTTATCTCAAGAACGCGGCACTCAACGGGACATTAGTCATTAATAATCCCTTCTGGTGGAGTGCTGATGACAAGTTTTTCAACTATGCGCTGGCTTCCAAAATAGGCGTCGCTGTTCCAAGAACTGTCCTCCTGCCGCATAAGCTCCATCCGACGGGGACGACCGATCGCTCCATGCGGAATCTTGTTTTTCCCTTGGATTGGGACGGGATCTTTGAATACACTGGCTTCCCGGCGTTCTTAAAGCCGTACAGCGGGGGTGGGTGGAAAAACGTTTACAAGCTGGATTCGCCTGAGGAGTTCTTCCGTGCCTATGATGAAACCGGGGACCTATGCATGACTCTCCAACAGGCCATCAATTACGAGCAGTATTTTCGATGTTATGTAATCGGGCAGGAGAACGTACGCATCATGCGCTACGACCCCAGGCAGCCCCATGAGAATCGTTACGTCAGGAATCCTGAGCCGGTGAATCCCGGACTTTTTGACCGCATGGTCACTGATGCCACGAAGCTTTGCCGGGCGCTCGGATATGATATCAACACGGTTGAATTTGCCGTTCAGGACGGCATTCCATACGCTATCGATTTCTTAAACCCCGCACCAGATGCTGATTATGACTCGGTCGGGCCTGAAAACTTCGAATGGGTTGTCAATGCGGTGGCCCAGTTCGCCATTGCCAAAGCTCAGAGTGACGAGCTGCCCATTGGAAAATACACATGGTCCAGTTTTTTGCAGGGACGCGGCGAGTCAGCTTCACATAGCGCCGCCGGCTAGGGAGAATTGAAGATTCTTAGATCTTGATGCGCAGGAATTGATAATTCTGAATAGGTGATCATGGACCCTATATTTACCATTGGAATCGAAGAGGAATATCAAACCATTGACCCGGAGACGCGAGACCTCCGTTCCCACATCCAAACTGAAATGATTCAGAAGGGACGGCTGCGTCTGGCAGAACACATCAAGCCGGAAATGCACCAGTCGGTGGTCGAAGTGGGAACACGAGTATGCACCAATATTAAAGAGGCCAAAGAAGGCGTGAAATTCCTGCGGCGGGAGATCGTCAGCCTGGCCAAGCAGAACAATCTTTGTCTCGCCGCCGCTGCCACCCACCCTTTCGCAGATTACCGCGACCAGCAGATCTATCCGGACGAAAGATACCGAACGATTGTGGAAGATTTGCAGCTGGTGGCAAGGGCCAACTTGATTTTTGGGTTGCACGTGCATATCGGAGTCGAGGATCGGGAAACGTCCATCCATCTGATGAACGCGGCTCGATACTTCCTTCCCCACATTTTGGCGCTCTCCACCAACTCTCCATTCTGGCTGGGTATGAATACGGGCTTGAAATCCTACCGCTGCAAAGTCTTCGACAAATTCCCGCGTACCAATATCCCCGATTATTTCCAGAGTTGGGGCGAGTATGAAAGCTTTGTGAAACTGCTGATCAAAACCAATTGCATTGATAACGCTAAGAAGATCTATTGGGATATTCGCCCCCATCCCTTTTTCAACACGCTCGAATTCCGCGTGGCTGACCTGCCGATGCGCGTTGACGAAACGGTAGCTCTCGCCGCTTTGATGCAAGCAACCATTGCCAAGCTCTATAAACTTTACTCGGCCAATCAGGGTTTCCGCCTTTATCGGCGCGCTCTCATCATGGAGAACAAATGGCGGGCTGCTCGCTACGGTTTGGATGGCAAGCTGATCGATTTCGGCAAGCAATTGGAGGTGCCCGAACGCGACTTGATTCACGAATACCTGGAATTTGTTGATGACGTTTTGGACGATCTTAACAGCCGGGAAGAGATCAACTACATCCACAAAATCCTGGAGACGGGAACGGGGGCAGATCGCCAACTCCGCGTGTTCGAAGAAACTGGAGATCTAAAAAAAGTTGTGGACTATATCATAGAGGAGACATCGGCGGGGATATACGATTCCAATCCTGTCTCGACCACAGCCACTGCATGAAGAGTAAAACAAACACGATTCCCTTCAACCTGGAATTGACCCCTGGAGCGAGAAACGCGATCCAAACCTGTCTCCGGGTCAAGCCAGCAGAACGAGTAACCGTTATCACCGATATGGCCTCTCAAGAGATTGCGGCCGCCATTATCCGGGAGATTGAGGCCATCGGGGCCAGCTATGAGCTTTGGGTTCTGGAAGAACTGGCCCCCCGTCCTTTGCAGGACATGCCCCCCATCATTTTGGAGGACCTGGAGCACAGCCAGGTCAGCGTTTACGCGGTCCAGGCTCAGCCCAATGAACTGCGAACACGCATGCAGTTAACGGAAGTGATCAACCGCAAGCGCATCCGCCATGCTCACATGGTCAACATCAACCAACAAATCATGATAGAGGGAATGCGCGCCGATTTTGTCAAAGTGGATGAAATCAGCACCCGGGTCCTGTCGTTGGCCAACTCAGCGCGCACAGTTCGCGCGACAACCCCCGCTGGAACCGATCTGACTGTTGCGCTCAATCCCCATTATCGGTGGGTAAAAACCAGTGGCATTATCCAGCCGGAAAAATGGGGGAATCTCCCGGGCGGAGAGGTATTTACGGCGCCAGGCGAGGTTAATGGGACGTTTGTCATCGATGGGGTTGTGGGCGACTATCTCTGCAGCAAATACGGAGACCTGCGCGATTTCCCCCTGACCGTTCGTGTCGTCAATAATCGTCTGGCCGAAGCTCATAGCTCCAATCGCGGGCTGGCAGAGGACTTCTGGCAATATACCCACACTGACGACAATAGTGACCGTGTGGGAGAATTTGCCATCGGTACCAATATTGGAGTGCGCCACGTTATCGGTCACATCCTTCAGGACGAAAAAATTCCCGGCGTCCACATCGCTTTTGGAAATCCCTACGGAGCGCATACCGGCGCAGAATGGTACTCTTCTACCCACATCGATGTGGTGGGGACCCATTTTGACATTTGGATGGACGAGCGGCAAATCATGCGATCCGGTGAGTTCCTTCTGTGAAAATGCGAGTTTTGGTAGCCACGCCGACCGCTTTTTTCCGGGAGGCGTGGGCTTT
>JBGOTQ010000196.1:0-13694 GCA_041476565.1 Terriglobia bacterium | reverse complement strand
TTTCTTGAACCTGACCGACACGATTGCCCAGATCCAACTCAGCGAAGGCATCCTCAGCATTCACTTGCGGCACCTCGACCCGGACGAAACGGTCGAAGTGGACACACCGAACCTTGCCTTCAATCTTCTCCGGCCGGGTGATTACCGTCTTGAGGTCAATGAAGCGGGCGATACGACGGTCGTATTAGTCCGAAGCGGTGAGGGCGAGGTGACGGGCGGGGGGCAGGCTTTCACGGTGCATTCTAATCAACAGGCCAGGTTCACCGGAACCGATCAACTTACGGCTGACCTCGACAGCGTCGGCGACTTTGATGAATTCGATCGCTGGTGTCATGACCGGGACAATCGCGAGGCTCACGCTGCCTCCGTACGTTACGTATCTCCTGATGTCGTTGGTTACGAAGATCTCGATGACTACGGCAGATGGCGAGTCGTTCCCGATTACGGCCCAATTTGGGTACCCGAAGCGGTTGCCGTGGGCTGGGCGCCGTATAGCTACGGGCACTGGGTCTGGATCTCGCCGTGGGGGTGGACGTGGGTGGATGACGCCCCATGGGGCTTCGCTCCGTTCCATTATGGCCGCTGGGTTTATGTGGGCGGGGGATGGGGTTGGTGCCCGGGGCCTGTTGCCGTTGTGCGCCCGGTTTACGCACCGGCGCTGGTCGCTTGGGTCGGTGGGCCGCACTTCGGTGTAGGTGTCGGCATTGGGCCGGGGGTTGCGTGGTTTCCGCTTGGACCGCGCGAGGTCTACGTTCCGCCGTATCGGGTGAGCCGAACCTATGTGACAAACGTCAACGTGACCAACACGACGGTGAACAATACCTATGTCACCAATGTCTATAACAACTACACGACCAATAACACCAGCCTCACGAACATCAAATATGTGAACCGGAGTGCGCCGGGGGCCGTGACCGCGACATCCCAGACCGCGTTCGCCACTGGGCAATCTGTTCACACCAACATGGTCAAAGTAGACGAAAGACAGGTTGTGCAGGCTCAGGTCAGCGCCAACGCAGGTGTGGTTCCTCAGCGGAAAAGCGTTCTGGGGGTCGGTTCGCCAACGGCGGTCAGGCCGCCTCTCTCCGTTCAGACTCGCACAGTCGTGGCCAAGACTGCACCTCCGCCGGCACCGGTAGCTTTTGCCAAACAGGAGCAAGCCATCCAATCCAATGGAGGGCGGCCCTTGGGACGGCAGGACATGCAACGTCTCGAAGCCCAACGCACGCAACCTGTTGCGGCTGTGAGAGTGGCAAAGCCGGCAGCAAAGCCGGTGCCGATCGAAGCCGTCGCCCGCACCAACCCGGGCCAATCTGGACAACCGCGCAGACCCATGGTCACTCCGCAAGCAACGCCCAACCAACCCCCTCAACAGGCACCGCAGACTCCGCGCATCCGAGAAGACCGGCCGCCTTCGGCCCGGCCGATTCAAAGTACCCATACTGCGGAGATCGAACGGAATCAGCAACAGAAACTGCAGCAACAACAGGAGCAGCAAAACCAGAAGCTAGAACAAAAACACCAGCAACAACTGGAAAAAGCGCAACGCCAGGTTGAAAATCCGCGCCAGCAGCAGGAACACCAGAAGCTCCAGCAAAAGCAGGGGCAGGAATCCCAGAAGCTAGAACAAAAACAACAGCAGCAACGGCAGAAAGCACAACAACAAACGAAGCAGCGAGAGAAGCAACAGCAACATGAGCCGCGTCAGGATCGTCCACCTGATAAATAGCCCCATTTTGTGATTCGATCCATTTTGTTCTTTGCGATAATATTGGTTCCCCTTCTATGAAAATGTGGTTAGGGTGGAGGGTCGCGCGGGTGACCGCCGTCACCTGTCGCGATCGTGGCCCCGACGAAGCGGGGCCCTCCAGCATTTTCATTGGCCGTGGTGAATTTGAAAAGGTCATGAGGCACTCTCATCCAAACACGTTCCTGGCGCTCGCCTTAACGATCCTGCTCACCATGGGCGGAGCTGGGTTTTCGCAGAGTCCGCCCTCCGGAGATCCCAGCCCAACAGACCTTATCCTTTTCCTCAACCAGACAATAGATTGGTACCGACAACTGGAACTTCAGCGGGAAATGGCAACTGAACCTGACCAGGTGCTGATCGTCAATGATAATCAGCAGGTGGCCAATGAAGTGGTATGGCTTGCATTCGATTTCGCCAGGGCAGAAGCAGGATCTGCAGAAAAACAGGCCAGCTCAACCCAGGCAGGAAATCAGGATTCCGATTCATCTCGGTATCAGTCACTTCTTCGATTGTCTGCTGTGTTGGACGGGAAAGCTCGGGAAACCCGAGGGGAACTGGAAGCACTTCGGCAGAAGCTGGCATCCGCAACCGGGCGTCAGCGTCAATCCCTGCAATTGCAAATCGCCGAAACGCAGAGTGAACTCGACCTTCTCGTAGCCAGAAAAGACGCCATACACACCATGCTCGAGTTCGTCGGCGGGTCCAGCGCCAACGGCCTGGGGGCGAGCGGGTTACGCGAGAAAATCGAAGCGCTGGCGAGGTCTATTCCAGCGGCCATGGCGAAACCCTCGACCAAACAAGAAGCGCCTTCCTCTATCTATCAGCAATCTTCCGCAGTTCCCGTGGCTGGTCCGCGGAAGCCCGAACCCTCGGGTGTTTGGGGCCTCGCTGCAGACCTATTTTTATTGTCTCGAAACATCCACACTCTCGCTGACTCGATTCGGCTGACAGATTCTGTTGCCCAAGAAAGCAAAGCGCTACGATCACCCTTAGTGGGCAGGCTCAGGGAGATGTCCAGGCGCAGTGACGACCTGGCCAAGCAAGCCGACTCGGCAGACCAGACCGAGTTGGCCCAGGCGAAAAAGCAATTTGACGAGCTGACAGCTCAATTCAAGCAGATATCTGCGGCAGTCCTTCCTTTGAGCAAACAGGGGATCCTGCTCGGCCAGTTTAAGAGGAACCTCACCAATTGGCAGAGCATGATTGCGAGCCGATACAAAGCGGAGTTCAGGAACCTGCTCTTCAGAGTAGTCCTCCTTCTTGTACTCCTGGCGACGATCATCGGAGCTGCAGAACTCTGGCGGCGCACTATCTTTAGATTGGTTCACGACGTACGACGCAGGTATCAGTTTCTCCTGCTGCGGAAAATTGTATTCTGGTGCTTGATCGCGATCGTTCTAGTTATTTCCTTTGCCAATGAACTCGGGTCCGTGGCGACCTTTGCTGGGCTTATGACGGCGGGTATTGCAGTTGCACTCCAGAACGTCATTCTTTCTATTGCCGGCTACTTCTTCCTGATCGGCAAATTCGGCATCAAGGTGGGAGACCGTGTGCAGGTGGCAGGGGTGACCGGCGAAGTGGTGGATATCGGGCTTGTGCGGTTTCACCTGCTCGAATTGATTGCTGGAGGGGGGAAGACCCCGAGTGGTCGAGTGGTTGCTTTCTCGAACTCAATCGTGTTCTTGTCAACAGCAGGTCTTTTCAAGCAGATTCCGGGCACGAATTTCGTCTGGCACGAGATTACGCTGACAATGCCTTCCGACACCGATTACAGATCTGCTGAAGAGCACTTGCAGGAGGCCGTTGAGGCGATTTTTTCCGAGTACCGGGAAGAGATGGAGCAGCAATACAGGCACGTGGAGAGGACTCTGACTGCCACGCCGGTGGGTATCCTTCGGCCAAAAAGTCGGCTTCGCCTCACCCAGTCCACGCTCGAATTGGTGATTCGATATCCCGTAGACTTGATGCACGCAACCGAGATCGATGACCGGGTGACGCGCGAGTTGCTCAAGGTGATTGATCGAGAGCCAGGGCTCAAGCCGCCTGGCCACGGCTCTCCCGGTCTGAAGTTGAAAACGGATCTCTCCACTCCGGACTGAAGCGGCTCTTTCACCACGAAGGCACAAAGGCACAAAGAAGAAGCCCAGGAACTTTGTCTCCGGGGAATTGCAGGGGATTCACCTTAAGTTGTTTAACCAGTACCACAGACACAAGCGATGCGTAATCTCCGTCTCTGTGGGGAGATCTCTCAATGTGCGCTAGGTGGGAATGGGCTACCACAAAGGCACAGATAACACAGAGGCAAAAATCCTGGGAGTGAGCTCAGAAACGGGTTTCAAGGTCACGGACACGAAGAAAAAGAATTCCGAAATCCAGGTGTGTGATGATTTCGAGATTCAAGGGCTTATCTCTGTGGCCTCTGTGTCTCTGTGGTTATTTCTTGGCTGTGGGCACAGACCTCAATACCTCTTTGTGTAGAGAATTGCAGGCCAATTGTTCAGCCCGTGGGCGGGAACAATCTCGGTCATTCGAACCGGGTTCAAATAAGGCGGGGATCCGCCGAAGACCCAGCCCAGGCTATAGACGCTTTTCAAGACTTCCAGCCAGGCTATCTGAATTCACTCCTTGGGACCAAGGACGTATGCATAAGTGAGGAGTGCGACACCGACAAACAATGGAATAAGCCCGGAAAGATAAACGGGCTCATCCTTTATGAGCACCCTCAGGAAGATCAGAAGGCCAATTGATTCTTTTCTATTTTCACAGCATGGATGTTTCTGCTGCGGCACGAAGTCTCGGCATGGCTGAGGGTACGTTCAAAGCAAGATTGTTCCGGGGCAGGGAAGTCCTGCGGAACAAACTGCAGCAGATACTGACAGTACCGTATCTTAAGAAGGAGGCCGGATGAGATTGGACAACCTTGATCGCATTCTTTCCGCGGAGGAGGAAATCCTCCCCTCCTCGGGTTTCGTCTCTTCCGTCATGGACGTCGTGCTGCGTGAGGCTGCGTCACCCCCGCCAATCCCGTTTCCATGGAAGCGTGCCCTACCCGGATTGGTTGTCGCAGGACTTACCATTACATTTGCTCTCGTTGCAGGCTTTATCCAACTTATTGGGGGAGTCCGGCCCCTGCCACTTCCGCAGAGGCCGGCGCTGGAGTTCGCCCCCACCTTTGAGGCGGCAAAGGGTGTCGGGGTGGACTGGATCTTACTGGCATTACTTTTAACACTCGCCTCGGTGAAATTCTCGATGCGCCTGGCTGGAGCAAGAAGCTGAAGAAATGAATCAGGCGTTTGATCGCCTTCTTGACTGCCATCTACCTATGAGCCTTGAAGATCCAAAGCAATGATAGGACTATACGCAGTAGCCATGAGGAATCACTACACCCCGCCTATCTTCTGAAGTCCCAACAATCCTGTTTCGCTCCCTTTTTTTAATAATTAGAGAAATAGTTAAGAGGGCCCCAATTCAGCCTCTAAGGCCCATGTGCTTGACAGCAAGGAAGATCTATAGTTGCAGGTGGGGATAGTCGAGCTTTTGTGTCAAAGCCCAGATATACTTATGGTGGTTGCCACCTCGACTGAAGTCCTCGTAAATGCTACGAGTTCGTTATGAATCGTAAAGTCATCTTCTTCGGTATGACCTTGTGGCTCTGGCTAATCAGCTTCTCGGCACTTCTTTTCGACAACCCCCTGGCCCCTTTTTGCTTGCCATGGATGGTTTTGGCACGCATTTCTCTCCAGTCTCCGCCTTGGTTAGAGAGCAGATTGGAGCCATGGCTTTTGCCTAATTTGTCACTTTGTGTGGCCTTTGTGATAGCAAGCACCGAAATAGCTTTAGTGGCCTGGTGTGCATTAGCAGCCTGGCACAAAAGGAAGAAAACGGCAGGATGGTGTTTCATCTCCTTCGGCCTATTGTGGGGGAGTATCCTTGTCTGGATCCTTCTTTATCGTTCATTTTGGCCACTTGGGAGCAAGTTGAATCCTTTTCTTCCTCCATGGCTCTTCGTATCACTAGTTGGGAGCGCTGCAATATTCCTTGTGATGCTCTGCTTACGCCTGCATCGAATGGGAGAAATAGGAAAAACAGGACAAGCCCTCTGCATCTCCGTGTGTCTACTTTCAACTGGGGTGGCCTGGCTGGCAAAAGACCCCGTATACACCAAATTGTATCCCTACAAAGGAGGACTCGCTCGGGCAGAGAATGGCCATTACAACTTGGGCTACTTTAATCGTGATCGGACCTGGGCTATCACTCCCGGATACTACAAGGCGGAAGACTTCTCTGAGGGTGTCGCCGTAGTGGTTCTTGGTGGAGGGAAGGATCAACTCCAGTATCAATATATTAACCAAAAAGGCGAGGTCGTCATTCCTGGACCCTTTACTTATGCCCTCAGTTTCTTTGAAGGGTTGGCAGCAGTTGAGTTGGGGGGGCTATACGGATATATTGATCGCACGGGCCAATGGATAGTCCACCCCGAGTTCAATAATGCAAAGAGTTTCTCGGAGGGCCTGGCTGCAGTTCAGTTATGTGATCGCTGCGGACCATGGGAACGTTGGGGATATATTGACCAAAGCGGAAAAGAGGCCACAGACTTTCGATTCATGAAGGCGGGACCTTTCAGAGAAGGGCTTGCGGCCGTGCTTGTGGATGGTACTTTGACGGCAGAGAAGAGAGGCCCCAAGTCCGGGTATATTGACAGATCGGGAGCATGGGCCATACCACCTCGTTTCGATGTCGCCAATGATTTCTACGGTGGCAGAGCATTAGCCAAGTCCACAGCTGGGTATGGCTACATCGATACCGCGGGAAAATGGATTGTGGAGCCCAAGTATACTTTTGCTTGGGATTTCTCTGAAGGATTGGCGAGGGTGGTGATTAACGGACTGTATGGGTATATCGATCGAGAAGGACGCCTGGTGATCCCGCCACAATTTGAATCTGCTCGAAACTTCTCGGAAGGTCGAGCCGAAGTCCGGCTGGCAAACGGCACATATGGACAGATTGATAAGACCGGGCACTTCAGTCCAAATCGGCCAAACTTTAAAGAACGTCTCAACGCATGGCGGGTGGGTCACGGTGTATTCTCGGGCGGTAGCATTGAGTAGGCGCTTGTCGGGGATTGAATCCTACCCCTGTCCAGCCGAGTTGCTCTCGTGTGCCACCTTAAATCGCACCCCTGTTCTGCCACGTAAGCCTTCCTTGAAGACAAAGCAAAACTTACGAGAGTGTAAGTCAGCAAAAATGGGGGAATCATTTGACGAAGACTTAGCTCGCTTCTACGATTATGGACAATGGACACAAAACAAATTGATTCACTGGCAAAGAAAATCTGGGATTACCACCACCTGAATCACAAACTCAAAAAAGCTGACTGCATTTTAGTGCTCGGGAGTCACGATCCACGAGTTGGAGTGTATGGCGCAAAGCTCTTCTTGGAAAGATGGGCTCCTCTGATTGTGTTTTCTGGTGGTCTGGGTCGCCTGACTAAGGGTCTTTGGAATGAACCAGAGGCAGACAAGTTTGCTCGAATGGCCGTTCAGGCTGGGGTTCCTCAAGATAAGATTCTTATAGAGAACAAATCAACGAACACCGGGGAGAACGTTCTTTTTACGAAAGTACTTTTCGCAGAAAAGGGAATGAATCCCCAGCAGTTCATCGTGGTTCACAAACCCTATATGGAACGCAGAGCCTATGCCACGTTCAAGAAAGTCTGGCCGGAAAAGGGCATCATCGTTACCTCGCCCCCGATTTCATTTGAGGATTATCCCAACGGGGTGGGATCAAAGGAAGAGGTGATAGGGATTATGGTCGGCGATCTCCAACGGATAAAGCTTTATGCAGAAAGAGGGTTTCAAATACCACAAGACATTCCAACAGATGTCTGGGAGGCCTTCGAAAAGCTGGTTCAGCTCGGCTACAATACGCATTTAGCAGAAGAATAGACTCTGGGGGCCGGATACTATTGGGGATTGGAAAGTATAGTGACCAACCCCTCACCCCCCGGCCCCTGAAGCTGTGAAAAAATGCGCCGGGTCGGGGGACCCGGCCTACAAAGCGATCGCAAGACCTGTGGAATGAGTGTAGGCCGTGTGCCCTCACATGGCGTCTTTATGGAATTTCGAATTTTTTCACAGCTTCCCTCTCCCATCGGGGAGAGGGGTACCAAAGGCGGGGTGAAGGGCGAAGTGCAAAAGGAGCGACCTCTAAAGTTATCACTATAATTTGCGTAAATCGATAAATGTGATAGCTCTGCTTTTCTCCGGCCTCATACACCCGCTTACGTGTCCACTCGAACCGAGACGTTCACGTAGACCAGCGAACCCTCATACTTCGACGGCGCTAATGAGCCCCGCAAATAAAAAGAGGCTTTTCACCGGCAGGAACTTAGCGACGGCGACGCTTTTTCGTTTCTAGAACGACCTCACCATGTAATTCCGTGACTTGCTCGCGGATCAGATTCAAGATCTTGGCGCCCTCTTTGGCCAGGCGATATTCCCTCCGCGCGCGGGGACCTGCGGCACGTGACTGGTTCCGTTTGAGCCACCCGTGCTTTTCCATCCGCTTGAGCAAGGGGTAAAGGGTTCCCGGGCTTATTTTGTAGCCATGTCGTCTGAGCTCGTCGGCTATCCATTGGCCATAAACGGGCCTCTCCTCGGCATGATGCAGGATGTGAACCTTCCAGAAGCTCAGGAGAATCTCCCGGGTCGCGATGTCGTTAAGGGGGGTCATATGATGGTTTGTTGTCCGTCAACCTGCCTGAGCTTTCATAAAAGCCTTGCATGCCCCTTGCAGGGGCACCATGTATGATGAAAATCCCCTCCGACGGAGGGGAAGGCGCGGGCGACGGCGGTCGCCGAGCGCCAGGGGTGGGTTTGAATCCGAAGTCCGTAGCTTTCAACCCACCCCGGTGGACCTGCGGTCATGAAGCTTTATCAAAGCTTCACCTCCTCCAAGGGAAGGGATTTTCAAGAGAGTGCCGCATGACCTTTTCAAGTTCCCCACCGCGGATGAAAATGTGTCCAATTTCCCCTTTGCCAAGGGGGATTTTCATAAAGACGTCTCCCCGGTTACTCCGGGGGGGTGAACTCCCTCAGATCGTAAATCCCAAGCACTTTCTCGATTCTGGCAACTTCTTCCACGTTCCTCTCGAAACCGTCTTCCCCGAACAACTGATGCTCCTTCTTTTCGAAATCTTCTCCGAGAGCGTCGTACTCCCGCTCCGGGATGATCCGGCGAAATGCTGGGAAGAGAACCGTGTCTTCACGCGCTTCGTGCGGCTCGTACATCCGGACAAATCTGTCCAGCAAGTCGCGCAATCGGCGCCTGTCCTCAGGGCTTTTCAGAGCTGAATTCGTTGCCAGGCGCAAGATGGCATCCGTGGCAGTGCGGCCTCTTTGGTGCTGTGTGTAGAGCGTGTCCACGAGTTCAACCAGCGTATTCGCTTTTCTGAATCGAGGGAACAGGTAGTCCTCTTCGAGTTTTTCGTGGTAGTCCTCGATAAAATGACGGATGAGATTGGCGGAGTCCTTGAGTGCCGCCGGCGGCAGTTCCCGGTTGGCATCAAGCCTGCGGATGGATTCTCGATAGACGAGAATGACCCGCTTAAGTACTCCGTGCTCACGCATGAGGTCTTCGGCTGGCGAGACCTCTTCCTCAGGTTTTTCCTTGGCAAGGTCTGTTTTTTCGCCGCCTGCGGTCCCTTTACTGCCTCCGGAACACGACGAAAGTACGAGTCCAGAAGCGGTAGCTGTTATTCCCCAGAGCAAATTCCGGCGGCGGTTTCTGATGTCTTTGTTCATATCATCTCCTTTCACGCACCGGATCAGCTCGGCGCGCCACTTGCACCAATGCCCCGCGGCGGCTCTCAACTTCCGGTCTCTCGAACGGTAACACGGGTGCCCTCCCGCAGTTCGTCGGTTGCGCGGCGCACGATCGCATCTCCTGCCGCCAGTGGTCCGTACACCTCGACGAGGTTGCCGATCGAAACACCGCGCTTCACATTTACCCACTGAACAACCCCGTCCTTCACCCGAACGACGAAGGTTCGCTCAGTTGTCGTTACAATGCTGGTAGGAGGAACCAAGAGCGAAGCGGTGGATTTCCGAACCGGCCAGAACACGTCCGGATACATGCCTGGTGCAAGTCTTCCATCCGCATTGTGCACATCCATTTCGACGGCCATGGTTCGCGTCTTGGAGTCAATCGAACGGGCAACTCTCGCCACAGTGCCTTCAAATGTGATGCCGGGATAGGCTGGAACCGTGAATGGGACACGAGCCCCGCGCACGATTCCAGAGACTTCTGCCTCCGGCACGGCCACGACCAGGCGGAGCCGGGATACCTGCTCAAGCCGCACGAGCGGTGTCGGCGGGCTCCCACCCGGCCCGACCAAGGCGCCGGGATGTACGTTGCGTACGGTGATTGCGCCGGCAAAAGGCGCCGTAATCCGGAGGTACCTCTGGAGTTCCTGAAGCGCTTGGAGGGAATCACGAACGGCTTGCACCTGATCAACGAGGGAGCGCTCGAGTGCTCGGGCCGCATCCAGGGTCTTTTGGGTCAAAATCAGCTCGTTTTCTGCCACAGCGCCGACCGTTTTTGAGGCCTCCTTCATGCGCTCGTAGGTACTTTCTGCGGCCGCAGTTCGGGCCTGCGCCTCGGCACGCTGCGATTCAACCGCTCTTACTTTCGACTCCGCCTCGGCCACCTGCGCAGTCATCTCCGGAGCGCTCAGCACCGCCAGGAGGTCTCCTTCCTGGACGAGGCTGCCACGATCCACGTTGATTTGGTCGACGAATCCGGTCACCTTGGCGTAGAGGTCTACCTGGAGATTGGGCAGGAACTCGCCGGGCAAATGCACCTGCCGCTCGACGGGCTTGGCGGTTACCCGCGTGACCTCCACCGCCTGCTGCGCCAGTAGGATCGTAGCCCAGCATGTTAAAACTACGAACTTAAGCATTTTCATAATAGCGACTCGCAGGATCATCCGGATGCAATGAGGGTGAATGTGCCGTCGCTCCGCGCTGAAGAATCGCGTAGACGGCTGGCAATACCGTCAGGGTTGCGATGGTCGCGACCAGAAGACCGCCGATAACCGCTCTTCCCAGTGGCGTAGCTTCCTCGGAGCCCTCGCCGATACCGAAGGCCATCGGGATCATGCCGGCAATCATAGCGGTTGCGGTCATCAGAATGGCGCGCAAGCGGCCCCGGCCGCCCTCTAAGGCGGCTTCCAACACCGGTGCACCTTCACGCCGGCTGAACTCCGCGAAAGTGATTAACAGAATGGCGTTGGCAACCGAAATACCAATGGACATAATGGCGCCCATGAAGGATTGTACGTTCATGGTCGTGCCAGTCACGAGCAGCATGGCGGCGACGCCGCAAACCACTGCGGGTACCGCGGAGACAACCGCTAGGGCGAGCCGCAGAGATTGGAAGTTTCCCGTGAGCAGAAGAAAGATCACAGCAATGGAGAGCAGCAGGCCCGCGCCGAGCCCCGACAAAGTTTCCTCAAGTGGCGGGATCTGGCCGCGTACATTTACAGTGACACCTCGTGGCGGTTGGCCAGCAAGACGAATCGCCTCACGCACCTCGGGAGCCACCTGCCCGAGTGTCTTACCGTGGATGTTTGCCGTCAGGCTGACAACCCGCTGCATGTTGTAGCGGTCCACCTCGCCCGGGGTCACGGTGTTGTCCACCTGGGCCAGATCACTGACCAAGGGGTGACCCCCTAACCGGGAGTCCCCGTTGACCATCACCGGCAGACTCCGAATGTCCTCGACCGACGCCATCTGGTTTTGGGGAATCTCGACCTGGATCTGGAAGGCGTTGCCGCTTCGCGGATCGCGCCAGAAGTTAGGGTCTGTGAAGCGGCTTGAAGAGGTGGCGGCAACCAGCGACCGTGCCACACTCTTCATCGTCAAGCCGAGCTGACCGGCACGGTCCCGATCGATCTTGACTTGAATGGTCGGGTAATCGAGAGGCTGTAGATACTGCAGGTCCCGCAGTGACGAAACCTTTGTGAGCTGCGCTGCGACTCGTTCGGCGAAGGCACGATTCACCGCCAGATCCGGCCCCTGGGTGTCAACCTGCAGTGGGGTAGGAGAGCCAAAACTCATAACCTGATTGATGATGTCCCCCGCCTCAAAGGACACGCTCACATCCCGCAACTCCTCTTTGAACTTTCCCCGCAGCCGCTCCTGAAGATCTTCCAGCTTAATGCGTGCTTCCGGCTTTATGGATACTTTCAGGACTGCCTCGTGCTGCCCGCTCGTAAACAGGTAGATCGTATTAATCGGGTAGCTGGGGGGCTGCACACCGACATAGTCCGTGCTAATCAAAACATTGCCGGGGCCTACTTCACGGGTGATGATATCGAGGGCCTTCAGGTCGACGAGTTCCGTGCGTTCAACGCGCGTCCCGGTTGGAGCTCGGAGCCGCATCTGAAACTGGCCGGTCTCGACCCGGGGAAAAAATTCAGCTCCTATGCGCGGCAGAACCAGCAGCAGAAAACCCGCGCTCGTTACCACGTAGACAGCAACCAGGGGCCACCGGAACCGCAGTACGAAGCGCAGATAGGACAAGTAGGTGGATTGGAGCTTGCCAAAAAGGCCCGCTGTCGATTCCGCGTGGGCATGCCGGATGAGCCACGTGGAAAGAACGGGGACCATGGTGCTGGATAGCAGGTAGGAGGAAACCATGGCAAAGCCGACCGCCAGAGAGAGCGGGACGAAGAGCTGCCGGCCCACTCCTACCATGAAGAAAGAAGGTACGAACACTGCCAGCACAGAGACCATCGCGAGCAGGCGTGGAACGGCAGTCTTCCGGCTGGCTTCGATCACGCCGCGGGGACGCGAGAGCCCGACGCCCAGATGCGCGTGGATGCTTTCGATCACGACCGTGGACTCGTCCACGAGAACTCCAACAGCCAATGCCAACCCGCCGAGTGTCATGATGTTGATCGTCTGCCCCGTTATCCAAAGCGACACGACGGCGGCCAGCACGGCGAAGGGAATGGTGAGGGTGACGATTAGGGCACTGCGCCAGTCACGAAGAAAGAGCAACACCACTAACCCCGTGAGCAGTGCTCCCAGTAGGCCCTCCCGCACCAGGCCGAAGATCGCGTTGACTACGAAGCCAGATTGATCAAACACCATCTCAATTTTCACGTCTTCGGGCACTGCGTTCCTCATCAAGGGCAGAGCCTGCCGGACTCGCTGGATGACTGCCAGTGTGGAAGCGTCCGCCCGCTTGGTAACTGGAATGTAGACCGTGCGCTTGCCGTTGACGTGCGCGTAGCCGACGATGATGTCGGTCGAGTCCTGGATGGTACCCACATCGCGCAGATAGATGGCCGGGCCGGCGCCGGTCCGCACTGGTGTATCCAGCAACTCCTGAATGTTCCCTCCCAGCGCGGCATTCGTGGTGGCAAGCCGGATCAGATTGCCCGTGCGAATGTTGCCCGACGGCAAAACCAGTGTGCTTTGATTGACCGTCTGGATCACGTCCTCCGGGGAAAGGTGATAAGCACGAATCTTGTCCGGATCGACGCGGATGACGATACTCCTCTGGTTGCCTCCGAAGGGCGGCGGCGCTGACACGCCTGGCAAGGTGGCGAACAGGGGGCGGACACGATTGAGCGCGAAATCTTGCATTTCGCCGGGACTTCGAGTGTCACTGGAGAGCACCAACTGCGCGACCGGGACGCTGCCGGCGTCGTACCGCACAATGAAAGGGGGAACCGCACCTGGCGGCATAAAGGCACGCGCCCGATTGACGTAACCGACCACCTCGGCCATGGCCTGGCTCATTTCGGTATCCGGGTGGAAGACCAGCTTCATGAGCGCTGCGCCCTGGATATTTCGCGACTCTACGTGCTCAATCCCAGTGATGTAAAGAAAGTGGTACTCGTAATAGTAGGTCAAGTATCCTTCCATCTGTGACG
>JBGOTQ010000195.1:0-13697 GCA_041476565.1 Terriglobia bacterium | reverse complement strand
ATCCACAACTTCCACAAAGAAAGAAAAAAGAGGCAAAAAAGAAAGAAAGGCTGCGACTGCTATTCATACACTCACCCTCGGACAACCCTGTTGCACCGACTATAAGGGTGGGCCGCCTCAGCGGACCGGGTGAGGGGTTAGTCACTATATTTTCCAATCTCCTATAAAGGAACCTCTACTTGACGTCCTGCCAGATCTCCTGGGGGCCAAAAGGAGTTTGGAGCAGAACCTTTTTTCTGCCGCCCACGATAGCTCCCGGCGGCAGGGCTCCGCGAGGCAGTTCGGAACTGCCTGTCACGTTGGGTTTTGTATTGGCTGTGCTGGCGCCCTGAGTTGCTGACCCGACAGTCACTACGGCTCGGTCCGCGCTGGAGGCGGCTGCCTGCGGCGTTGTGTCTCTTGCTACCAGTTTGGCGGGATCATTCAGCCGGATTTCAACTTCTTCTCCCCGTGCATTCATGAGGACAGACTGGTCCATGATCTTCATCAGCCTGTATTCGCCAAAAGAATCTCCCGTTTTGAGCTGGCGGTAAGCCTTGCTTTCCTTGGGATCGGTAGAAACCATCCAGGCATACTGGTCATCAGTGAATCCCATGATGCCCATGAGAACGGGTTTGGGCCCAATGGGCTTGGTAGGTGCGGCAGAAGCCGGCTCTTCAGGGATCGCATTGCTGCGGTCCGGAGTAAACAGGTGGTTGTCGACAATGGCGCTGTAGTTGGCTATCCCCGTAGAAGCGCTGGGCCCTTGTTTGGGAGTCCCCTGTCCTGCGGCGGTATTCAAGAGAGCCAGGTTATTTTGAGCTTGATACTCCGCCCACTGGCCCTTCAGCTGAAATCCTAACAGCAAAGCGAGGCCAGCCAACCCAAGATCAGCCAATATCAGGTTCTTTTTCATCACCAGTGTCCCGAAGTCTAGGATTGAGTCTTCTTCAATTTTGTACTTCCACCTGGATCCACTGCCTTCAAGGCTGACACCGTCAGGGTCACCAGCACCTGCTTATTCCGTGGATTCATGACTTGAACCGGAGAGACCCTGGATTCTTCAACAAATAGAATCCGTGGGCCCGTCTCAAAACTCAGCAAGAGGTTGACGAACTGGTCGATCGTCCCCATGATTTCAATGCGTGCTGACACTTTCGTGTATTCGGTGCTCACCATTTTTGCGGGAAGGAGGTCACTGCGCCGAAACGACATCTTTTGGGAAAGCACCAAATCTTTGGCCAGTCCTTGGATCTCCGCTATGGCCAAGGCGTCGGCCTTATTGAGCAGCAATCTGGCCTCCCAAGTTGCCATCTGCTTTTGAGTAGAATCCAGCGCGGCCTGCACCGTGGTTTGGCCCCTCAGAATACGCCGATAGTTAGTTACCCGTTTTGCTTGTAGATCGATGCTCCCGCCAGACTGAGACATGGAATCCCAAAAGGGCAAAACTACTGACCACATCAACACGACGAATACCACTACAGTTCCCGCAGCGCCAATCAGCAATTTTTCTCTCGAAGAGAGTCTTCCCCATTTCATTATCGATTATCCTGTCTGCTCCCTTTCCGCGGAGCCATAGGGTTTGCGGGATTCTTTCCCGGCTGATGGATATCGGGATTGATGGCAGAAGGCGTTGCTTGAGACTGCTCGGTTTTCAATTGCATCCTGATACGGAAAACCTCCTTGCCTGTCCCGTCGCGAGTAATTGGAGCTATAAACTCGGCACCCCTGAATTGGGGAGAATTGTCTATGATCTGCGGAAGGGCCGTAGCTGAATCGGACAATCCATAGATTTCAAAGGTCTGGTTTCGATAGGTAAGATCAATGAGATAAGTGGTCTTAGGCAGGATCGTTGATAACTCGTTAAGGGCCACCAGGAGTTTGCTGTTCGATCTGTGGAAGCCAACCAGCAGATCGGTCCGGCGCTGCAAGTCGGTAATCTGCTTCTCAAAATTCCGGATCATCTTAACCTCCGGCTCCAAGCGGGAAGCTTCCTGGGTGAGCTTTTCATGATACTGGTACTGTTGGATGGGCTTGCGCAGCCCCAAGGCAAACAAGAGGATCAGGTTGATTCCCAAAAGAACATATGTGGGGACAAGCAACCATTTAGGTTTTTCCTTCCGCAACGACACAGGAAGAAGATTGACAGGGGATGGAGGTCTCCGCCTCAAGCCCGAGAAAGCTGCAATAATTGGCAGAAAATGCTCTTGAAGTGGGCGTCCCTCGAATCCTGCTTTAGCGATCTGGAAACCGAAATCTCGGGCCAGCGAAAGGTGTTTTACTTTGAAGAGCTGTTCATCTAGTGACGCCAGAGCTTCCGTGCTGTTGGAATCGCCGCATAGATAGACATTGAGAGCGGAATTTTCCTGGAGCCCCATCTGGCTGCGGAACAACTCCACCTCCCTTACCATCACGTCCGCTTCAGACTCATCCCCAAGAGGGACGTTGGACCGGGAAAGAAGGAAAGCCTCATTCAACATCCCGTTCGACTCGAACCGCCCCCCGGACCAGTATCCCACCATGGCAGTCCCCGCCCGGAAATGGTGGGACATCATCAACAAGTAATTAGTCACTGCCATGCTCGAGGGAATGACCCGATCAACTGACAGGCCCATCCTCTCGCAAATCTTCAAGGATGAATCAAGGACCGACTTCAACACGAGGAAGATATCCACGTAAAAAGTTTTGCCGTTTGCCGGGCCCTTGGAGGTCTGGAAGTCATAATAAATGGGCGCTTGTTCGGATGGGACGAGACTGAGGAGTTGGTATTCCACGACCTTTGACAGGTTGGCCTCAGCCTCTTTGGGTAATTCTATTCTCCGGATAATCAAATCGCGTCGTGGAATCGCCAACACGCAACGAAAATTGCCGGCATCTTTTTTCGAAAGAAGAGGAGAGAGAATTGCTCGAAGTTCAGTGTCGGGCTTGTTAAGGCAGTCCTGAATGCTCGACAACGCCCTCACTTCATATTTGTTGAAGCGTCTGGCCAGAAGCGAGAGGCGCAAACAAGTTCCATCCAGTGAGATCCCAAGACATTTCGTCAGGATCATAACTCACCCGCAGGTGTCATAGATTTTGTGAACCTCAGCACTTGCAGAAGACTGCTACTGTCCTTGTGCTCGGTCCATTTGAGGATCCCGGCCGGCGGCCAATCCTCGTCATACCACATCAGTCTTTCATGACCTGTCTTGAAGGTTCTGTCGAGCTTCACAATAGTTCTGAGGCTGCGATGGACCTTGGAGCCTTTCAAGCTGGCCGAGGCAATCAGGCAGTAAACCCCGGAGAGTTCAGTCCCGATCTGAGAGAGTGCTTCACCATGGAGGACCACTGTCGTCCGCTGATTCAGATCGCTACTGCCCGTGTATGGCTGGTCCTGCCTCTCTTGAACGATCGCATTGGCAGCGTCAATATCCACTTCGGGGAGGGAGGCGAGGACTTCCGGAGCGGCATAGTTCAGGTTGATTTGACTCTTCTTTGAGTAAACTGTCGCGTATTGGGCGAGACCTCGAGCAAGTTGAGTTCTGCCATCTGCTCCCCTTTTGGGGATCCCGTAAAGAATCTCCCGGCTCATTCCAGGAACCAACAGCAATTCTTCGACGGACATGAACCCTTGCTTCTGCAGTCCAGGGTTCCTGAATCCCTGATTGGATTGACTAGAGTCTTTTGAATGATCCATCTTCCTCCAGTCTGCAATGGCTTGGGCCAACTCGGCGCTTTGACCGGATTCGACCCCCAGCATTTCCATCAGTTTCTGCAGGTTCTCTTCTTTGCACTGATTGAGGTCGAGTTTGCCGGCTTCGTCCAAAATCGCCACGTGGCAGACCACCTCTTCGTTACTGATCCAGAAATGATTCATTCCGTCGGCATAAGGGAAGGTCTTGAGCTGTTGTGTCGAGTCTTTGTCGGGGAAGGAGAGACGATAGATGACTTCTTCCAACCCCCCCCGTGCCACGAAGTAGGCCTTTTCAGCCTCGCCCACGGAACGGGCAATGCCGGCTTCGGTTCTCACAGTGGAGGCTAAATCCAAGGCCAGAAGGGACAGGGCTGACAGCACCCAGAGAAGAGCTATTAGGACGAAGCCCTTGGACATCGGCGTTCGATTGACGACTATCGAGTTCATTTTTCCAAATCATTTGTCATGGCAGCGAGCTACCAGCAAGGGTCTATAGGCCCGCGCCATTGAAGGGAACCACAATTGAAAAATCCTTGGCCGAGAGAATCCTTGATTCATCCCAATGGAGTTTGATCTCGGCGCCCAGAGGGAGCAACTCCTTCTTCCCGCCCGTAATGCTCATTGCGGCGGCTTTCCCTCCGTCCTTGGGTTGGGGGCGAGGGAAATATGCAAAGCGCACTGCATCCACGCCATCGATCAAATAAAGAGAATCGCTGCGAGCCGTAAATTCCAGGAAACTGACCAGTACCGTGTTGTCTTCCCTTTGCGTGATTTCGCCAAACACTGATTGAGACAAACCCAGGTCATCGGGCAGGCGGCGTTCGTTTACCACGAGTGCCTTCCCCCGCATCTCTTGAGAGTCGGTGACAAAGTACTCCACCAGGCGCAATCCGGCAGCACTGCGCGATTGGCAGGAGAAGTTCGACACGAAACGCATGCCGGCCGTTGCTCCTTGAAACAGCAGAACTTCGACAGGGACATCATTGACTTTCTGCTGCGAGTAGTAAGGCAGCGCGGAGCCAAGCTGACGGCTCAACATTTCATATGCAGCCTGAGTGGAACGATACCGCTGCAATTCCTTATCCCCCTTGGCCCAGGCATTCGTGCCCACACGAAATCCGAAATGGAGGGCCAGCGTCAGGAGTCCCATCAGCGTCATGCTGACAAGGAGTTCAATGAGACTGAAACCTCCTTTTTCGTGCCTTGCCCCGCGCAGCACTGTAAACCCCCAGGTCTTGTTATCTTCCAGTCTTCACCTCAACAGGAGTCCAAGCCAACGTTTCCAGCATGTAACTATTTTGTCGAGCCAGGGCCGTCCAAATCACTGACAGGCGGATGCGCAAAACCTGGAAAGGGGGAGAAGTCAGCGCGTTTTCCCGTGTGTCATAGGTTTCTATCTGGGCCTGCCACTGATATTTTTCGTCGAACCTCCCGGATAGCGGCTGTTCCACGTTGCCCTGGTTTACATTGAGCACCATTTCATTGAGTTTCATCTGGCCGTAGCGAATAACCTTTTCCCTCTCTTCGATCCGATTCACATTTCTCAGGGAAGTTGTCATCAGACTGAATGTGGTAGTAAAGACAATTCCCAGAACGGCGATTGCCACCAAAACTTCCATCAGGCTGAAACCGTCCCTGGAGCCGGTTGTAGTCCGCGTCCTCCTTTTCTTCTTCTTCGTGCTCGACATCTCTCCGTTTCCTTAACCTAAGGCTTGTTCGAGGACTCCTCTATCTTAGGAGAACTGACCATAGAGCTTTGGATGATCTTCATCTGCCGGCCGTGGCTGTTAGCAATCATGACTTCGATGTTTTCTCCCAACCCGTTTGGTGCAAAGTAATAGGCGCGATCCGATGAGTAAGGTCCACTGTCCTCCCCGAGTAAAGCTACACGGCGGAACACAACCCCTTCCGGCAGGGAAAACGATCGCTGGTACTTCAGGTCCTCGCTGGACAATTCGACCTCACCTTTATCAATGTCGAACTGCAAGTAATAAGCTTGTTGCTCCCTCAGAGCTTTGGAACGGGCCAGTCGAATAGCGGCGGCGATTTCACGGGAGGCAGTTCGAAGCCGGAGCGTCCCCATCCCGCGCCCAATGGAAGGATAAGTCACTGCCGTTAGCACCCCCAACAACGCCATTACGATCAGGAGTTCTAAAAGAGTGAAACCAAGAGCGGGGGTCAGGTGCCAAGTGCTAGGTGCTAGGGGACAGGGGTTAGGGGCTAGGGAATAGGGGACAGGAAACATGGGAAAGGAATTGGGCGTGCGGCTCGTTATCATTTTTGATGGATTCTCGGACATTGCATTCTTCCTCGACGGCTTGCTAGCCCTCGACTCCGACGGACGCACAGCAACGCGCCCCTACCAGAACTCCATATTCGCCCCTGTCCTCTAACACCTGACACCTTCTCCTTACTTCCAGCTATAAATATCTCCGTTCTCGCCCTCCCCGCCTTCCCTACCGTCGGCCCCAAGGGAGATGATGTCCGGTTCATCTCCGTGATCGCCAGGGTACTTGTATAGGTACAGGTTCCCCCAGGGGTCCGGTGGAATCTCCTTTGGCAAATAGGGCCCCTCCCAATTCTTGGCGCTGACGGGAGCCACTCTCAAGGCCTGGAGCCCCTCGTCAGTACTGGGGAATGTCCCGACGTCCAGCCTGTATGCGCCCAGGGCAGTCTGGAAGTTTGCAATTTGCGCTTTGGTTGCCGTGATCTTGCTTTTTGCTACGTTTTTAAACAGCCGTGGAGCCACCAATGCTCCCAAAAGCCCAATGATCACCATTACGACGAGTAGTTCAATTAAAGTAAATCCTCTCGAGGAGTTCTGGACCCTCAGGCTTGGGTTCCCGGGTGTTCGGCGCTGCCTTCGACTCTCTTGTGGAATCGACGCGGCCCCTTCCGTTAATGATTTCAGATCAAGAAATCTGAGATTTGTCTCCATCGCCTTCTCTCCTTTATCAGCGCAGATCAGGGTCGACAGGTTCAAAGAACCCGGTCTGGCTACAAAGGTACATCATTAATACTTGTGATGGCCAGCAACATTGACACGACGATGACCCCCACAATCACCCCCATCACCACGATCATCAGGGGTTCGAAAAGGGCAATCAGGTTCTTGATGGCCGAACGCACTTCTTTGTCATAAACTTTGGCCAACTCCAGCAACATGGTGTCGAGCCGGCCTGTCTCTTCTCCGACCTGGATGAGGTGAATTGCAAGGGGAGGGAACACTCCGGACCTCTCCATAGGGCCTGCGACCCCTTCACCTTTTTTTACTCCCTCGGCTATTTCTGCCAGCGACTTCGTGATTCGCACATTCCCGCTGATCTCCCTGACGATGTTTAACGACTGGACCAGCGGAACGGAATTGTGGACCAGTGTTCCCAGGGTTCTGGAGATCCGCGCCACTTCAACCTTTCGAAGCACCTCTCCCAGGAGGACCAGTTTGAGCCTGAATCCGTCCCACCACCATCGTCCTCCCTCGGTGGCGAGTAAACGCGAGAACAACACGGAGATGCCCCCTCCTCCCAGCAAGAATGCCCACCAGTAAGACTTCGAAAAGTTGCTGACATTCAGAAGGATTTGAGTGGGTAGAGGCAAGGACTGACCTGCTTCTTGAAAGACCTGGGCGAACTTGGGAATCACAAAATTGAGCAGGATGGCGATGGAGGCCACCCCGACACAGGCGAGCAAGACTGGGTAAATGAGGGAAGAGACCAGGTAACTTCTCAACTCGTCGGCCGACTGTTCAAATTCCACCAACCGGTCTAGCACAGCCGGCAAAGAACCTCCTACTTCACCGGCTCTGACCATGTTGATATAAAGGCGGGAAAAGGCCTCCGGGTGAGCCGCAAGGCTGTCGGCAAAAGACTTCCCTCCCTTGATCCCCTGAAGAACGTCTTCTATAAGAGATTGGATTGCGGGTTTTCCCGCGAGTTGCTTACAAATGACCAGGCTGCGGTCAAGAGGAAGACCCGCATTCACCAGAGTTGAGAGTTCCTGGGTGAACAGCATGAGTTCTTTGGCCCTGACCTTGCGCAAACCCCAGTGCCAGTTCACTCGAAACGCCCGTCCAACCTGCCCTTTTCCGACCTGGATGGGAATGAGCCCCATTTCCTGCAGTTTGAGCGCAACCATCCGGTCGTCTGCCCCTTCCAGCACACCGTCGACCAGATTTCCAGCCTTCCCCACTGCTTTGTAGAAAAAAGTTGCCATTATTTGGTGGCCAATGGTCTAGAGCGCGTTGTCCATGGACTCTCCAAAAAAAAAGGCTGACCCCAGACAAAGGCCTGAGCCCTGTTCTCCTTACATTTCCTGGGTTACCCTCAGGGCTTCATCCAACGTAGTCACGCCACTTAAAACCTTTTCGAATGCGTCCTCTCTCAAGCTCTTCATACCCCGGCTTCGGGCATAACGGGCGATGATATTCGAAGACTCGTTGGAGACAATCATCCGCCGGATTTCATCATCCGGAATCATCAGTTCGAAGATCCCCTTGCGGGATTCAAACCCAGTATAGCCACAGGCTTCACAACCCTGTCCCTTATAGAGCCGGGCAGTATCCATTCCGTCGACCGGGAAGTCGATACCGCGGAGAAATTCCAAATCCCCTGAATACTCGAGCCTGCAATGCTGGCAGATAATTCTGACCAAACGCTGTGCCAGGACTCCAATTAGACAGGAGGCCAGAAGGTAATTCTCCACTCCCATATCCACCAGCCGAGTGATGGCGCTGGGAGCATCATTGGTGTGAAGCGTACTGAAGACAAGGTGGCCCGTGAGCGCTGAGCGGATGGCTATTTCGGCGGTTTCCAGGTCCCGGATTTCTCCTACCATAATGACGTCCGGGTCCTGGCGGACGATATGACGCAGCCCGGCGGCAAAAGTCAAGCCGATTTGAGTATTCACATGAATTTGATTAATCCCATCCATTTGATATTCCACCGGATCTTCAATCGTGATGATTTTCTTGTCCGGCAAATTGATGCGCCGCATGGCGCTATAGAGTGTCGTGGATTTCCCGCTGCCTGTGGGGCCTGTGACTAAAAGGATCCCGTAAGGCAGGGAGGTAAGGGCCTCCATCTTGGACAACATAGCAGAAGGGAAGCCCAACCTCTGCAAGTCAAACATGCTGGAGTCGCTCTTGTCCAAGATTCTCATGACCACGCTTTCCCCATAGAGTGTGGGAAGTGTTGAGACGCGCAGGTCGATCTCTCTGCCGAGGACCTTGATCTTAATGCGGCCATCCTGGGGCAATCGGCGTTCTGCAATATTGAGTTTGGCCATCAACTTGACACGGGAAATGATGGCGGCCTTCATCTGGGTGGGGGGAGACTCGACATTGTAAAGGATCCCATCGATGCGATATCGAATCCGGAATTCTTTCTCAAAGGGTTCGATGTGAATATCACTGGCCCGGCGTTCCACAGCGCGAGAAATCATCAGGTTGACCAATCGAATGACAGGAACCTCGGAGGCCATGTCCCTCAGATGGTCGATATCTTCCCCCGAATCCGGCGCTCCGGATTCATACCCGACTTGACCTTCGGTTCCCATGACGTCACCAGCCGCGGAGCCATAGAACCGCTCTAAGGCCTCTGTGATGTCACTGTCCGATCCAAGCCGGACGCTAACTTTATAGCCCGTAAAGAGGCGCAACGACTCCAGGGTGTCGATATCGGAAGGATCTGCCATCGCAACCGTCAACACATCTCCCTCCAAATCCAATGGTAGGACTTTGAATTGCTTCAGGAATTTTGGGGAGGCCTTTTCAAGCTCCAGAGGCATTGCCGGGTAATGTTCGGCTGGTAGAAAGGGAGTGCTGTGCTGGTCACTGAGAGCGGCAATGAGGTCCCGCTCTGCAAGATAGCCCAGATCGACCAGGATTCTTCCGATCTTGTCTTTTCGTTCCCTCTGCAAGGCTAGCCCGTCCTGCAATTCGGAGGCGCTTATCAAGTTGCGCTCAATTAGCATTTGCCCGATCAGTTTGCGAACCACTTCGAAGACCTCGTGATCGACCCTTATAATAGAGAATCGGTATACCAGTTAGAATTGGGCCACTTCCACCTTCTTTGAAAATTCGGAAAATGTGATTTTGTTCTCACGATAATCGTTGATGCTGGATCGCTTGACCCTCATGACCACTTGGGTGGGGATTGAACGACCGGGGCCGGCATCAATGGGCAGCAGGTTTATGGCTATCGTCAGGAAATCTTGCGGCTTAAGTTCGCTCAGCGCCGCACCATGCTCGCCCATGACCTTAATAAAATTCTGCTTTATGGACTCGAGCCTTGCAAGTAACTGCTGGTAGGCACTGTCCAGCTCTTGTTGAGAGTGGGGCCTCATGTTGAAAGGACTCAGCGGACGTATCTGATAGAGGTTGACCTCGAGGCTAAACACAGCACCGTACTCCGGGAGGCAAACGCCCCGGGTCGAACTGGTGAGAGGCATAATGCTTTGAACACACTGCTTCACCGTGGTGTCTACGACGCCTTGAAACACGGCCAGGTCGCGTTTGACCGTGGTGTAGTCCAGGGTATTGATGGATGGTTGAGGGTCCGTCCCTTGAGCAAAAGCCGTGACTGCAAGGAGCAACCCGCAAGAAACCAAGCTCAGCTGTTCAATTCTTTTCGTCAGCTGCATAACTAAATACCTCGACCTCGTTCTCAGAATTCATCATGTCAATGAGAGAGATTTGCAGGCGCGTTTACCTTAAAGTAGAAATCCCGAGCCAGAGATTCGACGGTGGATTGGTTATTCATCGCTTCTCGATAGACGACACTCTGAGTACTCTCCAAAACCCTCAGTTCATTGGCAATCCGGCGCAGATCGGCATTCCGTCGGCTTTCAATCTGCAGCAGGATCTCCTCCAGGTGTACCCTTTGTTTTTCCTCAAGTCCCTGAACAGAGCGGTCAATGAGATTTTCGACTTCACGACGATCCAGTGCCACAGGCAGCGAAGTTGTACTTGATGTTGCCCGATTCGCTGGACTAGAAGGAAGCCTGCTGGATGGACCAAAAGAAACTGCAAACCCGCCCTCGCCGACCTTCAAACGAGTTTGCAGCAGTGCGAGGCTGGAGAAACAAAGGATCAGACAGCTTGTCACGGTTACAGTTGCGAGACCAAATCTGGCTAAGCCAAATCGGCTCCAAAGGCCCCAGAACTTCCTTCCTGGGATTCCGGGAAAATTGAAAATCAGGTTCTGAGGAATCGGTTCATCGGGCCATGACTGTCGGAGTAACATCCGGGTCCGACTCAAAGAAGCCAGTTCTTCGCGGCAACCGGAACATTCTTCGAGATGCCCTTTCATCTCTTTCGCCTCTGGCCCCGTAATTTCCCCGCCAATAAAGCCAATCAGTAATTCACGAGACTTGTCGCAATCCATAGCCACCCTCTAGTTTCGACTCAAGATTCTTCTCAACAGATTCATTCCCAAGTACAGTCGGGATTTAACCGTACTGACAGGGCATTCAGAAATCTCTGCGATCTCAGAGAACTTCAGCCCTTCGAAGACTTTGAGAACGATGGTTTCCCGCTGTTCAAAGGGCAATTGATCCAGGGCCTTCTCCACAATCAAACGAAGTTCGTCATGCTCAAATCCATGGCCGCCGTCAATCCGAACCCGGGGAGTGCTAGCCAGGAGGTTTTCCAGGTCCAGATCATTCTCTGGGTCATCGGCGGAAGCGGACTTGGGACGGTTTCTCTCGCGCCGATAGAAAGAAATAGAGAAATTGCGGGCGATCTTAAACAACCAGAACGAAAATTTTTCTGCCTCTTTGAGTTGTAGAATCTGTTCATAGGCCCGTGTAAAGGTGTCCTGACAGATGTCTAAGGCATCCTCTCGATTTCCTGTCAGGCGGTAAGCATAGTTAAAAAGCTTCCTTTCCCAACGTGCAACCAGCAGGTTGAAGGCCTCGTGATCTCCACGAGTTACACGGTGAACCAGGTCCTTATCCGTCAGGCGAATGAGTCCCAAAGGCTCTCCTTCAATAGGAATAGACGAAACGACGAGGGAAAAAGTCTAACCAGGCTTGACATTTTGATTTCTGTTCTTGAGGATGCATTCCAGGTAAAGCCCGGCAGTGAAAGCTAGCAAGAGGATTAATCGAACAGGTGAGAATAGCAATCTCAAGATTTCGAGGCCACCGACCCTGGCCGGCTGAAATAAGGCCTGCGCCCAACTCGGGGGGAACAACTTGCCATCCCGAGCTCTTGAACTCCAGAGACGCCATAAAAAACGGGGGCCAAGGTAGTCACAATCCAGGTTCTCATTGAACACCAGCAGGCGTGGCCAACCACAAGCCAGGGCAAAGAGTTTAGGACGGCTCCTACCAGGATCCAGACACCAAAGCACCACTACCGCATGATATCGTTCCCGCCTAATTCTCGCCCTCAGACTCAGTATTGCGCCAACCTGGTATCTGGGAGGGAAAACCAGGACTTTGCGATAATCCCCACACCTCTCATAGAGCGCCAGTTCCCTCAAGGTGCACAGCAGATCGATTCGAGGGGCTTTGAATACTTTTTCCCTGAGGACAGAAACTGCACCTGTGATCTTCGACTCGGTCGATGTACAGACAAGCAGAACTTTCTCAAACATCCTGGGTTTCCACCAAATCCAGAAATTTGTCCCCTATGACGTCCCAGTCGTACTGTTCCTCTACCATCCGCCGTGCCTGTGCGCCAACCTCCTGGCGGGAATGTACATCCTTGAGAAGCTTTAGTGTCGCGGTGACGAATTGCTCTGGAGAGTCAGCAACCCGGAAATTGCCTGGTCGCACCCGATGAAAGCCCTGGACAGCCAGGGTTGAGGCTACAATGGCCTTGCCCATGGCGCAAGCCTCCAGGACTTTCACCCGCATTCCATTACCGGAATAGAGGGGGGCCACGAAAACGTCGGCCCGCTGGTAGTAAGGGCGCACATCTTCCACCTGGCCGATCAGATTAACCCTTCCGGACCGCCGCAAGCGCCGCGAATCAATCAGGTGGATATTTCCCCCCACTACGTCGAAAACGGTCTCCGGCAATACTGATTGAATACCCGGCAAGATGCTCTCAGCGAAGCAGTATACCGCCTCCTGGTTGGGAGTGTGGCGGTAGTTCCCGACAAATAGGATCCGAGGCGGCCCTGGAGTTGGATCTACAGCCTCCCCTGGGCGGAAATACTTACAGTCCACTCCGATAGGGATTGCCCGCAGTTTCCTGGCAGCCACAAACCTCTTCAAGGTTTCCAGGTCTTCCTCGGTCATGCAAACCACCCGGTGAAAGCGCCGGCACATTCGGACCTCATAGTTGAGTTGCGTCATCCAATCATAGAATCGTCTGAGTTTCCTCAGTAGGCCGGAAGGCAGCTTGAACGCCTCATAGGCATTAGCAAACTGGATCTCGTGCTCGGTCAGAATTCGGAAGGCCGGGCAATTCGTGGGGACGTGTTGCCCCATTTGCACAAATTCAGCTTGAATCACGTCAGTCTGTTGTTCTTCCAGGGTGGCTCGAACCAGAGCGGACATAGGCTCGGAACGATATTCGAAATGTTCTCGAGGTTTGGCCAGGATCAAGTCACGGCCTGGCGAGGGGCGGCGCAAAACTGTTTTCACGCTGACCCCTAGCTTTTCCAGGTTGGAAACTTGTTCTTCCTCCTGTTCCCTTTCGATAAAGGACAGAACGCTCACCTTGTGTTTCTGCGACAGAATCCGGATGTTGTGGTACATCCTCATTCCCCCGCCGTGAATACCCAGAACTGGAAGATGGGCAGTGAGAAGGAGAATGTTCATGATGGTGTCCCAATCAGGAGGTCAGGCGAACTTCGGAGACTATCATCCCCAATTCACGAGAGTCGTCTCCACAACCCGCCCGGGCCGGAGTGAAGCTTGCATTCAGTCTGAACTCGAACCAATGAGGCTGGTGGGGCCGGACTTCAACGGGAACCTTCAAGGAGATTTCACCGGAGCGGGTCCAAGCTTTCTGAAATATCAATAGTCCGTCCTGACGGATCTTTAGTTTCACGAAAAGGCGTCGAAATTTCCGCAATTCCGGAATGGCCCCCTT
>JBGOTQ010000194.1:0-13758 GCA_041476565.1 Terriglobia bacterium | reverse complement strand
GATGTCCTTGATGGAGCCAGTTCGACCTGGTACTACACGCCTGCACGCTCGTTGGCGGACCTGACCGGACTCAGACAATTGCCCACAGTAAAGCTGAAAGTCACCAGCAGGACCGAACCCCACGGCGACGAGAACTTGACGAGCGTAACAGTCGAAAACCCCAGTACTCATTTGGCTATGTTCATTAGATTACAGCTAAAGAAAGACCAGGGGGGAGAGGAAGTCCTCCCCATACTCTGGTCGGACAACTATTTTTGTCTGATGCCGGGCGAAGGAAGGAAGTTTACGGCGATCTATCAAAGGAAGGAGTTGCAAGGAACTACCCCTTTGGTCCAAGTCGCAGGGTGGAACGTGGTTGGGGAGTCTTTCTATTGACTCTTACATGTCATAGTGACATCTCCCCCTCACCCGACCTTCGGTCAACCTCTCCCCCGCCGGGGGGAGAGGGACTGGGGTGAGGGGGCGGTGTCACTATATTCTGCATGTCTCTATAATTTAAAGTTAGATGCCGGCGTCAGGCACACACGCATCCTCACACCGGCAGTTGCAGACGTTTAAACTCGGACCCTCTCAAAACGAACAACCGACTTACTCCCTTTTCAGGAGCCCCATGATCTTGGCTGGATAGGTGCCAAAGCTCTCAATTTCGACTTCCTCCTTCTTGCTCCAACGGATCTTAGCAGCCCCAATCAAGCTGCCCCCTCCCTTGCCATCGTCGCCGACATACAATTCCATATAAGTGAACTTGTAATCCAACGACCGCCCCCCTTGGCGCAATTCATAAAAAGAAGGAGTTCGTTCAAAAAGAACTTTAAAGACACGCCCTTTCTCACCTTTGCCGATTCGCACTGCGAGCAAGTCATATGCCCACTTTGTGAGGTTAAGCCCCCGGGTCTGCGGGTTGGCGCTGTCCAGCTTGAACCAGCCCAGCTTGTTTTTTTCAATTGCCTTCAATAAGCCGTCCTGCCCTTTGTTTTTCAGGACTTCCACATATTTCAACGTGTCATCGTCGGAAGTAGCTCCTGAGATTTCCATTGTGAAGGGGATAGATTTTCCTCCAAGAACGCCACCGATCCCCACCAGCGTCCCGGTGAAAACTTCCTTGGGAACGTCAACAGCATTCAACAATGCTGGAACCAGTAAGGCCAGAACAAAGAGCCCCAAACAACAGGGCATCCAGAGAGTTTTCCTGACTTTCATTCTTTGCCTCCGTTCAAAAATGGATTTGCAGAAAAAAGATGAACCCCAGTGATACCTTTCGGACCCACCACTACCAGGGACAGGCCGGCTCATGAGACAAAGAGTTAGCCTGGCTCTTTTTCGCCAATTGGAAAAGATCCAAGCTGCATCCGTACGTTTAAGCAATCCTCAAGGATTAACTCAGACATCAAAGAGGAAACAAGCTGATAAATGTAGAGTGTATCGGGAAAACGAGCTAGTTGCAACCATGGAGGAGACCGGCGAAACAGACGGCTACTGGGGCAGTCAATAGGAGGAAACGGGCTCTGCTAGGAGCCACCACCCATCACTGCGAAGCTGTGAAAAAATTCAAGGATAGGGACGCGCTGCCGCAGGTCCGCAATCGGAAACCCAAGCCGGACGCGCAGCACAGCGTCCCTACTGGATCAGCTCCATCTGCCCTATGGAATTTCTGCACACCTTTTGACTCCATATACAGGTGGTGGTAGCCGGTGTGGAACCTGTCTGAACTGTCGTTCCTGCGCTTCCGGCAAACCTCTTATGATTCTCCTGACTAGCTCGCCCATTGCGTGTGACGTGGGTCTCCCCTCCCCGGCCCGCTCCATGATGATTGCATTCGGATAAACCACCACGGTGTCGATTGCAACGCGACCAGAAGGGAAGGCCCCCAAGGCAAACACCACGATCGCCGAATTGCCGGTCATACCTTCAGTGTTTTCGTTTGACGGCGGAACAAACACGAGGACTTACAGTCCGGAACTCTCCGGGCTACGGAGGTCGATGCCGACTCCACGGGTGGCAGGCTGCTCGGGCAGCCTGTCTGAAGGAATAGCCAATCCGCTCGCGCCACGATGGCCTAGCACCCTAGGGGTCATGATCTCGACGCCAACGGCGTTGAAGGCATCAAGGACATTTCGCCGGAGGTCCGAGCAACAGAACCTAGCTCATTGACGTTATCGGAAGCGGAGGCATGCGGATGAAAACTTTGTTGAACCTGGGAGCCGCGCTCCCACAATGCCGAGACTGCTATTTCTTGGTCTTAGGTGGGTAATTCTGGAAGGCTTTCTGGACGACCTTACGGATTCTCTCAGCCTGCTTCTCAGGCTTGGCGAGACTCTTGACCAGGTATCCATCGTATCCCTTGAACCAGGCTGGACCCGGAAATCTTGTAGCCTCCAACGCAACTCTGAGGAAACGCTACCCGTAAGGATATGAAATAGGTAAACCGTCTTCCCAATAATTGCAGAGCATAGCAGGATTCCAGGAGTTCGAGGTACCTAGATTCGCAAGTAGGTGCAATCAAAAGTGGCGGACAAGGTGGATGTTGACGGGGACACGTCCCGAAGCTAAAGGCTTGAGGGCCTTCAGAAAGAAATTAGCCAGGGACTGGGACAGCAGTCCCCCGCGCACTGCGCGCCGCCCCTGGAACATGTATCTCAATAAGCGGGTACCCTAGAGGGATACTAGAAATGTCCTGCACCCCAGGCTGCTACCCCATTGGGAATCCGTTCCCAGCGGTATCGCAGCGAACGTTGTCGCCGCTCAACCCCCTAATCTCTTCCTTCCTATCAGGACGTCTTCCGCCCTTTTTGTCCGCCACTTTTGATTGCTCCCCGGGCGGGGGGAGTCCTTGACATCAAAGGATCAACATAGCTAGGCTTTGATGAATGCTAACAACATTGACACTCGACAATGACGTAATAGCACAAGCAGCACTTGCCATAGAACATGGGCTGGTCCTTTGCTGCACGGATTTCGATTTTTCCGCATTCATAGGACTGCGTTGGGAAAAGGAGATTGTTCCCGAGTGAGACGCTATCCAAGTCCTTCGAGTGTTTTGGATGGTTAGCATTTCTCTCGTGGAGGCCATATGCCCTTGCGGCTTGGAAGACTCTGGTATGGGCTGGGAGCTGTTCTGGTGGTGGTTTTATTGATCACGGGAATCAGGTTCTCCCGCAAATCCGCTCCAACCGTTGGGGTCAATCGTTACGTCGGCTCCGGCAGTTGCCGGCAATGTCATGAGCGCTTCTACCAGCTATGGTCCACTTCCCATCATGGCTTAGCTATGCAGCCATTCACGCCGGACTTTGCCCGCCGGAATTTGATAGAGTGTACACACCTGGTAAAAATTGCTGATCATGACTACCAGGCTCGTTGGGATAACCAAGGGGGCTACCTGCTGGATCGCTGGAAGGATGGGGAGCAGAAGCATTCCATCCTGCATGTCATGGGCGGCAAGAATGTCTATTTCTTCCTTACCCAATTGGAGCGTGGGCGATTGCAGGTACTACCGCTGGCCTATGATGTGCGCGATAAGCAATGGTACGACACAACCCGCAGCATGATGCGCCATCTCCTGGGGCCGGGTGAGCAGCCCGTGCACTGGACCGACAGCATGCTCACCTTTAATACCTCCTGTTACAGTTGTCATGTCAGCCAGCTGGAAACTAACTACGACGCCGCCAGCGATAGCTACCACACCGTGTGGGGTGAGCCGGGAATCAATTGCGAAACGTGTCACGGCCCGGCGGGTCGCCACGTCCAGCTGTTCCAGGGGAGGAAGCGCGTTGAAGAAGGAGTGGGTCTGATCAGCTTCCATCAACTTTCTAAGGAGCGTGTCAACGAGGCCTGCTCCAGTTGTCACGCCAAGGCCAGCCTGCTCAGCGGAAACTTCAAAACGGGGGACCGGTTCTTCGATCATTTTGATTTGGCGGCGCTGGAGGACAACGATTTCTATCCGGATGGTCGGGACCTGGGGGAGAATTACACCTTCACCCTCTGGCGACTCAGCCCTTGCGCGAAATCCGGCAAACTGGATTGTGTTTACTGCCACACCTCCAGCGGACGCTATCGCTTTGGGGACAAAAACAAGGCGAACGAGGCCTGCTCCCCCTGTCATGCCCGACAGGCAAAGGACCCTGCAGCGCATTCACATCACAAGCTGGATTCCGCCGGCAGCTTTTGTATCTCCTGTCATATGCCCATGACCGAGTTTGCTCGCATGCGGCGCAGCGATCACAGCATGTTGCCGCCGGTCCCCGCGGCCACCGTGGCTTTTCAATCTCCTAATGCCTGTAACATTTGTCACAAAGACCGCGATGCGGCTTGGGCGGACCGACAGGTGCGGCAATGGCACTATCGAGATTACCAGGCCCCCATACTGCAAAGGGCCCGTCTGGTGGCGGCGGCGCGGCGTGGCGACGCCAGCCAGCTCCCCGCGATCCTGAAATACCTGGAGAGTCAAGAAAGGGAAGAGATCTTTGCAGTATCCCTGGTGCGGCTGTCGAGGAATTTCCGGGATGAACGCAAATGGCCGGCCATCTTAAATGCTCTGCAAGATCGATCTCCTCTGGTCCGCTCCGCAGCTGCAGCTGCATTGGAAGGCCATTTCACCCCCACTGCCGTGACTGCGCTGCTGGCTGCGCTCGGTGATGAGTCGCTGCTGGTGCGCGTGCGCGCCAGCAGCGTGCTGGCGGCCTGTCCTCCTGAACTGCTGGGAGAGCAGGAGCGGGCCCGTTTGGAACAGTCATTCCCGGAATTGCTCCGGTCACTTCAAGTCCGCCCCGATGGCTGGAATTCCCATTACAATCTGGGGAATTATTTTATGAACCGTGGCAAACTTGACTCAGCCGTTAGCGAATTTGAGAGGGCCTCTCGCTTG
The DNA here is from genome assembly GCA_041476565.1 of Terriglobia bacterium. Taxonomy (GTDB): domain Bacteria; phylum Acidobacteriota; class Terriglobia; order Versatilivoradales; family Versatilivoraceae; genus DATKMG01. Next base: position 8,897 of record JBGOTQ010000194.1, on the reverse strand, counting down.
CGTCCTGATGTGGTGCCGCCGTTGGTTAATGCTTCCTTGGCTCAAGCCAGACTGGGACAGCTGGAACAGGCTGACCTCAACCTGAACAAGGCTTTGCAGCTGGAGCCTGATAATCCCACAGCTCTCTTAAACCTGGGATTGCTATTGGCTGAGAAAAAAGACCTTGCCGGGGCGGAAAAAAGACTGCGGGATGCCTTTTCACACGATCCTACACTGGCCCAGGCGGCGTATAACCTCGGGGTCCTACTGGCCGCCAGGGAGCGCAATGAAGCCCTCAACTGGTGCCGCAGAGCCGCAGCGTTGGCCCCAGATCAGCCCAGATACGCTTATACCCTGGCGTTTTACTTGAACCAGGCGCACGGGCAAGAGGAGGCTGCCAGAATCTTGAATCAACTCATGAATCAGCAGCCGGGTTTCTTGGATGCCTACTTTCTGCTGGGGACGATTTACGAGAGTCGGAAACAAAACCAACAGGCCCGTGCAGTTTATGACCGGGCATTGCAGCTAGAAGGGCTCCCCCTCCCCATTCGCCAGCAGTTGCAGATGAAGATGCAGAAAGGGCTGCACTAGAAAAGCAGTAAATATACCAGCGCCTTTCCAGGGTGCTCTTGAGTTTGGACCTTTTTAGAATTTCAGCGGCATGAGGCCGCTGCTTCCTCTGAGAGCCCTGTATGAGCGATAGAAAATAGCCCAGGGCGCCGCGTTCCAACGATTTTTCCCTCACCCCGTGACCCTCTCCCGGTGGGAGAGGGGTGGAAGATTGATAAGCTTCCACAAGGCCGGGTGAGGGGTGGCTCAATGTATCTTTTTGTTTGCAATTTGCTATCACATGATGTGGCTAAGGCTTAGCTTTAGTAATGTGATTATTGCGCGGCCCGGGCCCCAATCTTGGTGCCGATCACCTCTCCGGAAACAATGAGTTCCACGCGCCGGTTCTTCTGCCGTCCGGCCGCCGTGTTGTTGTCGGCCACCGGCATGGTCTTGCCGAAACCCTTAGACGTCACTTGGCTAGCCGCCAGGCCCTGGTCGACCAGGTAACTGCGAGTGGTCGCAGCTCGCTGCTCAGAAAGTTTCTGGTTGAGTTCATCACTGCCGGTACTGTCCGTATGCCCTTCCACCTCCAGATTCAACCCGGGATGAGCCAGCACGATGCCCGATAGCCGGGCCAGTCGTTCCCGCGCCGCTGGACGCAGGTCGTACTTGCCGGTGTCAAATAAAACGTCCGCCATCGTCACCACCAGCCCCCGCGGCGTGTCGCGCGTCTCCAGAATCCGGTTGAACTGCTCCAGCAAACTCGCACGAAGGGCCTCTTTTTCCCGCTCGGCCTTCTCGGCTGCATCCCGTGCTGCCTGTTCCTTGGCCCTTAGGGCCTCCTGCTCCGCCTGGGCTTTAGCTGCCGCAGAGTCTGCTTCGGCCTGGGCTTTAGCCGCCGCAGCGTCTGCTTCAGCTTTGGCTTTCAACGCCGAGGTCTCGGCCTCCGCTTTCATCTGCGCTTCCCGGGCTGCCGTCAGCTCGGTCTGCCGCTGTGCTTCCTCATCGGCCTTCCGCTTGGCTTCCGCTGCTTCCACCATTGCCTTGGCTTCCGCCTTCGCTTTGGCCTGGGCTGCCGCCGCCTCCCGCTCCTGCGCGATCCGCTCCTCTTCCTGCCGTTGCACTGCCAGAGCACGCGCATCTTCCGAGAATTGCACCGCCTGCCGCGCCGTCGAAATGATCTCCTTCTTGTTTACCTTGCTGGACAGCGCATTCTCTGCCATCTTCAGGCTGGATTCCGCCTTGCTGTAAATCTCGGCCGCGTACTGATCGGCCTTGCGCGATTTGGCGATGTCCACCGCGTTGCGCGCTTCGTACATTTCCAGCGGCACATTCTTCAGATCCAGCGACAGCGCCAACGGGTTCCCCATCTTCTCGTATTGCCCCCGCCTCATCAGCTTGTAGTCGTTGACCTCGAAAATCTTCCCCTTCGTCCCCTTCCGGATCTCATTCTCCAGCACCACCATCTCGCTGGGCTGACGGACTGCAAAGTACGGCTCGGCGGTGACAAGCAACGAGAACGTCTGCAATTGCGTGGTGGTTTCCAGCTTGCCCTCTCCATCCTTGTTCGTTTGAAGCTCCCCAATATTACCGGTGCGTCCATCCGGAGAGACCGCCCACAGGACATAGGTCAGAAATTCCGTCCCCAGTTTAGAGGGTTGCGCCAAACCTTTAACTTCCACTTCAACGTTAGTGATCCCCTTTTGGGCCTCGACCTTTGCTTCCCCATTGCCTTGCGGCATCAAGTTTGTGCCCTTCAGATCGACCTTGGTCGAGCCGCCCCCCACCCGGTATCCAACCGCCTTGGTGGACTTGCTGATAACGCCGGATTGGGGTGCGCCCTGCTGTGATTGGGCTGCGGCGGCCCCTGCTGAGAACCAGAGCGCTGCCAGAAGCAATCCTGCTGGCATAACACGTTTCATGTTCTACTCCTTTCAGAGATTGGCCTTATAAATGATGATAGAGTCCCCGCTAGGGATTTCGCGCCATAATGTTGAACTTGTATCCTTATACAGAGGTCCCTCAGGTTGGCTGACTACACTCGTTTTGAAGGGTTGAGGTCAAGTTCTTGGGGGACTTGATTGCAACCGATTTCAGGGAACCTGGTGGCATATCACCTCGGCCACGATCCCTCATTAGAGCAGCAGCGCTTCCAGACCGATTGTCATTGGGCCTAATCCATGCTAACTTACTTCCTTTATACGGATCCGGTCAAATGAATTCCATAGTTGGCGCTTAACAAGTCAAAGTTCTTCGGCCACATTGTCGATGCCGCCAATCCGGCAGTGCCCGAGCCTAAGTGTGTCGCCGAAAGCGGGACGGGGGCGTCCCGTCTCCAAGGCTATGGAGACGCTGCGGCGCCCGGACCTTGCTTAGTTGTACTCACCACTCCACAGCGCCCGCAGGAATTCAGCCATCGGAAGGACTGTCACGCCACGGATGGTTCGCGCACGGGGCTCCAGACTGACACAGAGGTACCTCTTCAGCTTCTTCTCCTCGGCCAGCGCCCGCAGCGAACGGAGGTCCGCTTCAGAGACGTTCTTCTTTGCCTTGACTTCTACAGCCGTGTGATCGCCCAGAATGAAATCCACCTCGTAGCCGGAGGCCATCAAAAACTGGGACACCCTCTCGGCCGACGAGAAGAGACTCTTTGTCCGGCAGATGGAGGTCTTCGCGGGGTTCGGGGAGTACACGGATTTTGACATTGGGCGCTTGATTCAGGCCATCAATGACATGGGGCAGCTGGACAATACGCTGGTCTTCTACATCGTCGGCGACAACGGCGCAAGCGCCGAGGCCGGCATAAACGGCCTGCCTGAGCCAAAGTCGGTGAATGGGACGCCCCAGACACCCATCCAGGGCACGAGCATGGTCTATACGTTTGATGATGCCAAAGCGAAGGATAAATACACCACCCAGTACTTCGAGATCTTCGGTAATCGCGGCATCTACCATGACGGCTGGCTGGAACGGTCAACAGGGCGCCCTGGGAGCCTAAGCCCCGTGCGGCGCTTCTGAATGACAAGTGGGAACTCTACGACACGCGCGCCGACTTCAGCCTGGCAAACGATCTGGCCACCAAGAACCATGCGTTGCCCATCGACGATCGCGGCATCGAGCGCGTCAACCCTGCCCTTGCCGGCCGTCCCGACGTGATGGGAGACCGAACGTCGCTGACGGTCTATGAGGGTATGGTCGGGATGACGGAGAACGTGTTCCTCAACACGAAGAACCGCTCGCACACCATCACTGCCAAGCTCGAGATCCCCCAGGGCGGCGCCAACGTTGTCATCATCGCACAGGCGGACCGCTTCGGTGGCTGGAGTCTCTACATGAAGGGTGGCAAACCGGTTTACACCTACAACTTCCTCGGTCTGCAGGCATACAAAGGTTGCTGGTTCCCAGGTTTTGCCAACCGGGAAGACCACCCTGCGCTATGAGTTCGCCTACGATGGCGGGGGAATCGGCAAAGGCGGCAAAGGCACGCTCTTCGTCAATGGACAAAAGATAGCCGAAGGGCGGATCGAACACACACAGTGCTGTGGCTTCTCAGCGGCGAAATTCGATTCAGGCCTGAGGGATTTCACATTCGTGGCGTGGGCGGAGCTCCCTCCACGGGGGGCAACTATCTCCTTCAACGTTACCTGTTCGGCGCCGACCTGCACCTGAACCGGCGGTTCCGCTTTTACAGTGAGTTGCAGAGCGGCCTGATCAATGGAAAGCTGACCTCGCCTCGTCCTACAGACCGGGACTCTTTGGACTTGCATCAGGCCTTCTTTGAATGGAGAGAGAGGTTGTCTGGGGACCGAGGGCTCAGCTTAAAGGTAGGCCGGCAGGAACTGACGATTGGCACCAGTCGGCTGATTTCGGCGAGTCCGGGGCTGAACGTTAAGCGCAGCTTCGACGGAGCCGTCTTGGGGTACCGAAGCCATTCCTGGCGCCTGTATGGGACGATTGCCAAACTGGTCAACCTGTCCAAGGGAGTTTTCGACGATCGGGCCGACCATGAGCAGACCTTCTGGGGCTTTGCCGCCAGCCGGAAGAGCCTCTGGTTCAAGCAGAGTGAATTCGGCGTCTATTATCTGGGCCTCGATCGGGTCACTCCCAATACGCACAGGGTATTGGCCGTGACCAGCGGCAAACTGCAGGGGTGAAATGGTCAGGCATTGGGGCGCGAATCGATCTCAACTATGACGCAATTGTTCAGTGGGGGCAATTCTCCGGTGCGCCTGTCCAGGCTTGGGCTTTCTCGACCAAAACCGGCTATCGGGTTGCGAAGACACACTGGAAGCCACGCTTCAGCATCGAGGCCGATTTTGCCTCTGGCGATAAGGATCCGAAAGATCCTAAACTTCAGTCTTTTAATCCGCTTTTTCCAGGTAACAGCTATGCCGGGGCCGTCGGGTTGTTCGGCCCGACAAATCTCATCGATCTGTCGCCGGCGCTGACTTTCATTCCGCGGAGCAACATCGTTCTCATTTTCGATTGTCCCAGTTACTGGCGGACATCTCTTCAGGATGGTGTCTATAGCACCGACCTGAGGCTCCTGATCCCGCCGAGTGTCGGCCAGGGGCATTAAGTGGGGAGTAACCCTGGTATCGTACCCGTGTGGCAGGCTACCCGTCATTTCACTCTACAGGGGGCGGTCACTCGCTTCCTTTCCGGCGCCTTCCTGGCAAAGACCTTCGTGGCAAATGGCTTCGACTTTTATTCGCTTTCAGTGGCGTACCGATTTTAGTGAGGTGATCGTGAGACAACCAGAGATAATGATATGTCTTGCACTCTTAGGCCCGCTTCTCGGTGCGGCCCCCACCCCCACCCAGCTCTCTGGGAAGACAGCAGTGCCGGAGTGAATTTTACTTTCACAAGGATGAGGGGAGACATGAACATGACCCTTCGTTTCCGGGACGCGACCGTTCCAACGAGCCCCTTTCAACGGGGCGCCGAATTCAGTACAATCAGTCCATGAAGGAATTGGCGGAGTTGCTCAATGAGATGCAGAAGGTGGGCGTGATCCAGGATTATGCCCTCTTTGGCGCCGCAGCGCAGATGCGGTGCACGGAACCGGTGGCTACGCTGGATGCGGATGTGCTCGTGGCGCTGCCCTCGACGAAACGGGTTGATGTACTGAGTGGCATTTACGAGTTCTGCGCGGCACGGGGATGGAAGGCGGAGGGCGAGGCCATTCTTGTCGGTGCGTGGCCAGCGCAATTCGTGCCCGCGTTCAGTCCTCTCACCCAGGAGGCAATGGAGCAGGCTGAGACGGCCGATTTTGAAGGCGTGCCGTTCCGCGTTGTCCGGGCAGAGCACCTGGCCGTGATCGCCCTAAGCGTCGGGCGCGCCAAGGACCTCACTCGTATTCTGGCGCTGCTTGAATCAGGCAGTGTCAGCCGGGAAGGAATTGGGCGCCTGGCTGTGCGGCACCGCTTGGGGGAAGAATGGCAGCGTTTTGAGAATAGGTTCCTGAATGAGTGATATCCAAGAAATGCTGGAGAGACAGGCGCAGTGGCAGGAGGGTCGTAAGGCCCTGACTTGGCCGGAGAAGATTCGCATGGCGGAACGGATCCGCGAAAGTGCCAGGCAATTGCGTGCAGGGTTCAGGCATGAGGTTCCGGGAGCCGTGAGTCGCCTGCGCAACCAGGGCGACTTGAAATGATCATAGTGAAGAAAGACCATCTCGCGCAAAGGACGCGAGGGAACACTGAAAGCAAAAGTAATCTACTTATGGTCGACAAACCCAACTTTATTTATTTTCATTTAGAATATCTGGGCTACGGCGATCTGGGCTGCTAAGGAGACGGCATTTTGCGCGGCGCCGACGCGAAGCGGATCGATCAGTCCGCCCAAATCGAGCAAGTGAAGTAACAAGACGAATCGAATTCAGATGGAGACAACGATGACGCACTCAACGCTCACCCCTGGCATCTCCCGGTGAGAAGGAGCGATCTTGATTCAACGATACTTGCCGCTTCTGAGCAATGGGTTGATTTCGTCGTGGTTGCCCAAAAATGAGACAAAAAGATCAGTGGGCCGATCCTGGAAGATAAAACGCAACGCTAAGCTGCCGCGACATTCAAAAAGCTTGTTCCCTAACTTACGGATGACAAGCCCGCTGTGGATGTGGGACTGGCCGAAGATTTCAGTCAGCTCACACAACGCCAGCAGGCACTCACCCTTTTCGGTCTTAGGCAGCTCCCGTAGCCGCCGTATCACAGCTTGGTCAATGGTTAGTGCCTTAACCAATCATCTTCCTCAGCTGTTCAGTTGTGACGGTAACCAGTTCTCCAGAGCGCTTGAGCTTCCGGTAGCGTCTGTCGGTGGCCTTTTCCAAGGCTGCGACCTTTTCGGGCGTCGCTCCGTATTCGCGCTGCGCGTAATCCGTGGATTCTACCGTGACTTTGCGCAGGGCGATGATGTCCGCCCCGCAGACAATCCCGATGTCTTCGCCGCGGGAGGCGGCAGCCAACCACCGGCTAAGATTTTTCCTGGCGTCCGTGATCGTCAGAGTCTTCATATGAACTTTATAAAGTCCCTATTAAGGCTTGGCAAGGAATTAATTCGGCCGCTTTTCTCATTCACCGCCGCGAGGAAGGCTAAAAATATGCGAATCGTTGGTGTTGTGGGCGTGATTTGGATGGTCGCTACGTCCGTGCCCTCATTCGCCCAGGAACCACAGTGGGCGAAGCATTATGACCACGGCCGTGTGTGTGGCTCTTGCTCCGGCCTGCCCCCGCACTACCTATTAAATCGAGTTAAATCGAGACCGGGCAAACTCCGGTATACCGTAGGCACTCCGAAATCTCGGGCAAGGCAGGTCCTTTCAGCCCCCCCCTACAGCCCAGAACCATTTCGGAATTAAAATAAAAACAAGGATTTAAGATCTGGGGTAAGGAAGGCCCACGCTGGGAATTCGCCGTGCTAAGTTGATCGAGGTGCTCGCGCCCTTGCGAAAAGTGGCATTGGTTTGTGACAACGCTGACCAATGCTGCAGGGGAGAACGACACCACGAGGAGAGGCCGTCAGAACTTGGCACTCGGCGCGCTTCCTTTAAACTTGTGGACAGTAAAAATACGACTTAAAATCCGAAAACCGTTTATCTGCCCGTAGCCACGGAGACGAAATATGGGAACCAGCCCCCCGCGTTTGATTGAGGGCTTGAGAATCTTAGATAGTGATTCAAGGTCAATCCTACAGGCTGATCGCGCCACGCGAACCAGGGGCGTCCGTCCCCTTTCCGCGCATATTGCCTTGGCCTTCCTCTTGTGCCTTGTTGCCGTCGCTCCTGTCCGAGCACAGATGGAGGAGGTTGATCTCCCTGAACCCGAGATCGATTGGAAGTCCCTTTTCTACCACTCGAGCCTCTACCTCGGTATCATGCACGGGTACCGGTTAGCAACCGAGCCCGGTACAAGAGAAGGGCTAAAAGGTTCGTTTTGGCCGGATTACGTTCACTCCGTGGGCAACCTCCACGGCTGGTCCGATGGAGATGAGTTTATGGTGAACTATATTGGCCATCCAATGCAGGGCGCCTCCTCCGGTTTCATGCTGGTGGAATATGATCCGAAGTATCGGTGCGTGGAGTTTGGACAGAGCCCGGCGTACTGGAAAAGCCGGTTGCGTGGGGCAGCCTGGGCCTGGGCCTTCAGTGAGCAATTCGAAATCGGGCCGGTCAGCGAGGCCACGATTGGTAACATCCAAGCCCTCTATCCTCAGCAAGGCTTTGTGGATCACGTAATTACTCCATCGGTGGGAATGGGATGGATGGTGGCCGAAGATGTTCTTGACAAATACGTCGTCGAATATGTCGAGTCCCGCACCCGCAATCTCTGGGCACGGCGCCTGGTGCGTACCTGGCTGAATCCTGCCCGCAGCTACGCTAATCTGATGGCCTTTCGCACGCCCTGGACCCGGGACTCCCGGCCCGCAGTGGATGAATACGATCCCTGCACATGGAAGATGGCCCAGTCCAAGAAGGCATCATCCCCGGAGAAAGCGAGTGGAGCAGGCGACACTTTCCTCGCCCAACCAGGTCGTCAGGCTGGCAAGTTAGGCTTGAGGGGGCCTAATATCACAATCCCAGCTTTCGATTTGGCAGTTCATTACGACTACTTCCACCATTCTCAAAGTGGTTCGAGTTCGGGAAGCTGTAATGGGGGTGGCGCGACCGGGACTTTTTTCATGAATCGCTGGTGGGGTGCTGTGATCGACATCAGTGGATGCAAAATGTGGGAGCCGGGTGCGAATCTCAGCGGCGATTCATTGACCTACCTGTTAGGGCCTCGATTCATGTATCGAAGCCCCAATCGATTCGCTCTATACCTGGATCTGAAGATCGGTGGAAACAAACTGACTCAAGAGCGCGTATT
>JBGOTQ010000193.1:0-13800 GCA_041476565.1 Terriglobia bacterium | reverse complement strand
GGATTTGGTTCTTACCTACCCCTCAAGATGATCCAGCCACACCTTTTGGACTGAGAACTTGTCAGCGATGACCCTCCCCTGAAACTCGGGTTGCTTCAGAGTCCCCATGACTGAACCGGAGAAATCGAATGAGCCTTGAAGGTCGTCCAATTCAGGGAAGTAGATTGCCGGTTGCGACAGATCGGGGCAATGAAGCTCCACATGGAGATTGGATGTTCGATCCGGAGAGAGAATTCCTGAAATCGACACACGGGTGTTTCCCATTTGCAGGAAGCTATCTTGAAACGATGAGCTCCAGCGAGCCACGGCAAAATTCAACTCGCCTTCCAACGGTAGCACTTTGGCTCCGGCACGACCTGATTGGATTGCGCTTTCGTCTTTTGAAATCTTGAGTCGTCCGTTTCCTGTGAAGTTCTTCCAATCCCATTCCCAATTGGCTGCCACGGTTCCGTCCAGGAAAGAGGCAAACCGGAGCCTTTCCAGTCGGACAACAAGGGCAAGGTCGTAGAATCCCACATGCTTAAAGGTGAACTCAGCCCGAAACATCGGGTGGCGGAACGGGGCGTCCACTCTCATGCCCCCCTCAGCAGAACCGCGCAACCCGGCAATGCGTATCTCATCAAACCGAAGTTGATCCGCGTCCACGAGAAACCGACATGTTCCTTGACCGATTCTGACAGTGTCAAAAGAGAGCTGCTTCCCTTCCAGCTGTCCGGAGGTGCTCCAACCATCCCTTCCTGCCACAAGTTTTCCGGAAAGTCCGATATTCCCCTGCAAATTTCGTATCTCTGGATAGAATTGCCTAACCAGATTGAGGGAAATTACCCCGCCGAAATCGAACTGTCCTTCGGGTATCCCGAGATGCTTGAACCCGCCCCGGGCTTCGAGGGTCGACTGATTGACAGAAAGGACCAGTTTTTCGATTCGGACCTCATCTTTCAACAAGACAGCCGAGAGGCCCAACCGATGTTGTTCTCTCCAGCGACCGTATCGAAATGAACCTTGATCGTAGGACAACGTCACCTGGTACGCCTCGCGGAAGAACTCATGGCGGAGCAGCAACCGGAAGGCGGAGAATTCGGCTTCCAAGTTGAAGTGTTTCTGCTCAAACGACAAAGCGCCTCCGAAGATCCTCAATCTGTCAATGCCTAGGTTGAAGAGGTCAAGTTCCTCCAGCCGCAGAGCGGGCCGCGGCAAGTTACTCCGACCATCAGAGTCCACCCGAATATTGACGACTGGCTGGTCGAGTTCCACCACTCTGAAGCGAAGTTCCTTGAAAAGCGTTCTTAACCGAGGACTGATTCGTGCCTCCTTGATCGCAACCAGAGGCGGCCCCGAATCGGGTTCTGTCCCCTGTAGCCGAAAGTCCCGGACTATAATTTGAAAGGGGAGAAGCTTCAGCTGTAAAGAGCCTATAGTGGTTCTCCCGCCTGTAGCTTGATCGATGTGAGCAATCAGGTAGTTCCTGGCCTTGTCCGTGAGGGTGGCTCGGTTTAAGAGAACCAGGGCGCTGCCAATCAATATGATAGTCAAGAGTGTCAAAGCGGCAACAATTAACCTGGACTTCTTTATCTTCATTGATTAATTAAATATTTCGATATCAGCTGATCGTGTTAAAGAAGATAACCACCCATCAATTTGAGCGTTAACCTTATCTTCAATCAAAAGATCACGGATTTGCCCTTCTACCTCAATCATGGGTGGCACTTCCGCGATCCCCTTTCTGACGAGTTCCGGCAAGAGTGAGTTCCGGTAATACTCCTCGATCTCCTTGGGGAGGATAACCACAAACTGCCTGAATCGATTCTGCAGGAATTTTAATACCTGAATCTGCCACTCGAGGCGGGCTTTCAGGGTTTCTATCCTGATGTGGCGTTGCTCGATTACCTCTTCAAACGACTCCTTTCCCCCTGATCTCTCCTCGAGTAAACGGAGTTGTTCTTGGACCTCTTCAGGAGTCGCATTATTGCCCGCGAAAGTTTGCACCTCTTCTCTGATGAGAGTTTGCTGTATTAACCTCCGGACGATTTCAAAATCACCCATTCGCTGCCCCGCCCCTCCGTTCCGATCTATAACCTCGGTAGAAACGCCCAATTGCAAGTACTTCTTCTCCTCTTCCGCGTCACCCAGAGTGATGATTTGCCGATTGACAACGGCTACAATCCGGTCAATCACCTCGGGTCCGGCAGAGCGGCCGGCTGAAGGGGCAAGCAGAAAGACTAGCAAGGCCTCGAGAATCTGTTTCCTCATTTCCTTACGCGGCCTCAAAACGGGTTTCCAACTGTAAAAAAGATCTGGTGAGATGGAATTCCCGGGGGCCTTTCCAAATTGAATCCAAAATCAAGCCGGATTGGCCCGAAAGGTGTCTTGTATCGAATCCCAAATCCGAGATTATGGGTAAACGAAGATAGCCGAATTGAGCTAATTCTCGCAAACACATTCCCCGTGTCATAAAACGGGGCAACGCTTACATTCCCGGTGACGGGAATTCTCGTTTCGAGGTTCAAAATGATCATTGCATTGCCTCCAAGCGGAAGCGGTTCGCCCGTACTCGGATCAACTGCCTTAGGATCTAAAGGTCCAGCCTTGTCTTGAGGATATCCTCTTAACGTGGTCGACCCTCCTGCAAAGAACCGTTCGCTGATGGGAACCTCCGGCGTGCTCCCGAACGGCTGGGTCAAGCCAACTCGCAGAGAGGCCACCAGGACCGATCCAGCCGCACCGATCTTCCGGCTGGTTTGACTCTGGCCGTAAAAGGAGACGAAATTCGTCTCTGAACCGATGGGCTTGGCGGTCACGGTCAGATTGGCCGTATTAAAGTACCCCGATTTCGGATCAAAAGGATCGTCTCGCGTGTCTCTAAGCCAGGCAGTCGACAGGGAAGAGAGTTGGAGGGTTCCCAGATTCTGACCCGGAAAACCTACTGCCTGTGGGTTTACCAGGACGTCAGAGAGGTCCACCGTTTCGAAATTGTACCGAAAGAAATAACTGTCCCGTTGGTGGACTTTCTTCAACACTTGGACTGATGCATTCCTCCGGAAAGTGCTAAAGCTCACCCGCTTTATATTATCGATATAAAGAACGAGAAAAGAATCAAGATCCCGGTTGAAGAGCCGAGGTTCCTTATAGGTGATTTCCGCACGCTGTTCTTGGAAACTGACCCGGGTTTGGAAACTCAAAGCACGTGCCAACCCGAACAGGTTGTTGTGAGAGATGCCAAAAGTCCCTCTAAACTTCTCCCAGCTTTGGTAACCAAATCCGTAACCCAGCACCAACGGGCTGGCCTCTTCGACGTGGATTAGAACCGGTTTGGCTGAATCCACGGGGCTTACATTGAGGGGAAGGATATCCACCTTGCCAAAAATCCCCAGACCGTAGAGTTTCTGTTGGCTGATTAAAAGGCTGTCTTGGCTCAGAGGATAGCCTTCATGGAAAGTAATGTTTCGAGTGATCACCTTTCGGTTCGTTCGCTGGTTTCCTGCCACGTAAAGATCAGAAACATTGACCTTAGTATCTTCGACGACTCGAAAGGTCAAATTCACCTGATTCGGGGCTGGCCGTCCCACCTCGGTATCGACTTTGGCTTCGTTGAATCCCCGGTCTGAGTACCTGGAAACGATCAACCGCTTGTCTTCTTCCAACAGAGCTTGAGAAAAGGGCCTTCCGGGGGCCAGGTTGAGTCCTTTCAGGATTTCTGTGGCGGCGACTTGCTCAATTCCCTCGGTCTTTACTTCGCCCACCGCCGTTTGGGGACCCTCTTGGATTCTGAAACTCACAGCAAGGCTCCCGCTCTTTCCTACTCGACGGTGGTCCGGAGCTACCTCCACGTGCTCGTACCCCCTGCGAAGGTAGCGGTCTTTGATAGTGTCAGCGTCTTCTTGAAGCAGGTCGCGGCTGAACTGTCCCCGCCTGATGAGATTGCCCGCCTTTGTTTTCAGTTCGGATAGGAGTTCTTTCGCCGTGAACTCCTTGGCCCCTGGGAAAGCAACCGAGACAATTTTTTGTCTTTCTCCCCGTTTGATCGTGTAATTGATTTGATAAGCTCTTTGTTCTGGTACCTCGATAAGTTCAGAGTCCACAGCAACATCAAAGTGCCCGCGCTGTTGAAAATAGTCTTCGATATTCTTTTTGCCTTCCTCGATTAAATCATTGTCAATGGATCCTTCTTCATAAATAGGCACAAGGTCCCGCAGTTTCTTTTTGGGAATCTTGGCCCCCTTCAGTTGGATGTAAACGTAAGAACTCGCATCGACAGAAAGATTCAGGCTGACGGAATTCTGTTCAGCCGAATAGTTCAAATCTTGAAGGCGGACGGAGACATTCAGAAATCCCCGGTCGGAGTACAGCCGGCGAATCCTCTCGAAGTCCTTTCTGAGAACTGCATAATCGTAGAGTTTCCCGGGTTTGCTCTTCATTTTCCCCGTTATCTCTTGCGACTCCAGCACCGGGTTGCCGCTCACTTTGAGGTCACCAACGACTGCTCGGGCGCCGGGCTGGATGAGGAACTCGACATAGACTAGCCGGGTCTTGGACACAAATTGGATATTTGGTGTGATCTCAGCCCGGAAATACCCCAAGTTCTTAAGGCTCTCCTGGACCTTGAGCAGGATGTCTGCCACAGTTTTTCTGGAATAAACTTCACCTAAAGGGAGTTGCGAAAGACCTCGCAGCGGGGATCGTAACACGGGTTGCCCACCGACACGGAAGTCTGCAAAAAAGTAATTAGGGCGAACTTGAAAAGTAATGATCAGTCCGGCAGGTCCAGGTTCAGCCAGGACTTCTATGTACTCAAACAAGCGAGTGGCATAAAGGACCTCCAGGCTTCTCCGCACCGTGTCTGCTCCCAAGGGCTCCCCTGCAGCCAACGGGATCAGCGCTCGAAGTTTGGTTTCACTAATTGGGTCTTCAGAGAGAAACACAACCTTGCTCACAGTCTGACCTCGGTACTTGTCGAGTGTGGCCGGAGATCCGCACTCGCACCATAGAGGCACGACCAACATCGCCCACAAGCAGGGCATCTGCCAGAAGGAGAGAAATTTCGAGAAGTGGCGATTCTGAGTCAGGCGTTGATTCGTTGAAGGCAAGTCCAAGGGTTCCTACATACGGAAGCTTTTACAACTGAAAAAACGGTCGAGGTACCGTGGAACTTCAAACAGTAGCGCTCGGTTCGTTTCTGTTTTGGGTTGAATCCCACCCAATTATTATTCCACAGTTTATCAATCTTCTCCGATTCCGAAGATTATCTCAAGTAGTGGGTCAGTTACAAGTGGAGGGCCGAGCGGGTGACCGCCGTCACCCTGCGAGGCCACGTTTGCAACGTTGTTTGTGGCTTCGTGGGGTGACGGCGGTCACTCGCTCAGCCCAGAATTCCCCGTTTAATTGACCCATTGTTATCTCAACATCAATTCGGTTGATTTTGAAGTAGGGTACGTATATAATGACCCTTTAAGAGTGGGCGAAAGCCCACTTTTTTATTGTTCTGATCGCAGGCTTCATTCCCCCCATAAGGAAATTCGAGTTGTTGGATCTGGGCAGAATAAGAGGAATCATCGAACGAGTTGTGTATTCGGAAGGGATGGAGCTGGTTGACGTGGAGCTTAAAGGGGGGCCGAATCGGACGATTTTGCGGATCTATATCGATAAGCCGACAGGCGTGACCCATCAAGATTGCGAGTTGATCAGCGACCAAGTGGGGAGTCTGTTAGATATCGAAAATCTAATTCTTGGAAGTTATATCTTGGAAGTGTCCTCTCCTGGTCTGACCCGCAAGCTAACCAAAGAGTCTGACTATCAGCGATACGTGGGGCGCCTGGTGAGAATTCAAACCCGGGATCAGATTCAGGGAAAAAGAAATTTCCGCGGAACACTCCGCGGGGTGGAGGGCGACCAGGTTGTTGTCGAACTGGAAGGACCGCAATCCGTCCGGATACCTTTGCAGAGTATCACCAAATCGAACCTTGATTTTGACTTTTAGCTAATCTTCAGGAGTTTCACCCATGACGAGCCTTCTTTATCAGCAAATCGATCAATTGAGCAAAGAGAAGGGGATTGACCCCCAAATCGTGGTCGGTGCTGTGGAAGACGCGGTGTTGGTGGCAACCCGGAAGTTCTACAAGTCAAGTGAGGATCTCCGCTCCCATTTCAACCAAGACACTGGCCAAGTGGAGGTCTATGCTGTCAAGAAGGTGGTTGAAGCCGTGACCAGTCCGGTCCGTGAGATCTCTCTCGAACAAGCCCTGAAGATTGATCCAGCAGCGGAACTGAACGGGGAAATCAAGATCCAGAAACCTACGGATGTCTTGGGGAGGATTGCGGCGCAAACAGCCAAGCAGGTGATCCTGCAAAAGGTACGCGAGGCTGAAAGAGACAGTATCCACGCTGCCTATAGCCAGAGAATCGGGGAGGTGGTGACCTGCATCGTCAAACGCACTGAGGGGGGCGACGTGATTGTCGATCTCGGGACCACGGAAGGAAGGGTTCCTCGACGGGAACAGTCGCGGCTGGAGAGTTTTGGTGCGGGAGATCGCACCCGGCTCGTGATTTTGAGAGTTGAGAAGACCACCAAAGGACCTCAAGTCATCCTTTCCAGGACGGACCCGGCCCTGCTGATGAAATTGTTTGAGATGGAGGTCCCCGAGATTTACGATGGAACGGTGGTTATTAGGGCGGCCGCACGGGATACCGGCGAGCGGTCTAAAATTGCCGTTTCCTCTAAGGACAAAGACGTCGATCCGGTTGGAGCATGTGTGGGAATGAAGGGTTCAAGAGTTCAGGCCATTATTCGGGAATTGCATGGTGAAAAGATCGATATTATCCCCTATTCAGAAGATCCTCTAACCTTTGTGATGAATGCCCTGAGTCCTGCCAAGATTGGGCGCGCCAACGTCATCGACCCGGTGGACAGAATTGTAGAAGTGATTGTCGAAACAGACCAACTTTCTTTGGCCATTGGGAAGAAAGGGCAGAATGTTCGGCTGGCCTGCAAACTGTCGGGATGGAAGATCGACATCAAAAGTGACGAAGAAAAACGCGCTGAAGTTGAACATCAAATGGCGCAAATGGCCGCCAGGACTCCATTATCAGAATTACCGGGCTTAACACCGAGTGTCATTACAAAACTCTCGGACAGTGGCATCAGTTGCGTTGAGGAATTGGCGGATACCCCCATCGGAGATCTTACTCAGATTAAGGGGATTGGTCCCAAGATCGCCGAAAAGATTATTGCCTCTGTCAAAGACTACTACATGCAGTTTTCAGAAGTCACTGAGGCCGAGGCTGCGGAAGGGTCAACCCCTGAGGTTGCCGAGGCAACTGGCTCTAGTGTGGTTCAAAAATCAGAACCTTCCGCGGTTGAGAGTGTCACCGCTTCAGAAGGCCCTGATTCAGATCCTCAAATGCAAACGGAGTCTCAAAATGATATAAAAAATAAGTAAAGAGTTAAATCGACTGATTTCAGCAGGTGCTGAGACTGGTTGCGCGGAGGGTTCGTGGTAGAAAAGGCAGAAAAAAAGAGGCTTTTTAAACTCGCAGAAGAGATCAAACGGGAAGCTCAGGACATCATTGCTTACCTGAAGAGCATCGGTGTGGAGGGTGTTACGGCAGCCAGTTACGTCGATGCTGAACGAATCCAAGAAATCAAGGAGCATTTTTCCACCCGGAAAACTAAGGCCAAGAAGGCTGCCAAGGCTGAAGCTGAAGCCAAAGCCACGGTTGCAGTAGAAAAGCCCCAGGAAGTAGTAGTTGAAGTTCCTGTAAAGCCTGAGGTGGAATTGGTGCCGCCGAAAGTCGAGGCTGCTCCTCCGAAAGAGGAAGTCGAAAGGGAAGAGATCAAGAAAGAGAGGGTGGAAGAAGCACCCATGCCGGCAGTGGCTCCCCCAGTCGCGGCAGCTCCAACCGTTCCTCCTGTGGTCACGACCGTCAGACCGGCCGAGAAAGTTGCCGAAAAGCCCAAAGAAGCGACCGTGATTCCACCCGCGCCTATGGCGCCTCCACCCCTGCCGGCTTCTCGACCGCCGTTCACTCCCCTCGCGGGGAGGACTACCCCGTTTTCTCCTGGTGGCCAACCATCCAGGGTTCCACCTTTTCAAGCATCGGTCCCGGCCGGGCCCGCAGGAACATTGAGAGGTGGCGTACCACCAGCGGGGATTTCGGGTCACCCGTCAACCCGCCCCAAGAAACCAACCATGGTGGGCTCAGCTCAACCGACTCAGACCATCCGGCAGCATATCAGTTCGAAGTTTGGTGAAATCAAACCCCGGCCTATGTCCCTGCCCCCAAGGCCGGGAGAAAGGTCCCGTCCAGTTGGGCCGCCCGGACGATTTGCCCAGGGCACGGGTTTTCCGCCTGCACCGGCAAAATCTCAGGTCGTTCCGCCCCGGGAGCATCGCCCGCAGGTCAGACCCAGACCCGGGTATAGGCACTACCCCGAAGAAGGCCGCATAGAACGCAGGGTGGCCCCCGTAGTGGTTAAACCCGCGGCCTTCGAACCATTGCCTGTCACCCGGAAAGTTACCTTGAGCGAGGGTGTCACGGTCAAAGAGCTCTCGGAGAAGCTGGAGATGAAATCGAAAGACGTGATTAAGCGTCTTTTGGACAAAGGCCTTTTTGCTACTCTGAATCAGACTTTGGATGAAACCCTGGCTAAAGACATCTGCCGGGATTTTGGAGCCGAAGCAGAGATTGCCACCTACGAAGAAGTGGCCGAATACGAAGCCATAGCAGAAGAAAAACCTGAGAACATGGTTCCGCGACCGCCGGTGGTGACTATCATGGGACACGTTGACCATGGCAAGACTTCGCTGCTGGACGCCATCCGCGAAAGCAACGTCACCTCTCAGGAAGCCGGCGGAATCACTCAGCACATTGGTGCCTACCAGGTGGTTAAGAACAACCGGCTGATCACGTTCTTAGACACGCCAGGCCATGAAGCTTTCACGTTGATGCGGGCCCGTGGCGCCAAGGTAACTGACGTGGTCGTACTGGTAGTAGCGGCCGACGACGGCGTGATGCCCCAAACATTGGAAGCCATTGCGCATGCCCGGGCTGCTAAGGTGCCCATCGTGGTGGCCATCAACAAGATTGATAAGCCCAACGCTCAGGTGGACCGGGTGAAAAAATCTCTGTCGGAGAATAACCTGACCCCTGAGGATTGGGGCGGCGACACCGTTACGGTAGAGGTGTCAGCCAAGCAGAAAATTAACCTGGATTTGTTGCTGGAAATGATCCTGCTGGTTTCTGACATGCAGAGGCTAAGAGCTAATCCACGTCGTGCAGCCATGGGCGCTATCCTCGAAGCCAAGCTGGACAGAGGCCGTGGTCCGGTTGCAACAGTCCTGGTTCAAAACGGGACGCTGGAGGTTGGCAATTTGTTCATTGTCGGTGCCGTGACCGGAAAAGTGCGTGCCATGCTGGACTACCGGGGGCAGCCGGTGAAAACGGCAGGACCCTCTTCTCCCGTCGAGGTTCTTGGTCTCTCCGGTGTCCCGCAGGCCGGCGATTCCTTCCAAGTTATGACCGACGTATCGAAAATCAAACAAATTGGCAGCCTGCGTCAACTGAAGTTGCGGGAGAGCCAGCTCGCTAAGAGTTCCCGGCTTACCCTGGAGCACTTGCACGAACAAATGAAGGCAGGGGCAGTCAAAGAACTGCCTATTATTCTGAAAGCTGATGTGCAGGGCTCCGTGGAAGTTCTAGCTGAGACCTTGACGAAGCTGAGCACCGAAAAGGTCAAAATCAAAATTATCCACAAAGCCACCGGTGCTATCACCGAGTGGGATGTCTTGTTGGCTTCAACCTCCAACGCGATCATTGTTGGCTTCAATGTCCGCCCGGAACGGAAGGCTTCAGAACTGGCTGAGCAGGAGGGGGTCGATATTCGGCTTCACACTGTCATTTACAACGTGACTAATGAGATCAAGAGTGCCATGCTTGGAATGTTAGAGCAGACTTACAAGGAAGCCTACCAAGGTACTGCTCAAGTCCGTACCACCTTCAAGGTCCCCAAGGCTGGCACAGTCGGGGGCTGTTACGTGTCAGACGGGAAAGTGGCCCGCAATTCCCAGGTTCGGTTACTCCGCGATAACGTGGTCGTCTACGAAGGACGAATTGCTTCGCTCAAACGTTTCAAGGACGATGCATCGGAAGTACGCTCCGGATTTGAATGCGGCATTGGGCTGGAGAATTTCAACGACATCAAGAACAACGACGTGATTGAAGCCTTTGTCATGGAAAAGGTGGAAGCTCAGTTGGTCTGACACCTGCATGCCCCTGGATGAAGGCGATCCGGCTTGCCAAGCAAGGCTAGATGACCCCGGCGTGGCCTGTGGCCGGCACCCTGACACCGATGAATATCGGTCTTCTTACTCTCGAGATTTTCATCTCCGACTCTCAGTCTCTGAAAGACAAACGGATGGTGGTGCGGAGCCTCAAAGACCGCTTGCGCAAGTTTAATGTCTCGGTGGCTGAGTGTGAACACCAGGACCTCTGGCAACGATCAACTCTAGGCGTGGTTTCCGTTGCTTCCGATCCCAGGATTCTCGAGCAAACGCTCAATTCGGTCTTGCGGGCTTCCGAGGAAATTCTGGAGAGGAATCTGGCAAACTATCAGATTGAATACTTATGAAACGGCAAGACAGGCGGTCTGAACGAGTGGGGGAAATGATTCGATTGCGGATCAGTACCCTCATCATCCGTGGGTTGCGAGACCCCCGTATCGGGCTGACGACGGTGACCGGTGTCAAGATGAGTCCGGACTTGAAGCAGGCCCGGGTCTTCGTCAGTGTGCTGGGCAATGAGGAAGATCGTCGAAGGAGTTTGCAGGGGCTGAACAGTGCGGCTGCACATATCCGCCATCAGATTGGCTTTGAGTTGCGCTTGAAGAACACTCCAGAGCTGACCTTTGTTTATGACTCATCAATCGAGTACGGTGCCCGCATCGAGGAACTCCTCCAGCAGGTCAAACAGCCGGCTGACCACAGCCCGGAAGACGAAAAAAATTAACCCCTCGTCGGCATCCTTAGGTATTAGTCCTTCATGAATAGCCCAGTTTGTGGATTCCTGGTCATTGACAAGCCAGAAGGGCTAACCTCTCACGATGTGGTGGTTTGCGTTAGGCGGCTGGTAAAGCTCCATCGCGTTGGTCATTTGGGGACGTTAGATCCCATGGCCACGGGGGTTCTGCCCCTGGCCCTTGGAAAGGCAACCCGCTTGATCCAGTTCCTCAAAGAAGGGACGAAGGTCTACCTTGGCGCCATTCAGCTCGGCCATTCGACAAGTACTTTTGATCGGGAGGGGGAACCAACCTCGATTTGGGTAACTCCCCGTTTTAGCCAGCCGCAGCTTGAAAAGATCAGCGTAGAAATGCTGGGAGAACATTGGCAGGTACCCCCGCCATTTTCTGCCAAGAAAATCCGGGGGGTTCGAGCTTATCAGTTGGCCAGGCAGGGAAAGGCTCCCGAACTGGAGGCGCAAAAAGTCTGGATCCGCAAACTGCTGCTTCAAAAACTTTCGGCCGAACTGATCCATTTGGAGATACATTGTTCTGCCGGAACATATGTCCGGTCGGTCGCCCATGATATCGGTAAGAGATTAGAGTGTGGGGCTTACTTGGCCAGCTTGAGACGACTCGCGTCGGGGGAGTTTGCCCTGGACCGGGCGGTTGGTTTGGAGACACTCCAGTCCCAGGGGCAAGACGTGCTCACGGAGCGGATGATCCCAATAAGTCAGGTTCTGACCGAGCTTCCGGAATTGACCGTTGGAGCTGACACAGCCAGAGCCTTTGCCCACGGTCGTGACCTGGTGGTTGAGTCAATAGTCTTGGGGGGCGAGAAGGGGGACCTTGTACGGATTTTTTCGGAGGGAAGGGACTTGCTCGGTCTGGCGGAAGTCCAAACGGAGAGCAGCAGTATCCCCCCCCAAAGAGCCATGGAACTTCGCCTTCATCCGCGAGTGGTCCTCCAGGGGAAAGGGTAAAACTTCTGGACCCTTGGCCGCCAACAATGTCCCTTGATTTTTTGCCCCAATTCGATAATATCTATGCCGTTATAGACGCTCGTTGTTGCGCCTGCCTGTTTGTGGTAATTCCGCGCCCGAAGACAAAGCAACCCGATGACCCGAGCTGCAAATAGTTCAGCGTCGATTGGGTGATCATATTCATCGGGAATGGTTTCGTTTCTACCCGTCAAGCAGATCACACTGCTTTTGTCAATTCATCGAATAGCCATTCATTGGGGCTTTTCAGCCGTTTGCTTGAATTGTGGATTATGTCCTTATGAGGGGGGATCATGAGATCCATGAAAAGCTGCAACAAACCGCCATTTTTTTCAGTTTCGTCGTTCACCTTGTATCTAATCAGGCTAGTATTTTTAACCTCTCCTTTCCTGGTGACGATTGCAGATCTTCACGCGGAGACAAATGCCTGGAGCAAAGTCGGTCCGGAAGTTTCACACATCTCTGCTATTGGCATCAGTCGCACCCGCCACAATGTACTCTATGTAGGTACGGCTTACGGTGGAGTTCAGAAGAGCCTGGATGGTGGGCAAAGCTGGGTCAATACAAATCAGATGGTCCAGAATGTCACTGCTGTGTTAGTTGATCCTGCCGATTCCGACATAGTGTTTGTCGGGGCTTTCGATGGGGGGATCTTTAAGAGCCTTGACGGTGGAGACTCCTGGAAAGTCTCAAACATAGGAGTGGATTGCCCTGTCCTTAACGTAAACACGTTGGCCCTCGATGGTTCCAATCCAAACACCCTTTATGCCGCGACGACTTGTGGGGTGTTTAAAACCACAAAGGGGGGGGATAACTGGCAGCCCCTGGACCCTGTTCGTAATAAAGACGTGTGGGGACTGGCGATTGCCCCGTCAGACTCGAGAGTTCTATATGCAGTGACCTCGGCAGGTTCGGTATATCGGAGCACAGATGCAGGAACGAATTGGACTCCTGCAAAATCGGGCCTGCACGCCATCTCCAGGAATGCTCTGGTTGTCGATCCAACCAACAGTAATATTATTTATGCTGGAACTGGTGGGGGGGGAATATACAAGAGTACCGACGGGGGAGATAACTGGAACCAAGTGAACCACGGGCTGAGTAATCGAAATGCAAGCACTTTGGCTGTGGACTTCTCTGTTGCCAACACGATCTACGCAGGGACCCCTGCAGGCGTCTTCAAGAGCACCGACGGAGGGGCCAATTGGGTATTGCAAAGTCAAGGCTTGGGTAAACAAGGTTGTAGCGTGTTGGCGGTCGATCCCAATGATTCACGCATTATCTACGCAGCGGTTAGCCAGGGAATGGCCAAAAGCAGCAATGGAGCGGCTGATTGGAGCCTCATCAATACGGGCCTAGTGGACCTAATAGTCTCTGCATTGGCGATGCCCCCAACAACACCCGTCACACTGTATGCAGCCACACGTGGCGACTGTCTTTTCAGTAGCGCAAATGGCGGTGCGGCCTGGAGTTCCTCCTGCTCCGGATTGAGCAACTCGGTAGTTTACGCGCTGAGTTTCGATCCCCTTGATCCTCGCAACCTTTTTGTTGGGACCAGCGGAGATGGGGTCTTCAAAAGTACCGATAAGGGCGTTCACTGGAGCCCCAGCAATCTAGGCCTGACTGATTCAAACATCCGAGCTCTGGCAGTGGATCCAGTCAATCCCAGTAACGTTTATGCAGGTGGGCTCTCCCAAGGGGTTTTCAAAAGCACGGATGGGGGCACTAGTTGGTCCGCTGCCAGCACAGGATTGAGTAATTTTAAAATTTATGCTTTGGCGATTGACTTCGTAAATCCCAACAACCTTTACG
>JBGOTQ010000192.1:0-13840 GCA_041476565.1 Terriglobia bacterium | reverse complement strand
TTCCTAACCAGGCAAAGGTCCGTTCCACAATCCAACGATGGGGTAAGACCTTGAACTTTTTGACATCATCGCAACGCTTGACAATTTCCAGGAGAATCTTGGAGCGACGGCGCAAGGACCAAAGCCAATCGACCAATTGGCCCACATAACCGCCGTCAGCCCAAATCAGGACCAGACGAAAGCATTGACAACGCAATCTCTGCAAGACCAGTTTAGCACCATCCCGATCCTGGATATTGGCCGCATGAACCACTACCGCCATCAACAATCCCAGGGTATCGACCAGGATATGTCGCTTGCGCCCATTGATTTTCTTGCCGGCGTCGTATCCGTGGAGCCCCCTTTTTCCGTGGTTTTCACGGATTGGCTGTCCAGGATGGCGGCGCTGGGTTGTCTGGGGCGTCCTTCGGCCACTCGCAGATCGCCGCGTAACTTATTATGGATGCGGTCCCAAATTCCATCGTGTCGCCAGGCCCGGAAGTAAAGGTAAACCAACAACCAAGGAGGCAGATCATGCGGTAGCTGCCTCCAAGAAGATCCGGTCCTCAAGACATACAGAATGGCGTTAACGATCTCTCGACGTTCATACTTGAGAGGACGACCTCCTGATTTCGCTTTGGGAACCAACGGTTCGAGTAATGACCATTGGGTGTCGGTCAAATCACTCGGATAACTTTTGCGCTCTGTCATGGGATACCTCTCATAGAATCTGGTTTCCCATGTTTATTTAATCGAATGGAGACCGATTGTCCAGCTATTTCTGATTCACCAAGGACTTTTTAAACACCCTCTTAGTAACTAACAGACTAAATGCACTGTATTCTAGGCTTCCTGATCCGAGAATATCTGCCTGTCGGGAGGAATGTCAACTCGGAGAAACCACTTGCATTCGCTCTTTCACGGGGCTAGATTTCTTAAGGGCATGCTCTCCTTCGGAGACTCGTTTTTTCCAGCTATGTCCCAGATGGCATCTCGTCCCGACTTCACAGGAACGATCAGTGTGACCAGCTTGATCAACTCGTATAACGACCCGATCCGATTTACTCCCAAAAGTTCTATAGTGACTCACTGCCCGCGCTCGTGTCCCATCTACTCACTCGGAATTCGGGCGAGGAAAAAGGAGGCGATCAGATGACCTACCACTGGACATGCCCCTATTGCGACCGAAACGCAACAATCGGCTCCAATGACACACATTCCGACTATACAGAATTCAAGGTCGAGAATGCAGAAGCCTCCGTCGATTTGACTCTTTCTTTGTAGTTTGCCCAAACGAAAAATGTCGGCGATTTACCCTAACAGTACTCCTTTCTGAACTAGAGGTTGTTCCCGGTGTGGGTCGGGGCAGGAGGGGTAAGGTTCTTTAGTCTTGGAACCTCATCCCACCGTCGAAGGCCAAAGCCTTTCCTTCTTACATACCTCAAGCCATTATTGATGATTACAATGAAGCCTGTCTCATCGCTGATTTGAGTCCGAAAGCATCGGCAACACTATCGCGTCGTAGCTTGCAGGGCATCTTGCGAGATTTTTGGAAGGTAACGGCTGGAAGGCATGTTGACGAAATCGACCAGGTTAAGGAAAAGGTAGATCGCCTCACTTGGGAAGCGATTGATTCCGTCAGAAAAGTTGGAAACATTGGCGCTCACATGGAGAAGGGAATCAACGTTATTCTTGATGTTGAGCCAAACGAAGCAGGTCTTCTGATTGGATTGATTGAGACTCTAATACGTGATTGGTACATCAGTAGGGAGGAAAGGAAAGAGAGACTCACACAGATAAAGAACCTGGCTGACAAAAAGGAGGAGATAAAGATCCAATTGAATGAGAGTCCTTGAATGAAGACTGGAGTCACTGCTTTGGGCGGAATTCCCCTGATCCTTCCATTACACCCCGCTCAACCCAACTGAAGAGAGCTGTCCGTCGCCGATCTCCAGACAAAGCCTACTGATCTGTGATCAATGTCGCAACTTCTTGTTCTGGTCGATCAGCGCCGCTTCGAACTTGTCCTCTCTTCTGTTTGGGGTTGCAGGGCAGGGAAGCCAGAAAGAAGCCTCCTTTTCGGTGATCAGCCTAGCCCGGCAAAACTGTCAGTCTGGTTCTACCGCCATCATGATGCCCCAAAACTACTTTGCTAGAAGATCGGGGGCGGGTCAGACCATGCTATAGCACGACCCAACACATCAAAGAGCAACACATCAAAATGGGCGCACTCGTCGACCTCTTGGCTCGTGATCCGGTAAACTTGCCAGCCCTGCTTTCTTAACCAACGGTCTTGCTTTGTATGGCGAGTGAACGAATCCATGGATTTTGGGAGAACAGGATTGCCAATGGGATCATAGTCACGAATGTGACTGAATCCGTCGATTTCAATTATTATGAAGTCTCGACTTATGCTTTCGCACTTCAACATGAAGTCGACGCGAAACGGTTCTTTTTGTGCGCGTTCCGCCCTTTGCTTGTCCCTAGAGTCGTATGGAATCCAATTGACCCACACCTGCGGGATCAATGCTGGCGTTCGCCAAGGGAATTCTCTGCAGCTATCCTCATCCCAGGATGATTCGAGGCAAAATTTGACATATTCAGTGAAGAACCACTTTTCAGACGGTGATGCCGTCAGGCATTCAAACTCGGACGTGAATTTTATAAACTCTTTCGTGCGAATATCATCATCTCCTTCTAAAAACCTCTTGTCGTAAGACCGTGGAAGGGCATCCTTCCAACTCAACGTCCTGGGAATAGGATCAAGGGAAATGGTCCTTTCGTTCAGACACTCAAGGCTGACCTCACCCTTGGGCGACTGTTTCATGCTTATCTTCGGTGGTTCATCGGCTCCGTAAATGATCGGGATATTCATTTTGAATTCCCTCCGTTGGAGGTTCTTTGATGGGCTAGCCTTGAAGTCATTGCGAGAATGCGCCTGCTTTGTCCGCAACGTTGGCAACTTATGATTCTTTGTGGCAAATCGTGGCACAACGGACATTTCAGGGTCCATTGAAACCAACGTCAGGCGTGGGTTCCCAAAATGTGGACAAGTTATCAAAATACTTCAAGGGAATTGCCCTTCCTTGGGTGCGCGGGGGGTGTGGAATTGCGGCAAAAGTTCGGGGTTTCTCGCGGTTCTGCAATATGCAACCCTTTTAAACCCAATAGGGACGGGCTTCTCGGTGGGACTACGAATCAAAAGGTCGCAGGTTCGAATCCTGCCGGGCGTACCATATTTTCAATCACTTCACCGATAGGGCGGTTGTGTCAACCGCGAGCGCTGGATCAGCGCTACATCCGTTTAGGAAGATTCCCCCTTAGTCAAAAGGGGGAAGGGCGGTCGCAGACCGCCGGGGGGTTGTCCCTGTAAAGAACAAGCCTGGCAGATCGCGGCGGAGACAACCCCTCGCCCCGAAGCTTTGAAAGAATTCCCTTCCTGGGTCAGGAGGGGAGCTGAAGGGTGAACCGTTGATAACGGCTCCCGACTTTCAGCGGGGTGGTCGACCGCGGAAGCCGGCTCTCAGCCTCGGTCCGAGCTCAACGCCTACCACCCCCGAAGCCCTCTCGGGCCTCGGCCCCTCCTAAAATTAGGAGGGGAATTTTTCACGGCTTTTCACTTTCAAGGAGGGAATCTCCAGGAGGTTGGGATCGGGAAATAAGGAGGGATGAAATGAAGAGACTCGCCCTGCTGCGCTTGGGAATTCCAGGTGGGCTTACCCTTTCCCAACGCCTGCGGTTCATGTTTCCTGAAAGCAGGGTTTATCCCGCTTGCAGGACCCGCGGAAATCGAGGGCTTGTAGTCTACTCCGACCTCAAGGCATTCATGGGGTCGACTTTGGTAGCTCGGCGCGCCGGCAGAACGGCTGCCAGTAGGGCAGTCGCCAGCATCAAAAGAGCCACCAGTGAGTAGGTTAATGGATCGGTGGCACGGACATCATAAAGCAGACTCGTCATCACCCTCGCCAAGACAAGGCTTACCAGGATTCCAATAGCGACCCCAATTCCGGCCAGACTCAATCCCTGCCCGATTACATGTCGCAACAAACCCGCCGGCGAAGCTCCCAGGGCCATCCTGAGGCCGAATTCGCGCTGCCTTTGACTGACCGAGAAGGCCATGAGGCCGTAGATGCCGAGGGCAGCCAACAAGAGGGCGAGGCCGGCGAATCCGCTCATCAAACGAATGTTTGCGCGCTGTGACGAGGTCGTATCGCGGACGATTTGTTCCATGGTCTTGGCACGCGAAAGGATGACATTGCGGTCTACTGACAAAATCCGGTTGCGCACCTCCTTGACCAACGCCGCAGGATTCCCGGAAGTCCGGACCACGATAGTCTCCTGGTCGAAAGGACGCTGCCAGGGCGAAAAATAATATTCGGGCGCAGGTGCCTGATCCAGCCCCCGCGGTCGGGAATTGCCGACGACGCCCAGCACGGTCACCCAGGGGCCTTGCAGTGACGGGGGACCAAAACGGAAGCGTTTGCCGATCGGATCCTGGCCGGGCCAGAAACGCTTGGCCATCTCCTGGCTGACCACGCACACGAAGCGAGTGGAGCGAAACCACCCCAGCAAACTCTGCATGTCCGTCCCGGTGGATTCTGGCATGACCCCATCAGCGGCAGAATAAAGCCGGCCATTCAAGAGGGGTATCCCCATAGCAGCAAAGTAGCCGGGAGAGGCAGAGTGATAATCAGCATTAGGCATCGCTCCCGAGGAAGGAGCGATGTATCCTTCGGGCTCGAGGTCGGCATTGGAATTATCGCCAGTCATGGGCAAAAAGCTGACGGACCCAGCAATTTGCACACCGGGCAACTGTGCCACCTGGCGGACCATTTCCTCAAACTTCAGAACGGTTTTCAGTGAGAAATTTTGAAAGAAACCGCCGGGCACGGTGACCTGCAGACTAAGAATCCCGTTGGTCCGGAAACCCGGATCTTCGCCGAGCATCCGGTAAAGGCTCCTCACCAGTAATCCTGTGCCGACCAGCAGTACCAACGCTAGCGCCACTTGCGCAACAACCAACCCTTTGCGCAGGTGAGAACGCCCACTTCCTTGCACGGAGGTCCTGCTTCCTTCTTTCATCGCGTCAATAGTATCGACTCGCATCAGCTGGAGAGCAGGCACGAGGCCGAAAAGCAGGGCGGTAAGGATCGAAACAACTAGGGTGAAGCCCAGGACTCGCCAGTCAGGAGAAGTCAGCCCCGCTGCCAGAGAATGGGGAACCAGCCACGTAAGCATATCGACGCAGAAGGGGGCTATAAGCAGACCCAGGAGTCCACCCAACAGGCCCAGGAGGGAACTCTCGACCAGCAATTGCCGCACTATCTGTCCACGACCCGCCCCGAGGGAGATCCGGATGGCAATCTCCTTTTCCCTGGAAACTGCCCGGGCGAGCATCAGATTGGCTACGTTGACACAGGCAATCAACAGCAGACATGCTACGGCACCAAACAATATCAGCAGGCTGTGTCGCGCCCACCCGGAGACCCGCTCATGCAGGGAAACCATCAACGCACTATTCCCCTTATTGCTGCCCGGGTACTCCTGCTCTAAGCGCGCGGCGATCTGTTTCAACTCTGCGAGGGCCTGCTCCATGGTTGCGCCCTTCTTAAGACGGCCAACGACGGAGGATCCAACCGTATGCTGCTCCCGCATGAATATGCCGAGCTGCTCGGCACTGGGGGTTACCGGAGCATAAACATCGGCTTGATCGTGATAGGGGAAATCTGGCAAGACCCCGATGATTGTAAAGACGCTCTTTTCGAGCGTGATTGTCTTGCCGAGAATGCCGGGATCAGCACCAAAACGAGCCATCCAAAACCCTCGAGTCAACACGGCTACTGGTGCTGCGCCTTGTTTATCGTCGGGTTCCGCGAACAGACGTCCAATTGAAGGTTGAACGCGATAGGTTTGGAAAAAGTTGCCAGATACAAAAGCCACGGGAACGCGTTCAGCGCCGACCTCACCTGGTAATGTCTGCCAGAATATGGCGGCATAGGCTAGAGAATCGAAGGACTGGTTCATCCGGCACCAGTCCTGGTAATTCGGGTAGGAGGGGTTCATACCCGATCCATCTTTTGCTTCCTCGACGTTCACCAACCGCTCCGGCTCGGCAAATGGCAGTGGCCTGAGCAGGACTTTGTTTACAACAGTGAATAGGGCGGTATTGGCCCCAATCCCAAGCGCCAGAACGACACAAACCACCATTGAGAAGATAGGATTCCGCTTGAGTCCACGCCAGGCGTCCTTCAAGTCCGGGAATAGAATCCAATTCATCGTTTGTGCCCCTCCGCTCAAAGGTCGCTCCTCCCCGCCAGAATTCCCGGACAAATTTGCCGCATGACCCATATCCCCATCACCCTGATCAGTTCATTAGTATTTCGCCTGTGGGGACTAACATTCTGGAAAATCACCCCATCTTTGAACCATGCAATCCATCCGCCACATCTTAGAACTAATAACATGTGTACTATCAGTAATTTACCATGGTGAGCTCTCGGCGATTTCGATTCTTGAGTGTCCGTTATTGGGATTCTTCTGTGCCGATAACAAACAGCACTCGAAGGACAGATAAACTTGATCCAACTCCGTTGTTTTGGCGGCTGGTCAGGACCGCATAGCCTGAATTTGCTCGGGACAAGCGGCCCCGCCGATCTAGACTAGTTCCTGTCGCGAAACTACAGGATTGCGTGAAAACTCTCCTCCTCGGTTGAGGAGGGGATGTGGCGCGTAGCGCTGCGGGGGTGGTGCGAGTTGCCGCCATGCCGATACGGGCTTGGCTTTTCCAGGATTGTTCAAACCACCCCGCCGCGGCCTGTGGCTGCCCCTCCTTATCCAAGGAGGGGAACCTTCTTGCCGAGTCTTGCGACAGAAACTAGACTAAGGTTCCATGATAACCGTGCGGGAAGATATCACTGACTCGATAGCTGAGCGAACTTTACTGCCAGGGGTTCGCCGCTTGCCGATTAGAACGAGTCAGAGAAGAATTTATTCATTGGCGAGGATTTGCGGCCGTTTTCCTGGTAAATGGCATCCTCAGCTCGCAGGTTGACCCTTCAAGGGGGGGGGCCGGCTCTTAGCCTACTGGGTCCCTAATCCAGGCTGGGTCTTGTGAAGCGGGGGTAAGACTTCTACTTCTTTTCCTTGGAGCGGTCTTGCGTAGTTTGTAAGTTAGCTTACCGATTATCTTATTGAGCAGGTGTTCGCGCGGAAGAAAGTTCAACGGTGGTGTCCGGCGGACTCCCATTCGTCTCAGTGCCATGAGTAGCAGGGGACTGTCTTCTTCATAGCCCAGTCCTTCCCGCAGGGTTTTTAGGGCCTTCACACGCTGGCCCGCCAGGTGGTGGACCCTGCTGAGATTAAAATATAGTTCCGGGTCGAAGGGGGCATGATCGATGGAAGCGCGGCACAAACTGATAGCCCTGGGAATGTCCTTTTCCAAAAGGGCCACGGTGAGGCCGTAGTAAGAGAGATACCTGACATTTCCGCTGTCTTCTTTGACCGCCCTCTTGAAAGCGTTAGAAGCCTCAACCAGGCGATTGTTCCTAAGGAACATTAACCCTTCAGAAAAAACCAGGTAAGTTAGATCTTTTCCCAACCTTCCCCTCCATTTAAGATATTGATAACTTGTTGACTGACTGCCTCCGGATAGAATTCCGCGGCCGTCAGAAAAGCCCCACCCCCAAAAGCCAACTGAGTCAAAAGTCAACACCAGATCGGCTTTCTAGGAGCCAAAGATGTCCAGACCTTTAGTGAGATTCAATTGTGCAAAATTATACCGCCATTATAACTTGAGGGGAAGAAAAAAACTTCTTCTTGTACACTCTGAGAGGATCTTTCGTGTAAGAGGTTAGATGGATAGAGAAAACAATTTCCACTGAGAGAATGGATTAGAGTCGAGAAAGTTTGATTGGCCGCCAGTCTGCAGCTTTCGGCCGTCCGTTCCCTTCGATCGCGGCGCATGAAGCTGGACGTTGAATTCAAAAAAGGAGTCCAGGAGAACCTTGTTTATCGCAATTGAATGGCAGCCACGACGTATGTTTTCATTTGAGGCACTGTAAATGCGAGGCGGCCATTCTTCATCGTCGTGGGCGGAGATTGGAGGGCTTCCTCATCCGGCGAAAACAGCCAGACTCCAGCTAGGTTTTTCCCAGCGGGAATTTGCAGATTTACTTGGATATTTTTGACCGGTGGGGTTTCTGCCGCCGCATAATTCAGCAAGTGGACCAGCAAGCTGTCTTTTTGTTTTTGGATCATCAATTCACTGACAACAGTCAAAGGTGCACCGACCTCCATGGAGAAGCGTCCCCCAGTTGCCCATTCGACCGTGTCGACCAATTCCTTCCAATTGACAGGTAATTTCCAGTATTCACTGGTCATGCGGTTTGCTGCAGGCTTTTCAACGAGGGGCTTGATTTCGGGAAGATAAGCGACGCGCCCTAGGCCGACCACGCGGCGGACAGGGGCGATTCTCAGAGTCTCTTCAGGGACGCGAGCATCGTGCCAGGGTGGCGCATCCACTTGCAGAAGGTCCTTAAGACCGAAATCGCGCCTTCGTTGACGCCATTCCGTATACAAAGACGCATGCTCGGTGGCCACGAGGCCGCCACCCCCCTGAACGAACTTCCGGATGAGATCGAGCTTGTCGTCATTCAAGCACTCCTGGTCGGCTAGAACCAGCACGCGGTATTTCGAGAGATCCTTTAGATTGTCGTCAAAAATGATATCGAATGGAACCCTGGCCTGAATCAAAGCCTGCTCGAAGAGCAGGGTGCTGACCGCAGGACGATCGTTGTTGAAACCCATGCTTGCATAGGAATGGAGCACGGCCACATCAGCAATATTTTCGACGTCTCGATAAAGGTCGAAGTTCCGGTGGAAGAATCTGACGTATTTCCTTTGGTCCTCCGGCAGGTCGTACCCGGCCAGAATGCCACCTAAGTCTCCGATGCATTGCCGTCCAAACGCCATTGATTCGGCCATTTGCAGTGTGCTTCCCCCTCCACCGCCTGTGCCGACAAATAGCGTGTTATGCAAGGTACTGGCCATTTTGAAGGTTCTGATCCGGCTGACCAGTATCCCCTCAGGGGTGATTCCAGCGGCATCACCTTCCTCAGTCCAGACAGCATCCATGTGGGACAGCAATCGCGGGTAATCAACTCCCTGTTCCCAGATCGTGTTGCGGCCCGAGATCCCAGAGTGAGGGTTCGACTCAACGGCCACCTCCGGGTTCAGCCCCCGCAACAGGTCCTCCATTTCAGAGTAGTAGCTGCTCAGGGTCAGACATCGAAAATCAGCCCATTCCTGAAAGAGCGGGTCGTTGATAAAACTCATGGGTCGATCATATGCGGGCGGCAGGACATACCGGACGTCGGAAAACCCTAACCTATTCTTAAGTTGCTCGGGGGAATACTTGCTCTTCAGGAAATCCCGAAATTGCTCAACGGCCAAAGGATGCTGGAAAATGGCCGGTTCCGCCTGCATGCTAGTGTTATCAAAGTGGATCAAATCCGCTTTGAATTCCTCTTCCGCAATTCTGAGTACTTGTCGCATGTATTCCCTGTACCCGGGATGCATGAAATACACTCGCTTACGAAAGGTCTGGTCATCGTAGAAAACCGGCCTGCCTAAGAAATCAGGAACAAACCATGCCTGGGCCTCCGGCTTCTCAAGCAAGAAAGTCTCGTAGGCGATGGTACTCCCCACGTAAACTCCCAGCTTCAGGCCATGTTTCTTGATAATAGCAGCCAATGCCTTGGCCTTTTCCAGGTGCTCCCTTTCCGCTTCAAGACCAAAGCCTTTGTAAAAATGAACGATCACCAAAGTTACCCCGAGATCCTTGAGTTTCTGGATGGCTTCCTCAGTGTGTTCATTTTGGTAATCCTGTTCCTGCCATGTGGGATTTCCACCCCGGCGTTTCTGGAAGATAGGCATGCTGTCATGGTTCGACACAAGGACAAGGGGCATATTGCCCATCCACGTGGGCCTGGGCTTCGCCGGCTTTGCCTCCTCCAGCGTCGCACCGCGGTTGGAAGATACTGCATAAATGAGCACTGAAAGGGCAATCAGGATGCCGTACCAACGATGCAACTGCAAGCATTGACTCTTCATAATCACCTCAAATTGACCATGCGAGGATCCCAGTATCTACAAGTTGTGACAAATCGCCCCATACCCTCCCCCCTGGTGTACCGGCTGCATTGGGTTGGACGGTCATGGCTCAGGCCAATTCAGGTATTCGTGCAAGAACCGAAAGGTTCCAACTCCGTGAATCTCGTGCACGCCATTAAAGAACTCGATCGTGGTTCGTTCCGGAATTCCGAGAAAGGTGTAGAAGCGACGCACTTTTGCATACTCGTAGGCGACCCATTCATCCAGACCGACCCCGTCCTTGTGTCCTCTTTCCACCATGAAGGGGCGTGGTGCCATCAAATTAGCCAAATCGCTGTAGTTGTAAGTATTCCCCAGATTGAATTCGTAAACTTCGTATTCGTCAGTGAAAATGAAGCTGTCGGGGCGATCGGTACCTGCGATCTTTCCTGCATATTCATTGAAATCGCCAGAACAAATTGACAGAGCATATCGATCAAGAAGTGGTGGCACCCGAACCGCTGTCTTCCCCCCATAAGAGAGACCGTAGAAACCGATTCTCTTTGCGTCTACGAAAGGCAACTGTGACAACCATTCCAAAGTCCGTTGATGCTGACCTAGAACAAAGGAAAACAGGGACAACTTGAGGGGATTGGCCTTGCGCTGCAAAATGCGATACTGCCCTTCGAAGATATAAAAACTCTGGGGTGCATAGACAATAAAGCCACGATCTGCCAGTTGGGCGGCGAACCTCTTGTAGACACTTTCCATGCGTGGTGACGTGGGCTCAATCAGGTCTTGCGGACGCCCGGCCCTGCCATGCTGACAAACGACCACCGGACGTTTCTGGCCGGGTTTCAGATCCTTCGGCACCAAGAGTACACCGTAGGCAAAAACGTCGGGCCAAACGGGCAGGACAACTTCGTAACCCTTCCAGCGGGGCCGGTCATATACACAGCGCGTTCGAGCTGACATCGGCTCGGACGGGGATGGGAGCTTTCCCAACACCTCCTCCCACAAGTAGCGACGATACGTCTCCTTGCTTTGGTTCCACTTCTCGATAGAAGAAATGTCTATCTTTGACCAAAACTGCTTCCGAACGAAGTCCGAACGCCGAATCGCAGCCTGCGTAAACTCAACGAGCTGTTCAAACTGGCGGTGCTGCCGTGTCGCCGGTGTAAAGCCCCGCCGCCGATCCTTCGGGATATTGCCCTGTGGTTTCAGTCTGGCTTTCACATGGAGCGCTCGCAAAAGGCCGGCCAACGCCGACGCAGATCCCGGATCGCCCCGGCCATCCTCACTTATTACCAGGGACAGGTTTCTGCTGGACCTGAGATTCTCGTAAAAAGGTTTTGCCCGTTCGAACTCTGCGCGGGTGTCAGCCAATAGTGGGGTTACCAGGTTGCCAGGAGCTACTTCTGTCTCGGATTGCGTGGTCACTGCGGAAGGACCTGTGATCTCGGGGCCGCGCGAGGCTTCTATGACCAAGGCTCTGGGCGCGATCAGGCTAGCCAATTCCGCATCGCCGAATTCGACCAAGAGCCCCCAAACGTTTCGATAGATGGGCTCTCTCCAGACGTCCTGCCGTGATTGATAGTAACCGGACACAGCGGCAGTGTCGATTCGAGTGTCGGCCGCTGCACTGTAAAGCGCCAAGAGACCGCCTTCCCCGTAACCGATCACACCAATGGGCCGGGCGGGTTGGCTCTTACAGAACCAATCTACCGCAGCAAGCACCTTCTGCACCTCATATCCGATGATGTGTCTCCCCATTTGGAAGGCCATGCGATAAATGAACTCACGATGAGTCTGGTCAGTCGGATGAGTGATCCTGGGATTAACCAAACCCGTTGCCTGGCGATCGATGAGTACCGGGACTAGAACCTGGCAGCCGTTTTCGGCCAGACGGCGGGCATATTGTGCCCCAGTAGGGATTCCGGGCGCCAGGCCCACAAGCATTTCAGGCGTCCAATCGGCATCAGGGAGGGCTACGACTCGTGCGACTGGCGTTTGTGCCGGCTCCAAGAGAAGCCCCTCTCCATCGACACCGTCGAATACAGGCCAGCGGACAGCAAAAACCTGGTAGCCCGAGCCAATACCCACAAGAGCTGGCTGATTTAAGGTGGCGTCGAGAGCTGGGGCGTCAAACGGAATTCGTTCATCGACCACACCGATGATTCGGCGAAAACGCTCGCGGTTTTGGATAATGGAATCTTCGTATGCTTCCCGTGAAGAAAAATCAAGCTTCCAAAAAGATTGCCTGTACTCAACGGACGTGGCTAGCCTGTGCGACAGGAAACGATCCAGCCCTTCCAGCATTTGAGCAGCAAGATCGCCGTCCGAAGTGAGCGGTTCGGTGCCGGGCAGGGTCTCTGTCAGTGCAGGAAGACAGGTTACAAGCAGAACTGTAAGGACGACTAACGTCTGTCTGAGATTATAGGCCACTGGTCCCCACAATTGATGGAGAGCGCCCCTCCGACGAGCCTCTTTTTTGGTTGTTGGGGGACTAACAGGCTGGAAAGCTGTGAAACGTGAATCCATGGAACAGTTCCCACTCATTGAGCTTTTTGACCAGTCAAAGCTTCCGACTACCGCAACTGTCCGCTCAGGTACTTCATGTAGGTCTTTGCGATTTCCTGGGCTGAGTCAGCGTGCTCGACTCCAAAGCTCTGCTCGCTACCAAGCAACCGGTAAACCGTGCGGGTCATTCGATAGGACTCGGCTGCCTGGCTAAGCTCAATTCGCCTGTGCAATGAGTCCACTGAGTTGAGCAGGAGCAATGGCCTGGGCGCGATGAGCGCTGCCACATCCGCCAAATCAAATTCCCGGAGCAGGCCCGGCGCGAAGGTGCTGAAACGCTGGGTATAGATTTCGTTCTCGACGACTGCAGAGTAGGAGACTAACGTACTGGCGCAGGCCGCTGACTGAATCCGTTCGTCAAGTGCAGCGGCGAACAGGACGAGAAGCCCACCCATATCCTGTCCGATAGCTGCAACACGCTTGCCATCTACCTCTGTCCGGGACTGCAGATAGTCCACACCGCGCAGCACATCCCACGTCCGCATCCCCACTAACGTCTTACCTGCGCTCAAGCCGTCGTAGAAGAGATCAGACTCCACGTCTTCGGCGAAGGCGCGGTAGTCTCGTTGATCGTATGGGGGTGAGGTTGGTGGTGTGGTTTCACCTATTCCTCTGGGATCAATGGACAACACGACAAAGCCTTGTTCGGCCAAAGGCCTCAAGTAATTCTCAACTACCCCATCGCTGCTCTTCCCCCCTTCGTTGACAAAGACAACTGCAGGGGCAGGCTGCCCGTTAGATTTGGGCAGTAGGAGTAATGCCGGGATAAAAATCTCCGGCTCGCTATAGTAGACTACTTTTTCCAGGTAGAAACGCCCTTTGTCCACGCGGCTAAGACGCTGTGGGTTTAAGGGGGAAGACATGCCGGAACACGCGATACACGACCGAACCTTATCGCGAAGTTGCTCGCGCCATTCAGGCCACTCTTCACGGCTGACGGGGGCCGGTTTCCGGACGCTTATTCGTCCCGTCTCGGCCCGGTTGAGAGAAAAGACCGTTTCTCCGCCGAGTGCTGTTTTGACCTGTCCAGTTGTGGTACAGAAAAGAGTAGACTCGGACTCAATACTCGTGGGCGGTTCTACCTGACAGGCAGAGGAGGGCAGTGCTGGACCCAGCCAACGGCTGAGCCATGCGCAGGCGGCCTCCCGCATGCTTTCAATGTAACCATGCCTGCCGTCGGCGATCATAAAGT
>JBGOTQ010000191.1:0-13864 GCA_041476565.1 Terriglobia bacterium | reverse complement strand
GTGTCCTGGCTCCTTACTAAGGTGTTCTCCGGGCCGCGCATAAAGTAGTCTTTATCCGACCAATCGTGTCGATATTCCAAGCGGGTGATGATGTTGTCCCGCAACTTGTGTTCCGTGGTGAGAGTGAATTCCCTGATAGTCTGTCGTTGTTGTGTGGAAAATCCATCGTGATCGTTGTACCACTCGAGGCGTGGAGCTAACGCCAACCACTTATTGACTTGGAACCTCGCGTAGCCGGCAACCCCTGTCCAATGGATAAAACTGACCGGACTCGCTCTTTCTAAGCCATAGTCGTAGTTTCCAACAAAGGTCACCTTCTCGGTAGCCGAGTAGGTTACTGTTGTATCGAAAAGTTGCCGCCAGTTGGTATTGTTGTTAGGTTGTTCGGGGCCTGCCATGTAGTTCTGCACCCAAGTCCACTTCTTCTTAGGAGTCCAGCTGAAGCCAAAGCCGAATGTCTTTCCGGAGTTGTTGTCCACGATGTTATTCCAACCGTTTACCAATTGGGCATTGAGTGTGAAGTTATCTTTCACAGGGTAGCTGGCTCGCAAGCCAAAGTGATAGTAAGGAATGGCCAAGGCAAAGAGGAGCGACCTTGAATAGTTGAAATTGTCCCGTGATTCAATAACTTCAGCTCCGTGCGGAGTCACAAATTCTCCGAAGTCCACTGTGAGGCCTTTCCCCACCGGGGCGACAACTGTAAAATAGGCCTGCTGGATGACGCGGAGCGTGGTTAGATTTGAAGGCTCTGACGCATGGATCAGGTCCGCAGTCTGGCCATAATCCAGGTCCAGACGGAAACCAAATGGCTCCGCCTTCTTCTGCAATACGAACTTTGCCAGATTCAAGCTGAACTGATTGTCGTTGATGTCGAAGTTGCGAAGCTGGTTGACTCGGCTAGCTGGACGATTGAAATTGTAGCCATAATAGCCATCCACCATTGCTTCCCAGCCCAACCCTTTCAGAAAACCATTTCCGTTCCCGTTGCCGTTTCCTTTTCCATCTGTCCCTGACGGCACAGGGGCAGGTTGAGGAGCACTCTCTACCGTTTGAGCGGTGGAGGGCGTTGCAGCGCCGTCTCTCTTTCCAATTTGAGACTCCAGTTCTGCAACACGTGCCTCTAACCGCTTGACGGTTGCTAACAAGTCTTCATTGGTCGTGCCTTGTCCAAGTATCGGCCCTGGCAGAACCAGTCCCAGGCTCAAAACACCGGCTGTAATCGTCTTCAAAGAATTCCTTGACATTTGTCCCCCTCCAATTTCCAAAATGTCGCAGGTTATAAAAACCTGGAAACTCAGGTTTCAGGCACTTAAATCAATACTCCCTGCCAAAGTCTCGGACGTCGTCGGGGTAAAAAAAAACGTCCACTGGCGACCGAGCTCCCTTGCCAATGGACGTCTATGTCCTGAATCAGACTACACTGTCATCCGGCCATCCAGCCGAATCGTTGCTCACCGATACACCGATGTATCGAATTAAGTGGCCATTTTACGAATTAATCGCATGCAGTCAAGTTTATTAAATTTATGATATCTATTAATGATATTTATGAATGGCTCTTGAGGTATGATTCCAGCCAACTTGACCACTGCTTGGCTGTGGGAAGCTCGATCAGGGCAACGGCACCCGATCCTTGCATTGCCGTCGGCTGGGCTCCAGACCAGTCAACTGGTTCGCTTAAGGCAACCAGGAGCCTTGTTCCTTGGAGGTCAAGCCCGACGGCCTGGGGTTTCCCCGGGACGGGGATCAGGCCTTCCACTTTGCTCGATTCAACCTTGAGGCTCTTGGAGCTTTGAGACCCCAGGGCAATGACGGCAATCCAGGGCACATCGGTCAGAGCTGCATACAATCGTTTACCGTCCAGATCCAGGCTGAGGGCCACCGGGGACGGCGATATCCGTCCTCTTCGAACTGGTTGCAGTGAAATCTCCTCGGCTACCTCTTCCGTTACCACATTGATTGTCGTTATTTTCAGCCCGTCTGTGCCGGCAATGAATAGCCTGGAACCGTCTTTGCTCAGGCAAAACCGCCCTGAAAGGCTGCTGACCTCGATTTTTGTCTTCAACTTTTGGTGTTCGAGGTCAAACACGGAAACGAATCCCGCTCCATGGGGACAACTGCTTTCTCCTTTGTCCAGTGGCGAGGACGGAGGATCGCCAGGCTGTGCCTCTTGACATACTTGCCCGACCCAGAGTTCACGTTCATCCCGTGAGAAGACTAATCCGTAAGGCGATTTGACCCCGGAAATTTGCAGGACTTCAAGCCTCCGTGCCAGGTCGAAAACCATGACCTGGTCAGCTCGCCTCACCCCTACGGCAATATAACGTTCACTAGGACTCAATGCCAGACCGCTAATTCCCCCACTACCCACCGCTCCCTTTGCAACGGAGATCCAGGTTTCCGGAGTTTGGGCATCCTTTCCGAGGTCCAGTCGATCGACCCGGTCTTTCTGGTTGGCGAAATACAATACTGAACCCCCGCTGGCAAAAAAAAGTTCAGGAAGAACGCCGTTTAGATGGGTCGGAAATGACGAGATCAATGATTGGGAGCTGAGGTTAACCAGGGAGAGGCCTTCCGAGTGGAGCACAGCCAGTCGTGTACCATCGGGACTTAGGGCCATCGCCATGGGACGACCCGGAAGAGAAATTAATTCACGGACCAGGGGGTGGTCCTTATCGGCTTTCTTTTTTCCCAATACAGCTCCACGGCTGCACACAACAACCATGATTCCTGAGAAAATAAGGATGGAGAGGGTCTTATAGGAGCGAGTGATTGTCATGCGTAAATGGTCCGTCAACCTGGAGGCTATAGTTTGTCAGATTCTCAGTGTACACTCCCGGTTGCCTCCTTGTGAAGAGGAGGGGGTGTAATTCAAAGTGCGACTGGAGACGCCATGCATCCACGGTGTGTTGCTGGAAGCGGGACGAGGGCGTCCCGTCTCCAAGGACTTGGAGACGCCGCGCCCCGCGGCGCCGGAACCATGATTAAATGAGTAAATTCTGTCGCACTTTGAATTGCACCCAGAGGAGGGACTCCTCTGGGAATCGTGCCACCATGGGAGAAAGTGCCATCCGCTGTAATCGGAAAGATCGGTCAGCTCGAGAACACGAGCAGACAGCCAAAATCAAGCTGCTAGCGTACCAGAGATGTAATCGGAATTATGATACTCAGGAGGGATCAGAAAGCATTCTTAAAGAATGCAACCTTGAGTGAGTGCAAAAAACCCACCACCGAACTCACTCCGAGGTTCCAAGCTCAACGCGGTTCGTGCTTTGCATCGTTATGAATCAAGCCTGACCGAGTGGCTGCCAACCCGGGCAGGAGCCCAAATGACCAACTCGGTTAGCGGGCAATCCCTTTCAGGACCGTACGGCAAATCCTGGGACCAGGTTTGGCTTTGCCGGAAGCAGAGTTTTTACCTGCCTTGGAGAATCCAGGCGATTCCAGCCAACCACCACCTGGCAAACTCGCCTGGATGGTCCGACCTCACCTTCTCTAATTTCCGACATCTTACCCACTCCCTGATCCTGGGTTTGCCCGATGGAGTCCGATCAAGCGTTCTGCTGCTTGGCCATCTGACTCACGAAGGCCTGCGAGCGCTTGGCCATTTCCTCGGGCGTCACATCTTCAACATGAGTAGCCAATCCCCATTCGTGAGCGAATGGATCGGCCAATCGCCCAAAGCGGTCTCCCCAAAACATGTCTGACAATGGCATCCGAACTTCTGCCCCAGCGGCAACGGCCTGATTGAAGACTATATCCGCGTTCTCCAAGTAGAGAAAGATCGAACTTGCAGTGCCGCCTATTGTCTGAGGCGATCGCGATCCCATGGCTGGAAATTCATCGCTAAGAAACACGTGGGAATCACCGATTTTCAGTTCGGCATGCACAATACTCTTGCCATCTGGGCCCGGCATGCGCACAATTTCCTGCGCCCCAAAAGCACGTTTGTAGAATTCAATGGCCAAGCCAATCCCCCCATTGGGAACACCTCCCACTTTAGGTGTGCCCTGGATCCCAGGGCCGTTGTCTCTGATTGAGACTCTGAGCCGGCCACCTTCTCTTCTGGCCCCAATTTCAACGCAACCAGGCTCCGAACGCGCTGCAATCCCGTGACGGATGCGTTCTCCAAGATAGGTTGCCAGAGCAGGTTAGGCACCAAAGCATCCAAAGCCGCAGGCTCAATGTTCAGGATCACTCGCAACCGGTTTTGAAACCGGATCTGTACGATCTCCAGGTAACAGTTGATGAACTCTATCTCCTTTTGCAGGGTGATCTCCTGAGTCCCTGCGTTTTCCAAAGTGGTCCGCAGGAAATCTCCCAGGCGGGTGATCATCCGGTCTGCAGCGTCAGGATCCTTGTGAATGAGTGCTGAAACCGAATGCAGTGTATTGAACAGGAAATGGGGGTGGAGTTGCATCTTGAGTGCCTGAAGCTGGGCCTGAGCCAGTTGCGCCTCCAGGTACGAAGTCCGAATCTCGTGCTCCCGATAGGATCGGTAATAATATAGGGCATGGTTGCAGGCCACGATGGTCCAGTAAATGAGCACATTCCAATGGAACACTGAAACAAAGTTCCACTTCATCGTCGCCCACCACCAGTGACGATCATTGACCTGTTGAAACACCGGGATTATTGAGACTGCAATGAACAGGTGCAGCCCGGCCATCAGCAGACTGGTTGGCACAGCCCTCGGTTTCAATGCAAGAAGATCACACTGACGGGTTCCCCTGTTCTGGGCTTTTTGGGGTGCCACGAGTGAGCGGCTCGGGTATTGGCTTGTAGAAGGATTCGATTATTTTGAGATTTTTCTTGATGAAAGCATAACGCTGCTCGATGCAGGCATAGCTGCGCATCGGGTCCTCCGGCGTGTGCAACACGTAGTCGAGAAGTCTGTCGACCGTGCTGGTCGCCACATGCAGCCGGGTGTCGGAGGAACCGTAGTAGATCAAGACCTCACCGCTCTCCCGCCTGACCCAGCCATTGCTGAAGACGACATTGGAGACATCTCCAATCCGTTCTTCACCCTGAGGAGCCAGGAAGTAACCTGCGGGGCGGTGTGTAATCACGTGCGGTCGTTCGAGTTCGCACAGGAAAAGGTAAAGGACATAGCGCAAACCCGCCGCGGTATTCCGCACACCATGAGCCAGGTGCAGCCAGCCCTTGTCTGTCTTGATAGGTCCGGGGCCGAGACCGTTTTTCACTTCCTTGATGGTGTGATATTCCCGATTATCGATCATGATCTCATCATCAATCACAATGTTTTCCATACTGCGCGCGAGGCCCCACCCGATGCCCCCTCCCTTGCCCGCCTGGATGAATTCGTCTTGCGGCCTCGTATAGAAAGCATACCTGCCGTCGACAAACTCGGGATGCAGTACCACATTTCGCTGCTGAGGCGACCGAGTTTTCAAATCGGGCAATCGTTCCCAGGTTTTCAAATCCTTAGTTCGAGCGATTCCACACTGGGCGACCGCCGACGAAGTGTCCCAGGTGGGAGCCTTGGGATCCTTGCGCTCTGTGCAAAAGAGGCCGTAAATCCAGCCGTCAGCATGCCGCACGACGCGGATGTCATAGACGTTTATGTCCGGCTCCTCCGTTTCCGGCATCAGGATCGGATATTCCCAGAAGCGAAAGTTGTCGATGCCGTTTGGACTCTCGGCTATCGCAAGAAACGACTTGCGGTCCACACCTTCAACCCGGGCAAACACCAGAATCTTCCCTTCGTATTCCATCGCGCCCGCATTGAAGGTCGAATTGATTCCCATCCGCTCCATCAAGTAGGGATTGGTATTCTGGTCGAGGTCATAACGCCAGAAGATCGGCGTATGTTCGGCCGTAAGCACGGGATATGCATAACGATCAAAGACGCCACTGCCGCCTTCGACTCTGTAGTTTTTCCGAGCTACCAATTTCTCGTGTTGTTTGAACAGCAATAGCACTTTCCTTTTAAATTCGGCCTGTTTCATATCCTGTTCTCCGTTACCCGAGTCCTCTCCTTCCATGGGACAATTCTACGCCAGACCCATCCTGTGCAGTCGTGCCATGGTTTCGAAGCAGGCGCGGCTGTTATGATAGGGGCACTTCCACGGATCCACCTTGAACTTGTCGCTGCTGGGAATGCCCTCCCTGGAGACCTTCCAAAACCACTCGCCATGTTTATGATCCACAATGTACTTCTCGATGAATTCCCAGCTTCTTCGAGCAGCCTCCAGGAAATGCGGCCGGCCCGAGAGTTGATAAGCGTTCAGGAAACCCACCACTGCTTCAGCCTGAGGCCACCAGTGCTTATCGGTGTCGATGATTCCACTGGAGTTTGCCTCGTAGAGCAGCCCCCCATCGGAGTCCAAGGCCTCGTCATGCACGACTTGCGCCATCCTGACAGCGTTGTCCTGCACCTCCTTCAGGATTAGCTGGTCCCCGAGGATCGCGGCAGCTTCGCAGAGCAGCCAACTTCCTTCAATGTCATGCCCGAAAGAAATGTGATCCGTTCTTGAGTGCCATTCCTCATCAAAAAACATCCGGAAGTGGTGGGTATTCGGATCGACGATGTGTTCCAGGAAAATGCGGATGAGTTCCTCGAGATGGACGCGCAGCGCGCCGCTGTCCCAAGCCCGCAACAAGTTGGCGTAGGCTTCCACAAGGTGGAGATGGGTGTTCATGGATTTCTTTTCATCCATATCCACGTCGCTCAAGCGCTGGTCCCGAGCCAGTGTCCAGTCGCGCTCAAAGGTCTCTAAGTACCCTTTGTGCAGAGCATCATAGCTTGCGGCTTCGATGGCTTCATAGAGCCGGATTGCTCGCCCCAACGAGTCTTGATCCCCGGTGGCCAGATGGTATTCGGCCAGCGCATAGACGGTAAACGCCTGGCCATAAATGCGCTTCTTCGCATCGACGGGGCTGCCCAGGGAATCCAGGAGCCAGTACACGCCGTCGAAATTCCGGTCCCAAAAATAGCGTGCGATGTAATCGTAGGCCCTGCGCGCCGTCTGGAGATAAATCTTCTCCCCGTACACATTAAATGACTTGGAAAAGGTCCAGAGAATGCGCGCGTTAAGAATTAGTCCTTTGGACGCATTCGGGTCGATAGTCAGGTCATTGGTTATCTGACCGCAGAAACCGCCCTGTTGATCATCGATCCCGTGTTTGAGCCAGAACGGAAGGATATTCGAACGTAATTCAGTCTCAACGTGCCGTCGGAAGTCCGACACGGCTAGGGGTTCCTGGTGATTGAGCAAATACCGGTCCACAGTCCAAATCAAATCAGGCGCGCGTCAAGACCTTTGTGGCGCTGCTCTGGGCGCTGTATTGATTGATGCCTTCGAGGTCCTTCAGATGGTTGTACCAGGTGAACTTCAACACGACCGATGTCACCGCGATGATCGCCGCTGCAATCAGGGCGGCATCGAACTTTTGGATCACGATGTAGATTGGCAAAGCCACCAAGCTGACCTGCCAACAGATGCCGACCACAACGTTGAGCATATCACGCCAGAAATCCTGGTTCCGTTGGAACGAGGGATCTTCCTGTTGAACTTTCTTGAGGATGGGGCCCCAGAAGCCCCACGGCCGCACCCGGCGATAAAAGTCTTTCAAGACTTCTTCATCCTCCGGCTTGGTGAACAGAGTCCCGGCCAGACATCCGACCAGGGAAATTCCAAGCACCAGCGGGAAAGAATTGACAGGCAAAACACTGGGCATTGCCTTTGGCACGATGAGGGAGGCCGCAATCCCAGTGACCATTCCCCCAAAATATCCGTAGCCATTGAAACGCCACCAGTACCACTTTAATGTGTTAGAGGCGGTGTACCCACCCCAAAGCGCGGAAACGATCCACAGAACCACGGAGTTGACAGACGATACATACCAGCCGAATGAAACACCCAAAACCACGACGGCGAACGAACTCAAATAGCTCAAGTGGACATATGTCTTGGGGCTTGCATTTGGATTAATGAAGCGCTTGTAAATGTCGTTCACAAAGTAGGGTGGCGCTGCGTTCACCGTGGCCGCGAAGTTGGACATGAACGCGGCCAACAAGCCGGCGATCAAGAAACCGAGCAGACCCGCCGGAACAAATCGACCGAGCGCGAACGGGAGCACCAGTTCGAAATCCATGTTCGTTCCCATTGCACGAATCGAGTCGCTATAGAAAACCAGGGCCAGAATGGTCAATCCAGTGATCAGGAAGTAGCGCGGAAACGTCAACACGATGTTGACCCAACCGCTCATCATGGATGCTTCCCGGGGATTCTTTGCTGAAAGAATCCGTTGCATGTCGTAGTTCGGTGCCGGGCCGGCCATGCTAATGAGTACTCCCTTGAACAAAAGCATCATGAAGAAGAATCCAAACAGCCCGTACCCATCCTCCGCGATCTTTGTATTGGCCGACGCGATGAGCCCGGACCAGTCTACGTTCAGCCTCCAGCCGAAAAAGATCTGGTCCCAGCCGGTGGGAA
The DNA here is from genome assembly GCA_041476565.1 of Terriglobia bacterium. GTDB lineage: Bacteria > Acidobacteriota > Terriglobia > Versatilivoradales > Versatilivoraceae > DATKMG01. The sequence continues at coordinate 5,405 of JBGOTQ010000191.1, read as the reverse complement.
CAACGCGTCGAAGCACGTCGGGCGCAACTTTCGTCATTGCAATAATGCCGACAGCAAAAGAGGCGATCGAAAGAATGCAGAACTGGATGACTTCAGTGATTACGACGCTGAACATGCCACCCTTGATAACGTAAATGGTCGTAATCGCAATCAATACCAGCGCGTATTCGTTAGGAGAAAGATGCCACGGGAGGAAATTGGCGGCAAATTTTCCAATACCCTTGAACCCGTAACTGAAAAAGCCGATGATGCTGACGAACGCGTAAACCACCACGATAAGATGGGAAAGCTGGGCGCCACGGCCGGTACCGAACCGTGTCTTGATCCACTCGGCGCCAGTCATGACATTCGAGCGACGCAGCCAAGCTGACAAATAAACCATCAAGAAGATTTGGTTGAATGTCGGCCAGAGCCACGGAATCCAGACGCTTTTCAGACCATAGATGAACATCCAGTAGACCAGTAACATCGTGCCACTGATGTCGAACATGCCGGATGCGTTGGAAATACCCAGCACATACCAGGGCATTACATTTGCGCCAAGAAAATAGGCCTTGATGTCGCGGGAAGCACGGTGAGACACCCAATAGCCTATCAACACGGAGGTCAGTAGATAGGCTGTGATTATTGCAATATCGATGATATGAAGATGCACATAACACCTCAATTCCCACAGGCGGCCGGGCCTGGGGTTCAATTGAACCTGCTAATATACACCAGAAATGCCCAAATCGCGCGGCGGAATTGCGGGGGGCTTTAAGGGCCAGAAGCGGGGGGGGAACCACATTGAGCGTATGGACCTGATCCTGTAGGGAGGCCGTGCTCCTTGCCTGGCTAGGGTTTCCGGTTGCATGCACGCGGCAGCGCGTCCCTGCCTGTGAATTTTCTCACACCTCCTGACGCATCACGGCGGGACATTTCACGGTAGTTCGCCGGCTAACAGGAACACCAACATGGCCTGCCAGTTAATGGCAACCTCATTGCTGGCATAAGAATTCTGGTCATCACGGTATGCCTTGGCCGGCGGCAAAGCGACTGGCAGAGCTTTAAGCAGATCGTCCTGTCGGCCGGCATTGGGACCACCAGACAGTAACCCGGGCCAGGGTTCGGGATTCTTGTCGGCCCCGCTAGGCCGATGGTGGGGATGATGGTACGGACTGGCGCCCACCTGCGACACCCACGAGAGGGAGAAGGTGTTGCGGCCGAGCAGGTAGTGGAGGTTGTCGAGAGCAGTCTCCACAAAGGCCCGCTCTTGAGACAGGGCGTTGGTGACCAGCAACTGCATCCCGTAGTTGGCAACAACGCCGTTCGAACCCCAGACGTAGTCTTTCGCGACCAGACTAACTCGGTATGGGTTGCTGTGCGTTCGGTTCACAATCTGCCGGGCCGCGGCGAGCGCTGCCTCTCTAATGTCAGCGACAGCCTGCCTATCTGCACCCTGCCGCGTCGCCAAGGCATACGTCCAAAGCCCCATCGACGCCACGACTCTCCACCCTTCAGCATCGGGTGTACGAAGGCTGGGGATAAATCTCGTATAATTGTTGTGGAAGTGGCGGTAGTAAACAGCGTCGCCTGTTGTTCTCCAAAGCTCAGCCGCCGCCCACAACCGTTCGTCTCCGCAATCCCTATCGCCATACTCTCCAGTGGAGATTCCCGGTGGGTTCTTGAACGGCACATCTGGATAGCGCTCGGTCCACGCCCAAGCCTTTCGGGCAGCCTGCAGGTTCTTCGCAGCGAAATTCTTATCGAATGGCTGATACACCCGGGCCGCGACCGCCGCCACAGCAGCCAGATCAGCAGTGGCGCATGTGCTCTTGTACGGCTCCTTCCCGGTGCCGATCACCTCACTCGGGAGGTGGTCTTCCTCCGGCATCACAAACTCACAAAAATGCTCACTCGTCTGTTTGTGCCAGACGCCACCATCATGGTCCTGCATCTTGAGCATCCACTCCAGGTTCCAGCGGGCCTCGTTAAGGATATCCGGCGTATCGTTCCCGCTCTTGGGGATATTCAGTTTGATGCTCGAGAGCCTGGAGCCAAACATCTCCCGGGCCCATAGCAACGTACCCGTCGTAATTCCGGAGTTTACAATGTAGCGCCCATAGTCCCCAGCGTCATGCCAACCGCCGACGTTGTCACGTGGACCCTCGCTCCCGGAGGACGGATGGAAGGTTCCCTTAAGATGACAGGCGAGATGGGAGTAACCGGGGAACCCCGGGCCGAGGTCCACCGCAGTTCCGCAACGTTGCCCGTAAAATGCACGGGTCGCCAAATAATACGTGCGCGAAAACACATCAGGCCCAATAGAAAAGGCCCAGCTGCGACCCACGCCGGGAACATCGAGGTAATAGCTGCCTGGTTGTCGGAGGCCAGAAAAATCGGCGGCCTCAACCTGGTCTCCAGTGTCTGAATCCGCAGCAGTGGCACCCAACTTCCCATGGAACACCGAAATATTGTCGCTGGCCCGCTTTACGTCAAAGGTTTGGGCTGGAGCGCTGACGATGGCGATTTTCGGGGCCTGAGCCAGATATCCAACCTGGTCCACTTTGATATCAATGCTGGCCCGCTGGCCGCTGTCAGCCACTGCAACTGAAGAGAGAGCGAGAGAGAGAGAGGAATAAAGATAGCTTCATCAGCCACTCACATAAGCGCCCTTTGGTCACAAGAAGATCGGGCAAGTTCAGCATGTTTGATAACTCGCCTGGTCGTGATGGGAAAACTCGGACCGGCAAGTGCTCAGTCCTTAGGTTTGCCTTTCTGACCGCCCGGCAATATACAACTGATCCCCTTTACATGCAACCTTGAGAGGCGGTTGACACAACCGCCCTACAGATTCAACTAATCATCTCCCGTGGGGCGCTTTTGTAAAACGCTAACGCACACCATTTTAGAACGTAAACCGAGCACCCCATTGCATGGTCCGCGGAGCGCCGCACTTACCAAAGACTTTACCAAATTTGACGGAATCGTTTACATCGGTCGAGGGGTCGCAAATTCCAATCCGGTTGAACAAGTTGGCAATGTCCAGACGAAGTTCAAAGTTCATTCCTTCACGGAACGGCAGGACCGTCCGTTTGACCAGGGAAAGGTCCTCTCCATAAATGGCAAACCCCCTCAAACTGGACAGGTATCGAGGTGAGTTTCCGAAACGAATCGGAACATTCCCGGGGCTTGTCGGCACGGCTGCGAAGGCTTCAGGGTTCAGGTAAGGGGTCCCGGCGAATGGATCCGGGTTATCGGGTTTGCCACCGGAGAGGACCCACTGGTCTCGCGGTAATACGATGTCAGGGCGCCATCCGGGGTTAAAAAGCGCTGTCGGCTCAAATCCGCTCTGGCCAAGGGATAGAGGAGCCCCGGATTGATATCTTTGTATCGCACTGAGTGTCCATCCTCCCAGGACGTGGCTGCCCACGCCGGACTTTATCCACTTCCCCTTGGACCCGAAGGGCAGGTCATATATCCAGGTGACTTTCAAGTCCTGCGGGTAGTTGTACGCGCTCACTGAGTAGTCGGCTCTGCGATTGTAAAAATCCTGGGTGTCGTAATTGTAGCCTCCGGCGGCACTGTCTGAAGTCGCCAACGACTTGGAGAAAGTATAGGACACCAGGAAACTCAGCCCATGGCTGGCACGCTTGGTCAAAGTGACCTGGAGGGAGTTATAGTTGGACCAGTCGTTATTAGACCGGTGGCTCGTGACTGACTCATATTGAGGAAATGGCCGCAAGGCCCTGGACACAGTCCCGGTAAAGCTGGGATAGGGCTTCGGGATCTCAGGATGCTGTCTGATGTCTTCCAGCAGCGTATCTCCCAAAGGCAGATACTTGGGATCCACTTGGTTTAAGGATTGGAGGTAATAACCATTGTTCAAGTGGGACCCATGGTTCCCAATGTAGTTGGCCTCAATTCGGATCTGCCAGGGCAATTCATACTGGATGCCAAAATTCCAGTTTTGAACCATGGGCCCAATGTTCAAGTCAGCAGCGTAGTAAGAGATATCCTGACCGTTCAAAAGCCCAGGGTTCGTGTTTGGCAGAACAGCCTTGAATGGCGGGTAAGGAGTATCCCAGGAATAGGCGGGTATTCCGACATAAGGGAGTTCTTTCCGGTTGATGACATTGTCCCCATTGAATCCGTTGAAGTAGCCGACATAGGACCCAAAATCTGCAATGGGGGGAGCGTAGTTGATGCCGTAACCACCACGGAGCACCATTTTTTGTGAGACTAAGTAGGCAAAACCAACGCGGGGGCCGAAGTCCCGGTAATAGGTTGAAGAGAAACTCTTCTGTCCTGTTCGGCCTGGACCCTCTCCGAGAACCACGAATGCGCCGGGATACCCGTCAGCCTCCGGGTTCGGTTTCCTGGGATCCAGGCCAGACATGCGGGCTTTGACCTCGTACAACGGAGTCGGGATGTCCCAACGCAGCCCAAGGTTCAGGGTTAACCTGGGGTTGACTTTCCAGTCATCCTGTATGTAAAAGGCCACGGTCTGAGAGCGCAAACCGTTAGTCAAAAGCGGGATGAAATTGTCGGCGCTACGGGCAGCACCCATCAAGAAACTGGCATAGGCAAATCCGGTGGACTTCAAGAAGGATGTTCCCAAGGGGTCAGAACCTGGCAGGCCGGTCTGCTCATTGTGGTAGTCATAGCGCCCAGTATCCTGCAGTGATTGGTCGTTCGTGTAATAGCGGCGAACTTCTCCGCCAAAACGGAAGCTATGGGCGCCACGGATCCAGGTGAAGTCATCCAGGAAAATCGTACTTCCGTTGGGTGAGTTATATCCGGATGGTGCGCCATAACATGTTTTTTGGCCAGAGGCAACGCGAAGGTAATTGCCAGATAACGTGCTGTTCTGGCCGTCAAAGCAGATCCATGGAAATGAATGTGTCCCTACTCCTTGCATCCCTAAGGTCTCCTGCCAGTCCACTCCAGAAAGATTCGCATTGGACAGGCGGGCGTTGCGAAAGCGGTTGTAACCCAAAGCCATGTGGTTCAGCCGGGTGGGGCTGATGGTCCAGTCTTCCGACAACCGGAATATATAGCCAGGCGTGGCCTGGGTGAAGTCTCCTACCATTGCCGGCCCTGGAATCGGGAGTCCGGGAACCTTGTAACCCGTCAGACGAAACCGGCCATTATATACAAGCGCACCTGAGGCTTTGTGCTGGTTGTTGATAACGTGGTCTATCTTGCCCTCCCAGTTATCAATGGTCAGCCTCGGAGAACCGCTTCCCTTCGGGTTATTGTTGGAAAGCTCCATCTTCTGCGGATCGGGCAGGTCGTAGTTCAGGATGTTCTTTGTAACGCGGCTGAATCGGTCCTGAGGAATGATGTTGCCCACGAAGGGATCGCGAATCCAGGTCCCATCAGGGAGTTGCCGCGATGTGGCCGGATCGTAGATCTGGCCAAAG
>JBGOTQ010000190.1:0-13903 GCA_041476565.1 Terriglobia bacterium | reverse complement strand
GCCCTCCAGAGACAAAGACGGAGACGAACCCAAGGGCAAATAGCGCGGGAGTAGTGAAGCGGATCTTGCCTCCCCAGAGCGTTCCTAGCCAGTTGAATGTCTTAATGGCTGATGGGACCCCAATGGTCAGAGTCAACATTGAAAAGGCGATGGCTGAATAGGGGCTCAAACCGCTGACAAACATATGATGACCCCAGACAAAGAACCCTAGCATCCCGATCGCGAAGATCGCATAGACCATGGCCCGGTAACCGAAAATGGGTTTTCGCGAAAAAGTGGAGAGGAGTTGAGAGGCCACCCCCATTCCCGGCAGGATGGCAATATAGACTTCAGGGTGCCCGAAAAACCAGAAGAGATGTTGCCAGAGCAGTGGGGATCCTCCGGAATGAGCAATCGCCTTATCGCTGACCACCAGGTTGGCCGGGATGAAGAAGCTGGTACCACCCAATCGGTCAAGCAGCAGCAGAATTCCTCCGGCGAGTAGCACGGGGAACGAGAGCAGGGCCAGGATTGCCGTTGTAAACCAGGTCCAAACGGTCAGGGGTAGTCGCATAAGCGACATTCCTTTGGTGCGTAAATTGATGGTCGTGGTGATGAAATTCAAGGCCCCCAAAAGCGAACCAATACAGAAAAGCGCAATGCTGATTATCCAGAGCGTTTGACCCAGCCCCAAGCCAGGTCCCGCCACCTGTCCCAAGGCACTCAAGGGAGCGTAGGCTGTCCACCCGGAAATCGGGGCTCCCCCTTGCACAAAGAGAGCAGCAATCATTACAGACAGGCTCACCAAGGTGACCCAGAACGAAAGCATGTTCAGTACTGGAAACGCCATGTCGTGAGCCCCGATCTGGATGGGAAGAAAGTAATTGCCAAAGCCACTCTGGGGAGCAGTGGTCAGCACAAAGAACACCATGATGGTGCCATGCATGGTCACCATAGAAAGGTAAAATTCCGGAGTCATGGGCCCGCCTTCAAAGCCCACCGGGAAGATCTTCCCGAGCAGAGGCCAGGACTCAGTCGGCCAAGCCAGCCTCAAGCGGAAAAGAATAGACATCGTCATCCCGATAAACACCGAGAACAGGGCGAGAAAGTAGTACTGCATCCCGATCACTTTATGGTCAAGGCTGAAGATCCACTTTCGGATAAATCCGGTGGGAGCCTTATGAGCCGCGGTCGGAGCTATTTCTGACATTGTCCCTCCCATTTCATTCCAGTTTTCAGCGTAGAAGCGCTTTTCATATCATCTAGAGCTAAAGGCGATGCTCACGAGACCTCCTAAACAAGAACAACCTAGCGTGTTGCCCGTTCCTTCAGCCAGGCATCAAAGGCCTCGTTAGGCATCACCATCAGGTAGCCTTTCATCTTGAAATGTTCGAGCCCACACAATTCGGCACAGGCTATTTCATACTCACCTATCTTCATGGCCTTGAAATGGAGGGGGATGGCCATCCCTGGAACCGTGTCTTGCTTGATCCGCAAAACGGGTGCGAAGAAACTATGGGTCACATCTTTTGACCGCAGCGTCAAACGAACCTCACGGCCGACGGGGATCGCCAGACGGTTGACGGTGACGATGTCGTCCGCTGAAGCTGGATCTTTTGGATCCAGGCCCACGGGGTTAGTTTGATCGTCGATTAGTCGGGACTCAGTGCGGCCGAATCTCCCGTCGGGTCCAGGATAGCGAAAGTTCCAGGCAAACTGCTGAGCCGTGACTTCAACCTGCAGGGCATCAGCAGAAACCTCCTGCAGGTGGAGTTGTGCCCAGACCTTTTGCCCCATCACAGCAAGCGTTACGAAAACCGTGGTCGTCAAGATCAACAATCCTATCTCCAACTTCGTACTGCCATGCGTGTAAATTACCTGTCCATGTCCTTGATCGCGGTAGCGCCAAACGTAGTAACCCAGCGTAATCTGCGCCAGTACGAAGGCAATGCCGACAACCACCAGGGTTCGCATGAACTGCTGGTCAATGGCGGGGGCATATTCCGAGACTTGTTCTGGGAACCAGCCAATCCTCCCGGTGAAGAGATAAACTGTAATAAGGGTAATAATTCCAATCAGGACTCCCAGAAGTCGACCCATTGTGCCCCCCTCCGAAGACCAGGTTAGCGAATACTGACAGCCTACTGAATGACGCTCATAAAATCTTGTTGTGTCCCTAGCAAGGCCGACTCGCGCTTGGGCCCTTTCGCAAAGCTCCTCGACGGCTGACGCCTGGTTTGGGCAGACTCAGGCCGCCCCCGCCAAGAACTTGCCCACATCGGTCCCACAAAGATGCCAGACTCAGGCTGCCACAATGTCACCCTGGCTCACCGGAGTTTGTTCATCATCATGACGGCATACAGCACAGGAAGATAAAACACGGACGCATGCAACAAGTTCTTGGCCCGTGTTCCCGTTCGATGTTGTGAGGCCTGAAAGGCAAAATAGAAGAAGCCGAAGCCCAATAATAAGGCTGAAATGGAATAAAGCCCCCCGGTCATACCGAGGAGCGAGGGAATAAGACTGACAGGGATTAAAACGAGAGAAGCAGTGAGAATCTGTCGAAAGGCTGTATTCCCCCGCAAGTCGTTGGAAGGCAGCATCAACATGCCCGCCCGAGCATAATCTTCCCGATACATCCAGGCAATGGCCAGAAAGTGAGGAAACTGCCAAATGAATAAGATGGCATACAAAACCCAGGCTTCCAAGGAAAGAGAGTTACGAACACCGGCCCAACCCATCAAAGCCGGCGCAGCACCCGGAAAGGCTCCAATCAAAGTACAAAGGGAGGTACGACGCTTTAGAGGGGTGTAAACCAACAGATAAGTCAAGAGAGTCGTCAGGCCGATCCAGCTGGTGAGGTAATTCACTAGAATGGCCAGGTAGAGAACTCCCAGCACTGACAGTCCGACGCCAAAGTGCAAAACCGCCTCAGGCGACAAACGTCCGGCAGGGAGCGGGCGATTCAGGGTGCGACGCATTCGGCAGTCGAAAGCACGTTCCAGATAGTGATTTAGTGTGGCAGTTCCTCCCGCCACCATGCCGGTCCCCAGCAGTGTGTGAAAAAGTACCAGCCAATCCAGCCGGCTGGAAGCCATGGCGCAGCCCAGTGCTGTGGCAATGAGAACCAGGAAAGTGACCTCTGGCTTGATCAGGGTGAAGTAGTCCCGTATCGGAGAAACCCTGGCCGCGACTGGGGAAAGGGCGCTGCCGGAGTTCGACTGGATCGCATGGCTGGTAGAACTCATGATGTCACTTTCTGCGCTGCCCCGGTGCAGCTACAAATCCTTTCTGGCACAGCAAGCAGGCGAAAAGCCTCCAGGGTTAAAATCAGGACGGTTCCCAGTAACAAGGCACCAACAGCCACATGGGCTGTGGTAGTTGCTACAGCTAATCGCTCCGGCTGGACCGCGTTCCGTGTGATCATCCTCATCCATAGAGATCCAATCCCCAGGAATAGCTGGGCAATCAACAATAAGATCAACAAAACGGCAGGCCGGAAGAGAGCGGCAACATGAGCATAACGTCCGCTGACTCGAATGAAGACCCAGATTATTAGGAGTACCACGAACAGGGCTCCCACCACATGCAGTGTGATCCCGGATTTCAAATGTCGCAGATACGCGCCGAACATCAGTTGAATGTAAACGCCGGCTAATGCTAGGAGTCCAAGCTGACGTAGGGGGAGATTGTCGGGTTCGTCCAATTTCGGAGTCGTGTTCTCTCTCCAGTGAATGGAGGTGACCCACGCCAGGCTTACGACCATGCAGAAGAACGCCTGGGCCAAGCATCCGTGGGCGATTGAGATTGCAGCGGGGAGAAAAAACAACACCGTGATCCCACCCAGGATTCCTTGCGCAATCACGGTCCCCAGTGCCAGCCAACCCAAGCGCCGCACAGACTGTCTGGGCTCATTCCTCCAAAGCCAAAGCGCCAGAATCACAGTTAGCAAGCCCACTGTGGCGGCAATCAGACGGTGGCCATGTTCAAAAAAGATTCCCCCCACCATAGGAGGCGTCAGGGAACCATAGGAGAGGGGCCAGTCCGGCACGGCCAGACCAGCCTCATTCCCCGTCACTAAAGCCCCGGCAATGATCAAACACCAGGTACAACAGGCTGTCAGGACCGCAAAGCGATGCAATCCTTTTCCTCGGGAACGAATAGAAGCGGTCTCTTGCATGATCATGTTGTTGGATACCAGAGGGCAAACACGACTTAGCTGCTCTGCCATCAAGCCGCCGGCACTTTTGCCTTCTTTATCTAGGTCAGGGTATGATGATGAATTTTAAACCTCAACTCTGTATTGGCGGATACAGAACTTAATATAAATCGCAATCTTCGGCTCAAGCCCTTCCTGAGGACTTTGGCCATTGCAGATTTCAGGTCTGCGATTTCCGATTTCAGAATGCGCCGAAAATCCAAAATCGGAAATCGATAAGAACAAAGGAAGCAAAGTCACGACGCTATATTGCGCTACAACCTCACGTCTGGACCCTGCTACCTGAAGCCTGATGCCGGTCACCTGCTCTCACGACGTTGCCTTCATTGTGAAATCGACAGTTTTCGATTCCGTGGCTGCCACACTCACTTTTTGAGTGAGCGTTCCCAGTTTCTCATGCCAGATTTCAATCGTGTAATCCCCTGGAGGCAGTCCTTTGATGACGTAGGTTCCGTCCTTGCCAGTAATCGCAAAGAACGGATGCTTCAATACGCCGATATAACTCTTCATCCAGGGGTGGACGTTGCACTTGACAGGGATCATGACCTCTTCTCGGGCAAAAGTCTGCTCGATAGGCGGCACACCAGGAGCCATCGACTTGTTCCATTCGCGGTTGTTAACAGGCCCAGGATGAATATTGTGGGTCGTCGGATCGCTATTCACGACCTTGATCGGCTGCCCTGCCTGTACGCCAATTACGTGAGGCGAATACATGCAGCCTTTCTGGTCCAGGACAACTGACTCCTTTGAAGGCTCATACACCTTGTCTCCAAGGCCTTCCTTTACGTACACAAACACATACTCGAGTGCATTGTTCTCATTGACCACCAACTGGTCGGAGTACACGGGTTCCTTATGAGCTGAGGCACAGTAGGCCTCAGCATCCATGCGGATCTGCACAGGCTTGGGCTTCTCCCCTTCAAAGGAAACTTTACCAGTAACGGTGGCCCCGTTGGCCAGATCGATCACGGCCATCTGGCCGCCGGAGGGCGCTTCCGCTTTTTGTTCGATTCCTTCCGCCGGCTTTTTCTCTCCGCCTCCGCAGGCCAGTAGTGTCCACGATAGAGAAATCACTGCAAATCGAGAAAACTGTCTTTTGACGTTCATTTAGCTTTTGACCTCTTATTGATAGTTTCGGAACCAACAGCGCTGAGTGACATTAACTTGAATTCACAAGAAACGGCCTCCTGCAGCCATTTCAGTCTACGGATCATCGTCGTGCGACCTTCACCGAGGCCGCCGGGTTCCGGCCAAGAAGGCGGTGCTGCTCTTCAGGCGTGAGCTGGAACAAATATCGAACCAGCAAGTCAGCCTGGTCCCTTTCATAACCTGAGAAACTAGCAGGCAGCGGCCCGGCAAATACCCAGCGCCCGTCTTCGCGACGGAACAGGCCTGAGGGCATGGAGGTGCCAGGGGCAATCATGGAAGGGTCGGTGATCCATCGGGCCGTCCAACCCGGCTTTAAACGCTCCTTGGCCAGCAGGAAATTTGGAGCCGTTGCATTCTTGTCATGATTGGGATCCCCCGTCGCATGACATTTCAGGCAAGGAGCGGCCGAAGAAGTAAACAACTGACGAGCCATCTCGCGTTCCTTGTCGGTCAAGGGTTCCAGCTTGGGCGGGATGTATGGTTGGGCTTGCGAAGCCAGGGCACCAAAGAAACGGACCAGCTTGCCGATTTCTTCATCTGAAAAATAGAAGGTGGGCATCCTCACCTTGAGGTAGCTTCTCACACCATTCCGATTGATATCCTTGGTGTTCATTGGCGGATTACTGAGAAATCGTGCCAACCAGTTCGGGTCGACCCGTGCTCCTTCGCCGACCAGGGTCGGAGGTAGCTGCTCTTTCCAGTCGGGATCCTGGTATTTTGGCACCCCCGACAGCATTGACTTTTGGCTGGGCCGCAGCTGGTGGCACCCCATGCAGTTATACTTGTTTATTACCCACCAACCCTCGCGGATAGCTTGTCTCTGGTCTTTCGGGTCATAGAAATAGCTAGGAGGCAGAGTCGAATCCACACTGCCCAGCAGGAATGTGGAGAGTGCCGTGATCTCCTCGGAACTCAACTTAAAGTCCGGCATGCGCAACTTCTCTAGCGGGGGCTTGATTTTCCCTTCGTCGTAGATTTCGGGCTTTTGGAGTTTGTGCTCAAAGAAACCCTTGTGGTCATACCACCCCCCTCTCTTGGCCTTGTGGGTTAGCAGTGCAAAATCCAGGCGTTCAATGGGCTTACTGCCCTCCCGGGTGAGTTCGGTACCAATGCGTCCCTCTTCCTCCAACCCGCCAATCTCATGGCAGCCGGCACAACCGAAGTGTCTCACCCAACGCAGACCTTGTTCCTTCAGTCGTGGATCGTTCATGAATGCGGCACTCGGGTAGGAGGCTCCGGGTCTCTTCAGAGGGATCAGGTAGCTTGCGACGTCCCGAGCTTCATCCCAGGTGAGTCGCAGATTGGGCATGACCGTCATCTGTTGCACTTGAAGCTCGTGACCGTCATTAGGGCACTGCGTGTGATCCAGGTCAAAGAGGTAAGGGACCCCTCTCTTGGCATAATCTTCTGGTCCGATATCTTTTTTTTCAAAGGCACAATAAGGTCGTGTTCGTTCCCTGGGATTGTGAACCCAGCGGACTAAGTATTCATAGTTTGCCTTTTCTCCCACCCGCGTCAGATTGGCCGCGAAAGTTCCTCCCAGTGTTTGAGCCCCTTCGCCCATAGAATGACAGCCGAGGCAACCCCGGGTCTCCAACAATTCTTTGCCTCGGATCGCGTCTCCCGGCTTTTGCGAGTCCAACTGGCCCTGTACTCCGACCTGCCAGATAAAAGCAGCAATAGCTTCGCGCTGCTCTTTATCCAGCCGGAACGCTGGCATTTTGGTGGTGGGACGGAAGGCATGAGGATTCTCGAGCCAAACGGGGATCCATTCCATGTGGAGTTTGACCCGCACTTCCTTTAGGCTGGGCCCGGCCATTTTCTGTTCCCGCAACAGGCTCCTCGATTGCCTGTCGAGCTGTTCCAGGTGATGTTCCATCAAGCTAATATCCTGCCTCAGTGCATCGGCACGTGCGTAAAGCTGTTGGGCTTCCGTATTATCCGCGGCAGCATCTGCCTTCTTTATGGTTTCATTGATCGATTTTTCCGTTTCCTGCCGCTCCACTTCCACCCTCCGGATCGCTTGGCGGGCACTCAGAAGTGCTTCAGTCTCGACGTCAAATCCTTCATACCGGTGGCAACCGATGCAGACCCGATGCCTGAAAAGCTCCTTTCCCCTGCTCAGCCGGTCGGCGTGTTCAAGGTAAAGATCGGCGGCATGACACTGATGACAGCCCGCCTCCACGTTCTTTTTTTCGTACAACGGCCACAGCCAATGTTCATACTGTCCGTGGGCTTTCGCCACGCTGGTGGTGGCTGTTCCATTACCATTATGGCAGGGTGTACAACCAAATTTCTCGGGATCGTGGATCTGGAGTAAGGCCGGGCGGGGATGGCTGGTAAATGCCCCCTCGCCTCCCAAGTCTGCTTTGGTCAGAGTCAGCGGTTCGCGGATCCCCACGTGACAAGACTCGCAGCGATCTACCAAACCCACATCCTGTACATGAATTTGCTTGATCTCTACGTTGAACTTCTCCGTCTTCCGCAGCAGGCCAGCCACCTGTTCCTCAGTCAACCCTTCCAGATGGTCCTTCAAATAGGCGTCTCGTTTCTGCCTCAACTCTGTGGCTGGGCGAACCAACTCTGCTCGTTCGGAACTCAGACTTGCTTTGCGAGCCTGAAGGCGATTGAATTCCGCCTCCAACTCGTCAAAAGAGAAACTCGCCTTTCTCGTCCTGCCTGACTCATCGGGGGTAGAGAATTCCACAGTAAAAGGACCCCTTTTGACTTCTTCGATCTCGCGCCGGATAGAATCCCTGGCAGAAGAACTTGTAGCGATTTCCTCCCGGTAAACGAGGGCAGTGATCTGTCCCCGGGCCAACGAAAACGGTTCAGTGATCGCCGCCAATCCCGATGTAATCTCCGCATTGAGTTCGCGGTCTATCTGGGAAAGGCGAGGAGCAATGGTCTTTTCAGCGGTCAGAAGCTGTTCTTCCAGATGGCGAAATTCCTCTGATCGACGAATGGCCTTTTCGGCTGAAGCTTGTTTGGGTTTGGTTTTGAGCAAGAACTGGGTATAGAGCTTTACAAAACGCTGCTGGTAACTTTTCCAGGGGCGGAGACCGTAGATTTCCTCGTAAACGGCCCAGACCAGGGAGAACACCAGTAACAAAGAGATAACCAGAAGCGGCAAGCTCAGCGATTGGGTGAAAACCGGATCATTTTCAGCAATAGGTTCGTTGGCCACCCCTTCCTCCCCCTACAAAAACAAGGCTAAAGGACCAAGGAAAAAGGCCAAAATCCAGCCTGTCGCACATTCTTTTCCTTTGGCCTGCTGCCCTGTCCCTTTTGCTTTCAAATATTGAACCATGGCGTAATCCATACGTACTTAATTCGGAATACCAAACGAGCCAGCATCTTTACGGGTAGAAGCATCATTGTAATAAGGAAGAACTGCAAACTCAGGTACTGGAGCAAGGTCATGCGTTGGTAAACTTTACGATTGAAGCCCTTCAGGGTTATCACCTTGTGGACACCAATACCTGCCAGTGCAGCGTAGAGACCTATTACAAGTGCTCCGAATATCCCCTTTCCCCAGGCACTGGCAATGTAAAAAAGGTCAGGGAGATCCCGGTTCGCCTCGAAAACCAACCGGTTGTGATCCCAGGTCTGGCCGGGCCAAAACCACATCCAGCCAGGTCCTCGGATGAATGTCCCTATCGCAACCATCGACAGCCATAAGATCATGAACCCGAAACAAAATGCCAGAATCGCAAATTTTCGCTGCTTGAAAGTGTAATAACCATTTCCCAACGGATTAGCATCCATGTAGGGAATGGCCATCAATCCAACCAGGATGAGGGTTGGAAGAACCACCCCAGCCATCCACGGATCGAAGTAGACCAACATTTCCTGCAGGCCGAGAAAATACCAGGGTGCTTTGGCCGGATTCATGGTTAGCGTTGGGTTAGACGGTTCCTCCAAGGGGGCATTTAGAGCGATTGACCAAACCATCAGCAAGAGGGTCACGATAAGGGCGGCCAGGAACTCGATGCGCAGGAGGAACGGCCAGACATGAACTTCACGGTCCCAACCGGGCTTCCAAGGCTGAATCTTGCGGTGATGTGTTTTGGCGAGCTGGGGATCACCTTCCAGCTGGGCAATCAACCGATCATTGGCCAGGGACTGTCGGAGACCGTACCAGGCATAAAACGGGACCAGTAGCAGCAACGCCACGATGGGAACATTGTCTGGTGCCGAGGCGACCTCCCAAAGCTGACCCCAATCCATTGAATCCTCCTCGCAAAGCCTAGATCAAATTCACCGCAGAGTCGCGGAGTCGCAGAGGCATTCCCCAATCCCGTGGAAAAAGTGTTTCAACCCCTCATAGCCGGACTTGTATAACCCGGAACCAAGATTTCGCTAAACTGCAATTGGGCATCCCAAAATAACTTCCATTTATTCGATTCACTCTCTGCGCCTCAGCGTCTCTGCGGTTCATTTTTCTCCTGTGCCCGACAGGCCTACAGTTTTCTCTCTTCTTTGATCTCCGATTCCAATACCACCGGAGCCGGGCCAGAAATGCCTCCATCCTTCCGGACACGCCAGAAGTGCACCCCCATGAAGACCGCAGCGATGATCGGGATGGCGATGCAGTGCCAAATATAAGCCCGAAGCAGCGCATTCGAATCCACAATGGATCCTCCCAACAGTCCAAAGCGGACGTCGTTGTACGGGGTCATCCCGAGTAGATGGCCAAAGGGACCTTCGCTCCCTAGTAACGGGGTGGCTCTCGCCATGTTTGTACCTACCGTGACAGCCCAGAAACCCAATTGGTCATCCGGCAAGAGGTACCCTGTAAAGGAGAGAAGCATCGTCAGGAGCATGAGCAGCACTCCCACGGCCCAATTGAACTCCCGCGGCTTCTTATATGATCCCGTCAGAAACACCCTGAACATGTGCAGCCACACGGTGATGATCATGAGGTGAGCTGCCCAGCGATGCATGTTTCTGAGTAACTTGCCAAAAGGAACGTCGTGCTCGAGATACAAGATATCTCGAAACGCCTGTACTTTGGATGGATGGTAATAAAACATCAACAGTGCACCCGTGAACGTCAAGACGATAAACAGGTAGAAGGTAATGCCCCCCATCCCCCAGGTATAGTTGTATGCCACTGCATCTCGATTGATCTTGGCGGGATGAAGGTGGAGAAAGACATTGGATAGAATTCCCAGTGCACGGCTGCGCGGTTTCTCATCGTGCTTGACCCTGAAAATTGATTTGTAGAGCTGGGTCTTTTCCGGTTCTTTAAGGATTCTCATGTCTTCGACAGCCTTTTCCTTAAGAACCTGAACCTCCTCTCGAACCTCCTCTAGCAGGGTAGCCAGGCCTTTCTTATTGTTGTTAGAATCCTTTTCACCGGCCATATGGGCCCTCCAGCTTTCACTAAGAGTTCGTCACGCTGCTACAGCGGCAGGAAAGCTCCTGAATCATGGAAATGGGAGCGTCCGCCTTTGGGCCAGTCGTAAAGAACACTGGTGTCAACAACTATCTGTCCCTCAGCATCCAGCTCCACTCTGGCCCGGTCCATGGGCCGTGGAGCCGGTCCTTCGAAATTGATCCCTTCACTGTCATAGCCGCTTCCATGACAAGGGCACTTGAATTTGTTCTCGCTGGGTTTCCAGTCGGGAGTACAGCCCAGGTGAGTGCAACGCGCATAGATAACGAACAAACCCTCAGTATTGCGCACTACCCAGACCCGATAGTCCTTTTGATACTTGGTGTCCACGCCATAACCGAAATCAGAAGGATAACCGATCCGAAAAACTGTATTGGGTTCGAAGAGAACGCGCGGAAAGAAGTAGCGCAGGAACATGAGGAGATTAGTCCCTAGGAATCCCAATGTGCATGCAACCACAATGCGGCGTCGGCGAGGAATCGGGCCTAGAGGGTCGGAACGAGTACCTCGGAAGATGCGGGTGACCTTCAAAAGCAAAGACGCAAGTCTACCGGTGGCCTTGGGCGCTCCCGAGCTGGTCGGTTCCGGCTGTCTTTCAATTCCCGGGCTTGCAGGCACTGTTTCGCGATCATCTTTTGTCAGCATTCAACCTCCAAATGCCCGAAACACAACAAACTCCGTCTGTTTTCTTCATGTGAATTTATGACTTATATTTATCTTAAGGTGTGAAGGGATGTCAAGCTTCAAGGTGAGAAAGTGGAAAAAAAAGGCGTCAATGGGCGAGCAAAGATATGCACTATGCCTGGAATGGTTGGTCTGATAGGGGACGAGCCGAGAGGAGTCCAACAAAGGTTGATTTCACCGTGGAGACACGGAGACTTTCATGAAAATGCAGACTTGGAGGGCCGAACTCCGTGAGGCCGGCAAATACGCTAGACAGAATTCGGTCTCGCAGAGCTCGCCCCTCCAGCATTTCATCCGCGGTGCTGAACTTGAAAAGGTCATGGGGCACTCTCTTCCAGATTGTGAACGATACCCCTCACACCATCTATCAGAACGGGGAGATTAAGAAAACACGAAAATCAGACTCTGATACCCGGGAGAGTCCTTTGTAGGACGCTATCTCAGTGGAGAGATGTTTGGATCCATGCCCTGGAGAGGTAGTCACTCATGGTCAGAGCGATCATAATGACCAGCCAGAAGAAGCCGCAACCGACGACAATCCAGGTCAGCCTGGAGCTGTAGCGGACATGCATAAAATACAGGATCACTAACGTGGCCTTGCAGACGGCGATGGTAAGAGCCGCCACAGTATTGATTTCCCCCAGGTCAATCATCGCAACTTCGATCGTGACAAACGTCAAAATGATCAACGTGGCAAACACACCAAAGTAGATTTTCTTTGAGACAACGTGTTGG
Organism: Terriglobia bacterium; assembly: GCA_041476565.1. Lineage (GTDB taxonomy): Bacteria > Acidobacteriota > Terriglobia > Versatilivoradales > Versatilivoraceae > DATKMG01. The sequence goes on along the minus strand of JBGOTQ010000190.1, from coordinate 1,736 downwards.
GGCATTAGATTCTAGCGGGAAAGTACGATTGTCATCATGCAATATCGCAGTGTTTTATTCCCAGGGGTCAAGTCTGTCTATTATTCTTGGGTGCCCTTGCCTCCACAGGGCGAACGATTCTGTTCGGGCGCCCTCAGCCGTGTCGTCCGATCAGGTAGAGCAGCGGGAACAAGAAAATCCAGACAATGTCTACGAAGTGCCAGTAGAGGCCCGTCAGTTCGACTGGAGCATGATACTCGGGTGTATAGCGTCCCCGCAGGGACAAAACCAGCAGGACGCCCAGCGTCACTATCCCAATCACCATGTGGAGCGCGTGCATCCCCGTCATGGCAAAGTAAATGGAGAAAAATAACTGCATCTGCTGAACGTGCTGACCCTGCGGGTAGCGGAAATTGGGTCCCGGAACCAGATGTTCCTCGAACTTATGATGATACTCCACGGCCTTGATTCCGAGGAATATCAATCCGAGCAGGATGGTGAGGACCAAAAAGCCTGCAAGCATCCTTCGGTTTCCCACTTGCGATCCCAGCACGGCCAAAGCCATGGTCAAGCTGCTGCAGATCAGCACCGCTGTATTAATGCCCCCCAGCACAATATTCAGGTGGTGGCTGGCTCCGGCGAACGCTGCGGGATAATAGGTCCGGTAAACCATGTAGGCTGTAAACATTCCGCCAAAAAACATGATTTCCGTAACGAGGAAAACCCACATCCCTAGTGAAGAGGCCTCTCGCTGTTGCGCCATACTATCAAAATGATGGGCGAGATCAGGATGCCTCGAAGTCCGTGTTTCTGACACCACAATTCTCCGTTTCAAATTCTATAAACATCCGGACGAAAGTAAATCTCACCGCGGAGGCGCAGAGCCGCTGAGGCTCTCTTCCAGGTGGTTGACGAGGCGTCTTAGGCCATCTTTCAAAAAGGGAACGTGGAAATTAACTAAGAGACCGCCGGAAAAACCACTCAGCTTCAAGTAGGACAGAAGCTGTGCTTCATGGACTGGCAACAATTTCTCAACGGTCTTCAACTCGACGACAACAAGGTTCTCTACGACCATGTCCATCCGGTAACCACAATCTAACTTAATGCCCTTATAGGCCAGAGACAACGGGACTTGGCGGCTGTAAGACAAGCTAGCTTGGCTCAGTTCGTAGCAGAGACATTCCTCGTAGGCAGACTCCAAGAGTCCGGGACCCAAAGCCCGATGTACCTCAATCGCACAGCCAATTATGCTCTCCGTAATTTGATTAACTCTCTGCGACTCAGCGGCTCTGCGGTTCATTTGACTTTCTGCGTCTCCGCGACTCTGCGGTTTATCGGTCTTGCCCTGATGCGATAGGATTCAAGTTCTCGGCTCTGCCATAGCCGTCCTCTGGTTCTCGGGCGTAAATTCATAAGCGTCCCAGGTGACGACGGGTGTCTCAATAAAGTTGTGGGTGGGCGGAGGCGATGCCGTTTGCCACTCTAAACCGGTTGCGGGCCATGGGTTCGAGCTCGCCTTCGGACCATAGCGCATGGACCAGACCAGGTAGACCATAGGGATCAAGTAGCCTAACCCGAGAATCGAAGCGCCTGCAGAAGACATCACGTTCAACACCTGGAACTCTTCAGGGTAAGAATGGTAACGGCGAGGCATGCCCAAGTAGCCCAATATGAATTGGGGAAAGAACGTCAGATTGAATCCCACGAAGATGATCAAGGCGGCGATTTTCGACCAGAATTCCGGATACAGCCTTCCT
>JBGOTQ010000189.1:0-13922 GCA_041476565.1 Terriglobia bacterium | reverse complement strand
GTGATCTGCTCGTGAATATCGATACAGCTCCCGATGTACCCTGCAAAGCGACCCTCCAGGTCATAAAAGGGTTTTCCAATGCTCACGACCCAACGGTACTCCCCGCTTCGATGTCTGAGGCGGAATACAATCTGAATGATTTCGCGCCGGCTGAACGCCTCCAAGTATGATCCAAGGTACCTGGCAAGATCCTCGGGATGTGCGGCCTGCATCCACCCATCGTTCAACGCCTCTTCAAAGGAAAGTCCCGAGAATTCCAGGGAGGTCTTATTGAAATAATTCAGCTTGCCATCGACACCGGCGCGCCAGATGATCGTGGGAAATTCTTCAAACAGGGTCAAATAGAAATCCCGGGACCGCAGTAATTCAGCCGCAATGCATTTGCGCTCGGTAATGTCCTGGATGTGGGCAACGAAATACAACGGTTTGTCCTCGGGGTCTCTCAGAAGAAAGAGACCCACCTCCGCCCACATGATCCGTCCTTCTCTCGCCAGATACCGTTTTTCGCTATGACATATTTCTTTCTCGCCGGCCAACAGCGCGCGGGTCATCTGCCAGCTCGAATTCACGTCCTCGGGGTGAGTGACAGCGGCGACGGTCATGGTAGCGAGTTGTTCCTTAGGATAGCCTAGCATCTCGGAAAATGCTCGGTTAACCCTGATGAATCGCCCTTCCAAATCGCCGAGTGCCATGCCGATGGCTGCATTGTCAAAGGCCGTACGAAAGCGCTCTTCGCTGGCCCGCAGAGCGACCAGGGCTGTTTCCTTCTCCCGGTGAAGAACTGCCTTCTCCCACGCCGAAAGGACAGCAGGACCAAGTCGCGAGAGGCGGTCTTTGAGTATGTAATCCGAGGCGCCAGCCTTCATGCAGGCCACGGCAGTCTCCTCATTGATCGATCCGGTAATGATAATGACAGGAGTCGTTGGCCTCAGCTTCTGCGTCAGTTGCAGCGCTGCCATCCCGTTGAAGGAAGGGAGGCAGTAGTCCGATAGGACGATGTCGGGGGCAAAGGACTCGAGGCAGTGAATAAACTCCTCTTCTGTCTCCACTCGCGTCATAATGAAGGAAACCCCGGCACCCCGCAGTTCCCGTTCCGCCAGTTCGGCGTCAGAGGGAAGATCTTCAACCAGAAGAATTCGCAAGCCTGGCTTACCAGACGAGGACACCTGGTCCAAGGCAGTGTCCCCTTCGGCAAATTGACCTGTCTGAGACTCAACCATATTGCTACATATCGACAGCCTGTTACTTCACATTACGAGCCAGGTCAACGCCCAGTTTCAAACAGGCGAAGTGGGTCAGTTACTGGTGGAGGGCCGAGCTCAACGAGGCCACATTTGCCACGTTAGTGTGCGGCTTTGCAGAGCTCAGCCCTCCAGAATTCGCCGTTTAACTGGCCCAATACAAACAAGCAGGAAAATGCGATAGAGTTCAGGAAACGTTCGCATTGTCTAATAAATTTTCCTACCCTGCCGAAGAATGACGCAGGGCCCTATGCCCGAATGATTGGGCTCTTGGCAGAGGAATAGCGACCCCATTCTAGTTGCAGGTTGCCGGCTTCGAACCTCTTCTACTTGATTTCAGCCCATAGCCAAGTTCACTCCCAATCAAGGCCCTATGACTTCTCAGTGAGGACAGCCAATGATTCCTGTCGAGGGCTCCACCCCACCCACCGGAGAGGATAGACCGAAGGTCAGAATCCTGATTGTCGAAGACGAGAGAATCACGGCCCTGGACATTAAGAAGAAGTTGGAGCGTTTCGGCTACGAAGTTCCAGGTTCGGTTTCGACGGGGAAAGACGCTGTCGCCAAAGTTGCAGAACTTCATCCCGACCTGGTTCTGATGGACATCGTCTTAAAGGGCGGCATGGATGGCGTAATGGCTGCCGATGAGATTCGAACCCGCTACAAAGTGCCAGTGGTTTATCTGACAGCTTTTTCGGATCCGGCCACACTGGATCGAGCCAAAATCACTGAACCCTTTGGCTACCTGCTCAAGCCCATTGAGGAGAGAGACCTCCTGACGACCCTGGAAATGGCGCTTTTCAAACACCAGATGCAGAAAAAACTGGAGGACAGCGAAAGGTGGCTGGCCGCCACTTTGGTCAGCATCAGCGATGGTGTGATCGCAACAGACGCAACCGGTAAAGTCAGGTTTCTTAATCCGCAAGCAGAGGCTCTGACTGGGTGGTGCTTGGAAGAGGCAGCGGGAAAATTGTTGGAAAACGTCCTTTGCTTTTCGAATAACGGTCATGGAGCCCAACACGCCGACGAGCTTCTGCAATCCACTGACCTGATGGGCCAGACTTGCCGCAGCCATCTGATCTCGCGGCAGGGCACGAAAATTCAAGTGGAGTTTAGCGCTTCCCCTCTTCAGGATGAGCACAATGTCGTATCCGGTGTGGTTGTGGTTTTCAGGGACATCACTGAACGTTGTCAAATGGAGCAGGACCTGAAGACGGAGAGACACCTGCTGCACACGTTGCTGGACCATGTGCCCTCTCACATTTATTTCAAAGACTGCCAAAGTAGATTCCTCCGGCTTAGCCAATCTTTGACGAGACATTTCAATCTCTTAGAACCTTCTCAGGCTATCGGGAAGACCGACTTTGACTTCTTTTCTGAGGTTCATGCAGGTCAGGCATTTGCCGATGAACAGGAGATCATCCGCACAGGGAATCCTCTGATCGATAAGATCGAAGAAGAGACCCACCCGGATGGTCGGATGGACTGGGTATCCACCAGCAAGATGCCGTTCCGCGATCCAGTGGGGCAGATCATCGGGACTTTTGGGATCTCGAAGGACGTCACCAAGCAAAAAAAGGCCGAGGAAGCTTTGCAGAAGGCCCACGAGGGGATCGAGCAGCTTGTTTCATCAATTCCCTCCATTTTGATCGGGATCGATAGCGAGACGAAAATCATCCAATGGAATCTGGCAGCGGCGGAGACCTTCGGGTTCCCTGCAACTGAGGTTCTTGGACTCCGGCTGGATCAGTTACCCATCCAGTGGGACGTCTCGAGTCTTATGGAAGGGATCTCCAGGGCCATCGAATCACCCCGCCCCATGAATTTAGATGACATCCGGTACAAACTCCAGGACGGTCGGGATGGGATTCTAGGCTTTACTCTGCGATCTTTTGCACAAACCAAAGGAGGCCAGTCCGGTTGTCTGCTGATTGGGGCCGACATTACAAATCGTCGAGTGCTGGAAGCGCAGTTGCGTCAGGCGCAGAAGCTCGAATCGATTGGACAACTCGCTGCCGGAATTGCTCACGAAATCAACACTCCTACCCAATTTGTGGGGGACAACATCCGGTTCCTTCAGGAAGCCTTCGAGGATCTGAAACGGGTGGGAGAGAAATTCAACTACTTGTTACAGGCATTGCGGGAAGGAAAATTCTCTCTTGGTATCCTGGCCGAGATCGATGCCGTGGTCCAGGGTGCGGACCTGGAATACCTGTCGGAGGAAGTTCCTAGAGCCATCCAGCAATCTCTAGACGGGATTGCCCGAGTTACTAAAATCGTCCGTTCGATGAAGGATTTCGCACATCCGGATTTAGCGGAAAAGACGATGGCTGACCTGAACAAGGCCATTGAAAGTACAATTACGGTGGCTCGGAATGAGTGGAAATATGTGGCGGAGATGGCACTGGATCTGGATCCGTCACTCCCGCTGGTTCCGTGCGTGTTGGGAGACTTCAACCAGGTCATTCTGAACATGATCATTAATGCAGCCCATGCCATTGGGGAAAAAGTCCGAGATACAGGAGTGAAAGGCACCATCACAGTTCAGACTCGACAGGCGAAAGATTGGGCAGAGATTCGCATCAGTGACACAGGGATGGGAATTGAAGAACAACATCGCTCTCGGATCTTCGACCCGTTTTTCACCACCAAAGAAGTGGGGAAAGGCACCGGACAGGGGCTGACGATTTCCCATGCGGTCATTGTGGAGAAGCACAAAGGCGCCATTTCCTTCGAAACCGAATGGGGGAAGGGGACAACTTTTATTATATGTCTCCCCCTGGAGGAGAAGCCAGTTGCCCCTCCAGAATCGCTGCCAAGTAAGGTGGAGGAAGTTGAGTATGCGAAGAATCCTGTTTGTTGATGACGAACCCAATATACTTCAGGGTCTGCAGCGAATGCTGCGTTCCATGCGGCACGAATGGGAGATGACCTTCGTCGGGAGCGGCCAGGAAGCCCTGCAGATCCTGGAAAAGAGCAATTATGATGTTGTGGTCTCAGACATGCGAATGCCGGTGATGGACGGTGCCCAACTCTTTGCAGAGGTCCAAAGACTGTATCCAAAGACAGTTCGGATCATCCTATCCGGGTATTCGAATCAGGAATTGATCCTGAAATCTGTCGGTTCGGCTCACCAGTACCTGGCAAAACCTTGTGATGCGGAAAAGCTCAAGGGGACCGTGGCTCGGACCTGCGCTTTGAGAGAGCTGATATCCGCCGAGGGTTTGGAACTCATCGTTTCCAAAATGCAGACTCTCCCTAGTGTCCCTTCTCTCTACACGGCAGTGGTCAAAGAACTCCAAAACCCTAATTCCTCGCTGAAACAAATAGGAGAGATGATTTCTAAGGATTTGGGGATGGCGGCCAAGATACTGCAGTTGGTTAACTCGGCTTTCTTCGGATTGCGCAACCACGTTTCGAGTCCTGCCGAAGCAGTCAACCTGCTAGGCATCGACACTGTGAAAGCCCTGGTCTTTACAGTTCATATCTTCTCCCTGTACGACAAGTCCAAACTCACCAGTTTTTCCATCGAGGAGTTGTGGCGCCACAGTTTAACGGTTGGGTCAACGGCACATTTGATTGCAAAAAAGGAGAGTCAAAACCCAAAGTCTTGTGATGACGCTTTGATGGCCGGGCTGCTGCATGATTCGGGCAAACTGGTTCTGGCTGCAAACCTGCCGGAACAATTCGGGAGAGCCATCACCCTGGCGAACGACAAGACCATTTGCCTGGAGGAAGCGGAAAGAGAAGTGTTTGGCGCCTCCCACGCCGAAGTCGGGGGTTATCTCCTGGGGCTTTGGGGGCTGCCGGATCCGATCGTGGAGGCAGTTTCCTTTCACCACCATCCTGGTAGAAGCTTGGGACAGACCTTTGAACCCCTTACGGCCGTTCACGCTGCCAATGCCATGGATCACGAAAAGAGAAGCAACCCAACTCATGGGAAAGCCTCATCCATAGACATGGATTACCTGGTGTCAGTGAAAATGGAAGGGCGAATCCCTGAATGGGGGGAAATGTGTAATTAGGTTTCTATGAAAGTCCTGGTCGCAGAAGACGATTCCACATCGCGCAACTTCTTGCAGAAATTGCTGACGAAATGGGGCTATGAGGTTTTGACCGCCCGAGACGGCACCGAGGCATGGGAGCTGCTTAGGAATGGCGAAGGCCCGTCCCTTCTGCTCCTCGATTGGATGATCCCTGGAATGGACGGGATCGAGATTTGTCAAAGTCTCCGCGAAAAGTTCACTTCTGCATTACCATACATCATTCTCCTGACAGCCAAAGATACTGAGGACGACTTGGCCCTCGCATTTCAGGCAGGAGCCAATGATTTCCTGACCAAGCCATACAAGCGGGGGGAATTGAAGGGACGACTTCTGGCTGGTGAACGCATCGTCACCTTGCAGATGCAGTTAACTGAACGCGTAAACCAGTTGGAAAAGCAGAGGCTCGAAAACGAAAGGATGAACCGTTCTCTTCGAATCTTGCTCCAATATAGTCAGATCCTGGCGCGCACAGACAATGAAAATGCCCTGTTACAGGAGACCTGCGACCTCCTGGTCAACTCCGGGGGCCATCGAATGGCCTGGGTTGGCTACAAGGGAAAGGATGACAACAGCCAACTGATCAGTATGGCGAGCGCGAGACAAGCTGAAGTTAAACTGGATATTACTCGCTTGAGTTGGGGTGCTAATTCCTGGGGTACCGATGGATCAGGCGCTCTTCTCCTCCCCGACACACCCAGAGTGATCGGGAATATCCTGACCGATCCACGCTGCAAAACTTGGGGTGAAGATGCCTCAAACCTGGGACTGAACTCGGCCATCATGCTCCCTTTGTCGCTCGGTAATTTATTCCAGGGTGTGCTTTTTGTCTATTCCTCGGAAGTTGAAGCTTTCGATGCGGAAGAGTCGAAGCTGATGGTAGGTCTGGCAGATGACTTAACGCATGGGATTCTGTCAATCCGGAATCGCCTCGAGCGGAAGCGAGTCGAAGATGTGCTCAGGAAGCTATCCCAAGCCGTGGAACAAAGCCCGGTTTCGGTGGTGATCACTGACCTTAACGGCAACATTGAATATGTGAACCTTAAATTCAGCCGCCTGACGGGGTATTCCTTTGAGGAAGTCCTGGGCAAGAACCCTTCTATCTTAAAGTCAGGCGAGACCCCCGCAGAAGAGTACGCCAGGCTCTGGGAGACGATTACCGCCGGAGAAGAGTGGCGAGGTGAATTCCATAACAGGAAAAAGAACGGGGAGCTGTATTGGGAAACAGCATCCATTTCTCCCATCCGAGATTCGGAAGGGGCCATCACTCATTTCCTGGCCGTGAAGGAAGAGACCACCGAGAAGAAAAGGGTAGAAGACGAACTCAAGAGTGAAAGACATCTATTCCGCACCTTGATGGACACCGTTCCTGCCAATATCTACTTCAAAGATGGAACAGGTCGATTCCTGAGGGTCAATCATTCGATGACTAATCACTTTGGGCTCTCTGATCCAGGACAGATTCTGGGCAGGACAGATTTTGATTTTTTCTCCCAGGAACATGCCCAGCAGGCTTATCGGGACGAGCGAAAAATCATCGAATCGGGCCAGCCCTTGCTTGATTTGGAGGAAAAAGAAACCTGGCCGGACGGGAGAATCACCTGGGTTTCTACCAGCAAAATGTCGCTGGTGGATCCTGAAGGGATCGTCATTGGCACTTTTGGCATCTCCAGGGACATTACAAAGCGCAAGCTGATGGAAGACGCCTTGCACAAAGCCCACCGGGAAATGACTGACCTGGTGGACTCCATTCCTTCCATTATTATCAAGCTGGACCACGAGGGAAAGATCATCCAATGGAACCGGACCGCTACGGAGACTCTCGGGATACCCCTTGCAGCTGCGATAGGCCGGCGTCTGGAGAAATGCAAAATAAAATGGGATTTGTCCAAGGTCATAGGAGTGATCGCAGAGAGTTCGAAAGACCGGCACCTGCACCGGTTGGAAGACGTTCGCTATGAACGGCCGGATGGCACCAAGGGTTTGCTGAGCATCACCCTGTCTTTTCTAGGGAGAGAGATGGATCAGGAAGAGGGATTGATTCTCAGCGCGACCGATATTTCCGAACGCCGCGAGCTGGAGAACCATCTCCGGCAAGCTCAGAGAATCGAGTCTATAGGTCAGCTTGCTGCAGGAATTGCCCACGAAATCAACACGCCGACCCAGTACGTTGGAGACAACATTCGCTTCCTTCAAGAGTCGCTTGGAGGTCTAATTGACTTGCTGGATGTGTATGGCCAACTATCCGAGGCTGTCCGAACTGGGAGCCTGACTCCGGAATTGTCGAACCTTGTCGAAGCCTCTGCGCGGGAAGCGGACATTGAGTACCTGAAAGCGGAGATTCCCAAGGCGATTCAGCAGTCGCTGGAGGGGGTGGCGCAGGTCTCCAAGATTGTGAGATCCATGAAGGAATTTGCCCACCCGGGTCAGACCGAAAAAGTCGCGACCGACCTGAACCGGGCGATAGAAAGCACTCTCACTGTGGCGCGAAATGAGTGGAAGTATGTGGCGGAAGTTGTGACCGACTTGGATCCTTCATTACCACTGGTTCCCTGTCATTCCGGAGATTTTAATCAGGTCATCCTGAATCTCTTGACCAACGGGGCCCACGCCATCGCCACTAAAGTAAAAGAGACCGGAGAAAAAGGGACCATTGGTGTACAGACCCGCAGGGTCGATGGCTGGGCCGAAATCCGAGTTCGCGACACAGGCACTGGAATCCCGCCGGAGATTCAGTCCAAGATCTTTGATCCTTTCTTCACCACGAAAGAAGTGGGGAAAGGGACGGGCCAAGGGCTGGCAATCTCTCATTCTGTCGTTGTGGATAAACATGGTGGGAGCATCTCCTTTGAAACAGAGGTGGGACGGGGGACGGAGTTCATTGTCCGCCTGCCGCTGGGAGAGGCTCCGCGAGTTTCATAGATGGGCCTCATGACATTTTCAAGCTCACCACCACGGATGAAAATGATGGAGGGCCCCGCTTTGTCGGGGCCGCGGTCGCGACAGAGCGCGACCCTCCATCAAGACACGCATTTTCATGAAACCCTTTCATGCCCCTTCCAGGGGCACGACGTAGCATGAAAATAGTAGGGAACGCTCGCTGTAGCGCTCCCGGTTAAGAATTAGGGGTCCTTTCTGGTCCAGGGAACGGAACGGCGTCTGTTCCCTACGAATTGGCAATTTTCAAATGAGTCGCCTTGTGAATCTTCGATCGCCCAGGGTGATCGGACAGGAGAATCGATGAATCGGAAGGTCCTTTGCGTTGATGATGAGCGGAACATCCTGGAAGCCTATCAGCGGTCGCTGAGAAGACAGGTTGAAATTGACACGGCCCTGGGAGGCGAGGAAGCACTGGGGCGGATCTCGAGTCATGGCCCGTTTGCCGTGATTGTGTCCGATATGCGCATGCCCGGTATGGACGGAATCCAATTCCTCAGACGGGTCAAAGAATCGGTTCCGGACAGCGTCCGGATCATGTTGACCGGCAATGCCGACATGCAGACGGCCATAGAAGCGGTCAATGAAGGTAACATTTTCCGCTTTCTCACCAAGCCCTGTTCTCCCGAGGTTCTGGCCAAAGCCTTGGAGGCTGGAATAGAGCAATACCGCTTGGTTAATGCCGAACGAGAACTCCTGGAAAAGACATTGCGAGGCAGCGTTCAGATCTTGACCGATGTGCTTTCCCTGGTAAATCCCACTGCTTTCGGCCGCGCAGCACGCGTCAGACGATTGGTCAGCCAGCTGACTACTACGATGAAGGTGGAAAAGAATTGGCAAAACGAAATCGCCGCCATGCTATCGCAAGTGGGGTGTGTTACGGTCCCGGAGGACACCCTGAATAAAGTTTACCGGGGGGCTCCACTGACTGCGGCTGAGTGGCGGATGTATCAAGCCCATCCACAGGTGGGGCGTGACCTCATCTCCCACATTCCCCGGCTGGAGAACGTCGCCCAAATCATTGCCTACCAGGAAAAACTGTATGACGGAACCGGACTGCCCCATGACGAGATGCGAGGTGAAGAGATTCCAATGGGGGCGCGAATTCTCAAATTGGCCCTGGACTTCGACAAGCTGGAGGCTAGCGGGACCAGCAAAGCCGAATGCCTGGAAGAGATACGACGCCGGCAGAACTGGTACGATCCGAAGGTTGTGACGGCGTTGCGGGCCGTTCTGGCCAATCAAATCCAGTCTGAGGTCAGGACCCTCCGCACCGATGAGCTTGAACCCGGCATGATTCTTGCGGAAGACGTCCTCTCGACCAAGGATTTACTGCTCATCGTTAAAGGCCAGGAAGTTACGACCTCTTTGCGGATGCGCCTGGCCAACTACGCCGAAAAAGGTGTCATTGCCAACATGGTCACGGTCTATGCCCCAGTTAGAATCGACCCACCTTCGCCTGATGAGAGCAGTATGGGAGAACTCAAATAGATCCTTGAAAAGGAATCTGTCAAGACCAGGTCTACCATGACTGAACTTTCTGTCCATCCACTCAAACACCGGCTCTTGTGGTTGCTCACGCTGGCCGTGGCGCTCACGCTGTTGACCCTCGGCTGGTTGAGCTGGACGGCGTTCTGCGGCTACCGCTTTGTCACCAGGCAATTGCCTGCGATCAGCCATATGGAGGAAATCCGGGGACAAATCCTCCTCTTCGATGAGGTCCTGACCATGTCGGCCCGGATGTCTTCGGCAACCGGCGACCCCCAATGGGAGGCGCGCTACCGCCGGTTTGATCCGCAACTGGACCAGGCCCTCCAGGAAGCGATGCGCCTGGCTCCGGCAGTGGCGAGCAGTCAGGCCGCAGTGCAGACGGACGCTGCCAATACCAAGCTCGTCGTCATGGAAAATCGCGCCTTCGAACTCGTGCGGCAAGGGCAGCAAGCCGGGGCGCAACAGTTGTTATCGAGCGAAGAGTATGATGCCCAGAAGAAGGTCTATGCCGCCGGCATGGCGGAGTTCAACCGTTTACTGAAGCAGACCATCGATTCGGTGCGGGCTGAACAGCAGGTTCAAGTGTTCTGGAGCGTCGTCCCGGCAGCCATCTCCGCCCCGTTGCTGATGCTGGGCTGGTGGTTCGTACTGCGGGCCGTACGCCGGTGGCAGACAGCCTTGGTGAACAGCAACCGGCAACTGAAAGGGCAGGCGGCGGAACTGGAGGAGTTCACTCACCAGTTAGACGAAAAAGTCAACGAGCGCACGAAGCAGCTCAAGGAGTCAGAACTCGCCACGCTGAACATGATGGAAGACGCCGTGCGCAGTCGGGAGAAAGTAGGCCAGGCTTACGAAGACCTCAAACGCGCCGCCGAGGCGCTGCGCGAGAGCGAGGAGAAGTTCCGCAGCCTCTTCGAAAGATCCCGCGACGCCTTAATGACTCTGGCTCCGCCTTCATGGGCGTTCACCTCCTGCAACCAGTCAACAGCGGACATGTTCAGGGCAAAGAATGCAGAGGAATTTATGTCTTATGGGCCTGCGGATTTGTCGCCCGAGCAACAACCCGACGGGAGTTCTTCTGCTCAGAAGGCCAAGGAAATGATTGAAATCGCCCTGCGCGACGGATCCGTCTTCTTCGAGTGGAGGCACAAGCGGATCGACGGCGAGGAGTTCCCCGCCACCGTGCTCTTGACTCGGATTGAGCAGGACGGGAAGCCGTCCCTCCAGGCGACGGTCAGGGACATCACCGAGCACAAACGTGCCGAGGAGGAGCGTGCGGCCATGCAGATCCAAATCCATCAGGCCCAGAAGCTCGAATCCATCGGCCGGCTGGCCGGCGGCATCGCCCACGAGATCAACACGCCCACCCAGTACATCGGGGACAACGTCCGCTTCTTGCAGGATGCCAACCAGGATATAACGCGGTTACTGAAGGAGCACGCCCAACTGCTGCAGGCTGCCAAGAACGGCTCCCTCACGCCTGAGATGGTAACCGCGGTCGAAACCGCGGCCGAGCATATTGACGTGGAATATCTGATGGACGAAATCCCCCACGCTATCGCCCAATCGTTGGAGGGTGTGCACCGCGTGAGCCAAATTGTGGGGGCAATGAAGGAGTTCTCCCATCCGGGCACGGCGGAAAAGACCGCCATTAACCTGAACCATGCCATCGAAAGCACCACCACCGTGGCGCGCAGTGAATGGAAATACGTCTCCGATCTGCAACTCAACCTGGAGCCTTCGCTGCCGCTGGTGCCCTGCCTGGCGGGCGAGTTCAACCAGGTAATCCTCAACCTGGTCATCAACGCCGCCCATGCCATTGCGGAGAAGGTGGGCGACGGCAGCCAGGGCAAGGGCGCCATCACTGTGAGCACCCGCCGGGACGGCGACTGGGTGGAAGTGCGCGTGGCGGACTCGGGCAACGGGATTCCCGCGCGTGTGCGCGACAAGATTTTCACACCGTTCTTCACCACCAAGCCCTTGGGCAAAGGCACCGGGCAAGGACTGGCCCTGGCACGCTCGGTGGTAGTGGACAAACTCGAAGGGACGATCACATTTGAATCGGAGGAGGGCGCGGGCAGCACCTTCATCATCCGCCTGCCCCTGGAGCCGGCCGAAGCCATCGCTGACCAAGCCGATACCAATTCTCAAAGTCCCATGACCAGCCACAAGAAGATTTGTCTTGTGGTTGACGACACCCATTATTCCTGTGATTGCTCCGGAGGGTAGAAGACTGAACGGCCAGCCGAACGTTTTGATGCGAGCCCCTCGAAGGAAATGGAAACTAGGCAGCCGTGTCTGAGCGCAGCCTTATTGCTTTCACCCCCGCCGGCTACAGTTCCAAAACCTCTTCCAGTAGCCGCTACCGACGTAAATTTCCAGCGAAACGTTTTAACAGAAATCGCATATAAGAGGTGAAGGGGAAGAATCAAATCCTGATTCGCAAGGGGAGTAGGGTGCAGCGGCGGATTATGGCCAACGTGACTCAACTACAACCCGGGATCGGCTCGATGTTCTTTCTTTGAGGGGGCTTAATGTGCTCTATCTGATGAGTTTAGCTCTTTGCCTGGTGGATAGCAATCGTTGAGGTCGACTGCATCTTCTGGTGCGACAAGAAGATAAAAAGGGACGGAAGCCGCCTTTAGCCAGGTAATGGGTCAGGTTTGCGGGGCCTCGCTGTAGGGCGGTTGCCTGAACCGCCTAAGAATGTGGCGTTTCACAGGTGAAGTCTTGAGAAGCCTTCACTTCTACTGCTTAGCCAGGTAGTGGGTCAGTTCCACGGGGAATAGGAGGAAGCGGGCTCCGCTAGGAGCCCAATGTTTGTAGGGAATTCGGTCCCCCTGCATTTCCGCCGCCTGAGCTGGGCGAAATGCAGGGATGGTACCCGTGCTGCTTTGCGGGTTCCACACGTTCCGCTCGGCTCAGGCCGCGGGATCCTAGTTGGGTCCCTTTTCTACAGACATCTGGCTCCTAGCGGAGCCACAACGCATCACTGACCAAGTACTTAGCCAGTGAAATAGTGCTTTACATTGCTCTCGAGTTATGGTACGGAAGATTCACAATTTCTCTATTGTTCCAGCTGAGCGGCTTATGTTTCGTCGCGAGCAGCCAAAGATTCGAGTTCCTTCCTTTTAAGAGAGATCAGGTTCCGGTGCCCCATATGGTCGAAACCCAAGGTTATAGAGGCTGAAGGCCGGGGGAAGCGATTTTGGTTGGTTTCCAGGACGGAGATTTGTCGTGGTGTCTATACCCGTCTGCGTGGCTCCAGGAACTCGACACACCGTTGCCGAACAACAGGCGTTGCATTGGCCTCTTGACGGAGAGGAACTTCTCTTTTGGGGGTTCCAGCACAGCGTGTTTACGTTGCCAAAGACTCTTCGATGTCAGAGCAACTGCGTTTCCCAACAATTCGCATCAGAGCCCCCGGCTTTGTCGGGTGCATTTCATCTCAAATTAACGGAGGAAGCTCCTATGAATACTGCCAAGAAGCCAATTGAACCAGGGACAAATGAGCGAAGAAAATGGACCGTGATGGTTTACTTGAGCGCTGACAACAGTTTGAGCACCGAATTCCTCTGGGACCTCAAAGAGATGCAGGAAATTAATGTAGGACCCCAGGAAGACAAAGAAATCAGCGTGGTCGCACAGTATGACCCCGGTCAGGGCATTCCTACGCAACGTTACATTATTAACAAACAAAGTGCTGAGGCGGGCGGCAACAACGGCGAAGACGGTTGGCTGTTGCTGGATAAGGTGAATATTCCAATAATCCCGGCAAGCACCCCATTAAGAGATATGGTGATTGAGGCACTTGCGATTGCCCCGTCCGATGCGGAGCAGAAGAACATCAAGGAATGTCGCAGGATGATTCAAAAAGACACAGTCCTTAAAGACTTCCTCAAACTCAAGAGCGTTCAAGACGAGTCACAACACGAAAATACTGGCAATCCCTTGGCACTCCTTAGGTTCATTTGTTGGGGCATCGACGCGTATCCCGCTGACAGCTATATGGTAGTCTTAGCGGGCCACGGGAGTGGAGCAGATGGAGACTTCCTGCCGGATGCAACCTCGCAAGATTCTCTTACTCTCCAAGAGCTACAGAAAGTATTCAAATTAGTCCAGAAGAAATTACAATTAAAGGACGGGAACAACCCTCATCGACGACTCGATATTCTTGGGATGGATAGTTGTCTGATGAGTATGGTTGAAG
>JBGOTQ010000188.1:0-13971 GCA_041476565.1 Terriglobia bacterium | reverse complement strand
CATCAATCCGAATACGGGGCAGACCCTGCCTATCAACGATGGCGCCTCTCCTGGCCGCGCCGTGGTCTACCGGGTGGAGGGCTTGACGATTGCTCCCGGGGGCGATGTATATCTGAGCCACACTGGTCGTATTCGGCGCATTCGTCCCTCGATGCCGGAGCTTCGGCCCGGGGAGAACCTGATAGCTTCCCAAGATGGCACTGAAGTTTTTGTTTTTGACGGCAGTGGACGCCACCTGCGTACGTTGGATGCATTGACGGGAGGCCTGCACTACCGTTTTGATTACGACAGCGCCGGACATCTCATCTCCATTACCGATGGCGACAATAACGTCACCACGATCCAGCGCGCTGGCCCGGTTCCTCAGGCCATTGTCGGGCCCTTCGGCGAGACCACCAATCTTGGGGTTGACGGCAGCGGCTATCTGGGCGCGGTGACCAATCCGGCCAGCGAGATGGTCAGTCTTAACTATTATGCCGATGGCTTGCTGGCCATCATGACCGACGCCCGCCAGCACGCGTACCAGTTCCAGTTCGACGCCGACGGACGGCTCATAAGGGATGAGGACCCGTCCGGGGGATTCCTCAGCCTCAGCCGCGGTGAACCCGTTGGCCAATATCAGATCAGTCTCACCACACCGCTCAGCAATCCGACCACTTACCAGGTGGAGTCCCTTCCGACAGGGGGCTGGCGAAGGACGGATACTCTGCCGGATGGCACTCGTCTAGTCAGGACGTTTAGCATCTACGGTACGGAAAGTGCCACGTCGCCGGACGGCACTACGACCAGCCTGGTCGAGCAACCCGACCCGCGCTGGGGCATGCAGGCGCCACTGGTTAACAGTCTGGTGACCACCACGCCCGGCGGGCTGAGTGCTACTCTTACAGGCACAAGTACGGCCAGCCTTTCGCAGCTGTCCGATCCACTAAGCCTGACTGCTCAGACCAGCACGCTGACGATCAATGGACGGACTTACACGAGCGTCTATACAGCAGCCAATCAAACCTTCTCCAATTCCAGCCCAATGGGCCGCCAGAGCACCAGTACCCTAGACTTGTTAGGTCGCGTGGTCAGATCGCAGCCGGCGGCACTGGAACCCCTCAACCTCGCGTATGACAGTCACGGCCGACTGCAGACTGTCTCTCAGGGCACCGGCTCTGCAGCCCGGACCACAAGTTTTGGGTATACCGGCAACGGCTGGCTGGAATCAATCACGGATCCATTGAGCCGCATGGCGCGGTTTGAATACGATCAGGCGGGGAGGGTCACAGTTCAAACCTTGCCGGATGGGAGGGAGATCCGTTACAGCTATGATGCCAACGGCAACATAACCTCCATCACTCCTCCCGGAAAACCGCAGCATCGGTTTAATTACACCGAAGTAGACCTGATGAATGTTTACGATCCTCCGTTGGCCGCCAACACAGGCACCCGAGTCACGTCATACAGTTACGACGCCGAGCGAAAACCCATTCAGGTCATTCGACCCGACGGACAGACCATCGATTTCGGCTACGACCCGGCCGCCAGACTGAGTGCCTTGAACCTGCCGGATCGACGGCTCACTTTCGGTTACAGTCCCGCAACAGGCAACCTCACCAACATCATCGACTCCGCCGGTAGCTCGCTCAGCTACACCTACGATGGGGCATTGCCGAAGAGCACCACCTGGAGTGGTCCGGTCACGGGCACAGTCAGCCGAAGCTACGATAATAACTTCCGGGTAACTTCCCGGTCGATCAACGGTGGCAACACCATTAACTATGGTTACGACAACGACAGTCTGTTGACCAGCGCTGGCAGCATGACTCTTGCGCGCAACCCGCAAAACGGTCTTCTGACGGGCACCACGCTGGGCAGTGTTTCGGACTCCTGGGGCTATAACAACTTTGGGGAGGCCCTGAGCTACACGAGTTCAGCCAGTGGAATGCCCGTCTATTCCGCGACCTACACTCGAGACAATCTGGGACGGATTGCCACCAAGACTGAGACCCTTGGTGGAGCCATGGACACTTATGCCTATGGCTATGACACAGCGGGGCGCCTGGAGACGGTGTCCAAGAACGGTTCGTTCATCTCCACCTATTCCTATGACGCCAATGGCAACCGTTTGAGTGCCCAGCGAACCACGAACCCCGAACCCCTGACCACTTACGCTTATGACGATCAAGATCGCTTGTTGGCTTTAACTTCAGCCACTGACTCTTGCTCTTTCACCTATACGGCCAATGGCGAGTTACAAACGAAAACCTGCGGCACCCAGACGACCAGTTACAACTATGATGTGCTGGGGAACCTGCGGCGGGTGATCTTGCCGGACGGGACTCAGATTGATTATGTCATCGATGGCCAGAACCGGCGCATTGGGAAGAAAGTCAATGGCGTGCTGGTGCAGGGTTGGATCTACGGGAGCCAGCTTCAACCGGTGGCCGAGATGGACAGGAACAACAGCCTCATTTCCATTTTCGTCTACGGGAGCAAGGCCAATGTGCCGGATTACATGGTTAGGGGCGGGGTCACTTATCGGATTGTCTCCGATCACCTGGGCAGTCCCAGGCTGGTGATCAACTCGACCACCGGTGCCATTGTCGAGAGAATTGACTATGATGAATTCGGCAATGTAATCTCAGACACGAGTCCGGGCTTCCAGCCCTTTGGCTTTGCCGGTGGGATGTTTGATCTGCAAACCAAGCTGGTGCGCTTTGGCGCTCGCGATTACGACCCCGAAACCGGCCGTTGGACCAGCAAGGACCCGATATCCTTCGCCGGTGGGGATGCGAACCTTTATGGGTATACTTTTAGCGATCCGGTCAACTTTGTTGATCCTTCAGGCAATGACATCTGGGACATGCTTGGTGATGTTTCTGACTTTTCGAACGGCTTTGCAGACATAGTTACATCTGGGGGCGGACTGACAAAACTCTTCGGATTACCGAGTCTAACGATGTATCTAAATCGTAGATTGGGGAACATAGTAGACAGCTGCTCGGGCTTTTTTACTGCTGGTCAATGGGCTGGCACCGCGTGGAGTACTTTAATAGGACCGGCATCCACATTGAACGCGGGTGCACGCAGCGTTTTCTATTCTGGCGAAGGGATGCTGAGGGCAGCGCGGTTGGGAAAGGGAGCGGGAATGCTTCTAGAAGACACTTTGGGTGGTCGATGGCTTACAGCACTTGCTTCGCGTTCGCGGCTAAATTTGCCACAGATAGTTTGGGATGCGGCCTCCGCGTTCTACTCATTCAACACTAAGGGCACAGCAACCGTGTTTCTTGGGGGTACTGGAGGACGAACTTGGAACAGCATCGAGAGCGTGATCCTAAACCTAATAGGCCGGGGTATTTTGCCAAAGTGAAGGGATGAAAGGATCCCTCTGTGCTGCCTAATACTGAGCACAAGAGAAACAAGCAAGCTGAGTGAACTGATTTTGTTTTTCAAATTGAACGAGCAAACATCGTTAACAATCGGATGGCTAAAGATGTCACAATCTAAGTTTTGGCGCTTCTTGGTTTGGCTGGGGGTTGGCCAGGAGACTCTGATCGATGACGTATCTCAGTTAGTTAGAGTGGGGCGGGACGAGTACAAGTATCTGGAAGGAGAGCGAAGCCTCCTTGTTCAAATTGACATGTTGAGGGGTAAGCCGAGCAAAATGCTCTATTCGTCGACCATAGGACCATGGCTTCCGCCACATCAAGATGAACCTGTTACAGAAGCAGATCGTTCTCGGATCGCTAACAAGATTGCTGATTTCCTTACTCGCCATGGCGAGTCCGTGGTAATTAAGTAATTCCAACGCGAGCCTAGGGCAGGCGTGCATAGGCGCGGGGTGGCGCAGACAAGCGTGGTTGGCATGTCTGCGATCAGGAATTCCTTCCTAAGCTGAGCGAATCTTGCCTTAGGAAGCTTTGTCCAGTTTGCATTCACCTTTTTGGATAGATTGCTCCTCTTCCCATGCAAGAGACTGAGGAACTGTGTCCAATCAGCGCCATTATTATGAAGGAAACCATCTCCACTTCCTGACGGCTAGCACGTATCGTCGCGCTCCCCTGTTTGACTCTGAACCTTTCCGGCAAATTCTCATTCGAACTCTGGACCAACTGCGAACCGAACTGGAGTTTCGGTTACTGGGCTACGTCCTGATGCCAGAGCATTTCCATCTGCTGATTTGGCCGCAGCAAAGGGCAAATTCTTCAAGCATCATCGCCAGCTTGAAAGAACGAACGGCAAAGGCCATCCTTAAGATCCTGAAGCAGGATGCACAGCCCGACTGGTGTCGGAAGATGCTGGAGGCCGTCCGGTTGCCGGCCACTGTCCATGATGAAGCGACATACCGGGTGTGGCAGCGACGGTTCTATGACTTCAACGTCTGGAGCGAGAAGAAACGCCTGGAGAAGCTGGATTACATGCGTGCCAATCCCGTCACGAGGGGACTGGTGGACAGTCCGGCCGCCTGGTCCTGGTCAAGCTGGAGGTTTTACTCCCTCGATGATAGCACTGTACTGCCTATGGACTGGCTTCCATGAGATAATGACACAGTTTCGTCCTCGCAGACATGGCCCAAAGCGCCATGTCTGCGCCACCCAGCGCTCGGAGATCGACAAGTGCCGGGGTTGGGAATTCTCCTGAAATTTGTTTGGATGTGATTAGTTGTTCACCCGGTATTTACAGAAGGTCTCTGGCAAGGCGATTGTTCCATCAATGAGCTGACAGCGAGGCATAGAACAATGATTCTCTCTTTCAGGTGGCTCGGATATTTGGTCTTGTTGACCGTGTGCCTGGGAGGCATGTTTGCGATCGAGCGGGTGAACAATCGTGATTCCTGGCCACAGCTTGGTTTCGATGCTGCACCGAACGGACCCAGTGTCGAGCCTTCGTCGATCAAGTTCACAGGGAAAAGTGCGCTCATAACCCCGGCCCGCAGTGGGGATCGTTTTCGCGTGCGATTCACCCCGGGCAACGGAAAGCCTTCGGCTGTCTTCTCCTTCAAAGGTTTGGATCTGTCCGATCGCCTGGGTCTCGCCGTTGATATCAATAATCTCGGCCACCAAATGGTGCGGGTCTTCGGGCAACTGAACGACAACATCTGGGTGGCGGGATACGTACTAGCTCAGCCGGGAGGAGACTGCACTCTCTATATCCTTCTCAAACGCGATAGATTCAGCCCAAGCTACTTAGAAAGCTACTTCAAAGGGATGAATGGAATACCGTGGAACCAGATGAAGCTCTGGCCCGAAGCCATCATAGATCCCTCTTCGGTGAATCAGCTCAAAGTGTTCCTGGTCTCGCCCAGCCAGGAAGTCGAGCTGCAGGTGGAGCACATCCGGGCCTTCGGTTCGTCTAAACCGGCCGACGAGTCGGTCCTCTCGAGCGAGTTTTCTCCGTTCGTGGACCGATACGGACAGTGTAAATATAAGGAATGGCCAGGCAAGGTCCATAGCGATGAAGACATTCGAGCAGGCGCGGAAACAGAAGAACGAGACTTGTCTCGGTACACTGCTCCTGCAGGGCTCGATCAATACGGCGGCTGGGTCTCAGGCCCCAGGCTTCGAGCGAGCGGCCACTTCCGGGTGGAAAAGCACGAAGGAAAATGGTGGCTGGTAGACCCCGAGGGCCGGTTGTTCTGGTCCAATGGGATCGACTGTGTGCGCTTCGATGAATCTACGAAAGTCGAGGGGCGTGAGCGTTATTTCGAATTCCCCGCACCTTCGGGCAACTTCCTGGCCCGCAATCTCAAGATCAAGTATGGAAACGAATGGCGATCTGCGGCCGCAGAGCTTGTCCATCGGAGGCTGCGGAGTTGGGGAATCAACACCATCGGAGCCTGGTCGGACAGGGAGATTTTCCTGAAAAGGCGGACTCCCTACACTGTGATCTTTGACTCCCCAGCGGACATCGAACCGGAATCGGAAGCTTGGATAGGGGATTTCCGCCGACAGTTCACTGAGGCGCGCTCATGGATGAACGACGACCCGTGGTGCCTTGGGTTCTTCGTTGGCAATGAGATGCACCAGAGCAAGGATCCGCATTGGTGGGAGCTGTATTATCGCCGTGTGGGCGCGCTCGCGAAAGAAACCCTGCCGAACAAGCTCTACCTGGGCAGTCGCCTGGATTTCCACGAATTCCCGGATTCACCGGCGCAACAGGTTGAGATCGTCCGTCACGCTGCAATGTACTGCGACATTGTCAGTTTCAATTTATACCGCTACACACTGGAGGATTTTCACCTCCCCAACGGAATCGATCGGCCCGCCATCATAGGCGAATTCCATTTTGGGGGTCTCGACCGCGATCCTCTCCACACCAAACTCCGTAGTGTGGTTAATCAAACTCAGCGAACCGAAACATATCGCTACTACCTCACTACTGCCCTGAAGAATCCGGCCATCGTCGGTGCCCATTGGTTCCAGCTCTACGACCAGCCCTCCACCGGCCGCTACGATGGGGAGAATTACCAGATCGGTTTTCTGGATATCTGTGACCTTCCTTATCCGGAAACCGTCTCATCGAGCCGGGAAATCGGGCGCAAGCTTTTCACCATCCGGCGGGAGAAATAGGCTACTCGGATTACTGAGGTGACTCCTGCGGAAGAGGGAAGGAATTACCTTCCCGCCAGATCGAGAGACTTGCTTCGTGGCCTTCGCCGTATCGATGGCTAGCTGGTTCTTTGCCCAACGTCAGGCGCGGGAAAAGAAAGGCGGGAGGACTGGTCACGGAGTGCTACACTCCACGGTTGTCAATTACAAGCCTCCACGTCACGCGGGGTGGCGCAGCATATTCTTTACGGCACCATCACCGTGAACTCCCCTGGCGTGACGAATTGGATGACACCACCCCACATGCACATAAGCGTCGAGGTGTTGTCCAATGTCGGAAAATTACCAAGCAGAACGTTTGGCGCTCCCGGTACCCATGGAGCGGGGGTAACGGGAATGCACGGCATAGGCGTAAACACCCCCAAAGCGGCTGATGTGGCTGCGGCTACCGTGGGGTTCGCTATTGACATGCACACGCCGAACGGCATGATGTTTACCAAGGGGATGTGATCCATAATATTCGCATCTGGAACCTGCTGCGTGAGCACCCTGTTCGTCGGCAGCACCACAAGAGAACTTGGCGCCACACCAAAACTGCATTGCATCATTGCCCCCATGCAAACCTGCATTGCCATCTGAATGCCTCCTGTCCAACCACTCTCGTCATCATGAGCCGGCCGGAATTCTTTCCAGCAAATCACACGCCTGAGGAAATCCTTTTTGCGCTCTTGGATAGATATTGAGATATCCCAATGTATAAACCCTTTTGCCTTGCTGTTCAAGGCCCAAGTAGAA
Source organism: Terriglobia bacterium (assembly GCA_041476565.1). GTDB lineage: Bacteria > Acidobacteriota > Terriglobia > Versatilivoradales > Versatilivoraceae > DATKMG01. Next base: position 6,643 of record JBGOTQ010000188.1, on the reverse strand, counting down.
AAGGGTGAAATCGTACGTGACGTGGAGAAGGGAAGAGTCGAACTGAATTCGGAGACCAGACTTACTAACCCGGATTTCTCACCAATCCTGCTATCACAGGCGCAGAAGCCGCGTGTGGCCGGACTGAAGGGCCGGCTTTAACACAGCCCAGGGCAGCGCCCTGGGCAAGTATGAGGTCCAATTGATCCAGCTCTGAAGGAGCGTTTTAACACGCTCTGTCAGAGCTTAGTACCTTCTTTCCTTCTATGCATGCGTTCCCGGGGCGTTGCCCCGGGCTGGAATAAAGCGGCCTTACAGGCCTCATGTCGTGAGAAATCCGGACTAAGCCCGTTCCAGTCCCCAGCGGTGGCGCAATCCGCTTTCTAGCCTGGCGAATAGGATGCGATCTACCAGTAGACCAATCCCAACTATTACGATCATGACCGCCATGACCTGGCTCATATCGTTGAGCTCGCGTCCCAATGTCAACAGGTGGCCCAATCCAACGCTCACATAAAGCAGTTCCCCTGCCATCAGCGACCGCCAGGCAAACGACCATCCTTGCTTCATTCCGGTGACAATGGAAGGCAGGGCGGCGGGAATGATTACCTCCACCAGCATGCGGAAGCCCCGGGCCCCCATATTGCGGCCTGCCGAGATCAACAGGGGCGGCACATTGCGGACACCGGATTCGGTTGCGATGGTAATAGAAAGCAGGGCCCCCATGACCACCACGAAGATGATGGCCGCCTCGCTCAAACCAAACCAGAGCAATGCCAGCGGCAACCAGCAAATGCTGGGCAGAGTCTGCAGCCCTAAGACCAGGGACCCAATAGTGTCGCGTAGAAACTTGACGCGCCCGAGTGCGAGGCCGAGCAGGACGCCCAACACAAGGGAGATCAGGTAGCCAATCAGGATCCGCCGCAAGCTGGCCGCAATCCCAATGAGAAAGGTTTTGTCCAGGAACCCCTCCAGCAGGGTACGGAACACTTCCAGCGGCGAAGGGAAAAGAAATCTCGGCCAGAATTCCAGCCTATATGCCGCCTCCCATATCACGATCATCAGCACGTAAAACGTGCCTTTTCGGAGCAGCGCGCCAGTCATGATCCAGTTCCTCCTTCGCCACTTTCTCAACTTCCTCCTTCAAATCAGAGAGGATGGCCTTGGCATAAGCAATCAAACTTGGATCCTCGATGTGACGGGGCCGTCCTAACTGAATCTGAAACTCCCGCTTGATGCGGCCGGGCTGAGTCGCCAAAACCACAACCCGATCCCCCAGACACGCCGCTTCCCTTACATTGTGGGTCACAAAGATAACGGTTTTTCGGGTGGCTGCCCAGATCTCCTGCAACTCTTCATGGAGGATATCCCGGGTCTGGGCATCCAGAGCGGCAAACGGTTCGTCCATGAGGAGAATCTCCGGATCTAACGCTAGCGCACGTGCCAGGGCCACCCGCTGCTTCATCCCCCCCGAAAGCTCGTGGATATAGGCATGCTGGAATCGGCTCAAGTGAACCATTTTCAGGAAATGGATGGCTCTCTCTTCCCGTTCATTGGCGGGGATATTGGCCATTCTTAGCCCGAATTCTACGTTCTTAATCACTGATAACCACGGAAACAGGGCGAGTTCCTGAAAGATCAACACTCGGTCCCGGCCCGGTCCTGGGATTGGAGAACCGTTGACGAAGGCACATCCACTATCGGGTGTCTCTAATCCGGCAATGATGTTCAGCAGGGTCGATTTGCCGCAACCGGAAGGACCAACGAGGCACAGAAATTCCCCAGCCCTCACTTCCAAGCTGACATTTTCGATTGCGTTAACTGTACCTTTCCGGGTAGGAAAAGTCTTGGAAACATCCTTCAGGAGCAGTTTGGCAGGGTCGCCCTCTCGGGGTTCTCTAGCCTGCCGGTCGGGCTTGTTATTGAAGAACATAAATTAAGTATTAAACCATCAAGACCTAACACAGCCGTTGGCCGCAACCAAAGCCTAACCGCGAAGGGGCAAAGATACAATTGGGCGCGGATGGCCGCTGCTGAAAGCTGATAAACGTTAATCGATGGCCCCTAAGGTCCTGTGATAATTTCAGTGCATTAAACCAAGAGATCCAGGGCAATAATGACTTCTCAAGCATAGTGTCAAATACGCTCATGGGTTTGGCGCGCACGGGCAGATGAAAATGGTGGAGGGCTGAGCGGGTGACCGCTGTCCCCAGAGCGGCGACCAGTTTGATTCGGGCGGTCGCCGCGACGAGTGACAGCGGCCACAGGCGCGGCTTCCACCCTTGGACAGTATTTCCTTATTTGGACATTCACAGATTGACCGCCGGAGGCGCGTTGAGGTCGGCAAATAATACGGTGCTGAGATAACGCTCACCGGTGCTGGGCAGTATCGCAACGATCAATTTCCCTTTGTTCTCAGGGCGTTTGGCCACCTGGAGGGCAACATAGGCTGCCGCACCTGAGGAGATTCCGACCAGCAGACCCTCTTCCTTGATGAGTCGACGAGCTGTCTGGATGGCCTGTTCGTTGGTCACCTGAATGACCTCGTCAATGATCTTGGTGTTCAAAATGTCCGGCACAAAACCAGCGCCAAGTCCTTGAATTTTGTGGGGACCTGGCTTGCCTCCCGAAAGGACAGGCGAGTCGGTGGGTTCAACGGCAATGGCCTTGAATCCAGGCTTACGGGCTTTGATGATCTCGGCTACGCCGGTGATAGTTCCTCCGGTCCCGACGCCACTCACAAGGATATCCACCCCTCCATCGGTGTCTCTCCAAATCTCTTCGGCCGTGGTTTCCCGGTGAACCTTGGGGTTAGCCGGGTTCTTGAATTGCTGTGGAATCCAGGAGTGCGGAGTTTTGGCAGCCAATTCCTCAGCAATCCTGATGGCGCCCTTCATCCCCTCGGCCCCCGGGGTCAAGATCAGTTCGGCACCAAAGGCCTTGAGCAAGGTCCTTCTCTCGAGACTCATCGTGTCGGGCATGGTCAAAATCAGACGGTAACCTTTAACGGCGCAAACAAAAGCCAATGCGATGCCGGTATTGCCGCTGGTCGGCTCGATGATCACGGTGTCTTTGTCGATCACGCCTGCCTTTTCCGCTTCCTGGATCATGCTGACCCCTATCCGGTCTTTGACGCTCCCGGCGGGATTGAGCGATTCCAGCTTGACGACGACTGTAGCCACAGCGCCATCAGTCACTTTGTTTAAGCGAACCAACGGGGTGTTACCCATCAGTTCAAGAACGTTCTTTGCGATTCCAGCCATTGTCGCCTCCTAAATGTAGTACATGATTTGATTCTCTAATCGTTTGTGTTCGTCGCAGATCTCTTCCAGTGTCTTCTGCCGAAGGCGCTCAGCAACACCTCCAATGAGCTCTTCCCAAAGGGCATTAAGAATCTCGCGGGCCGCAATTCTCGCGCGAGTTCCTTTACTGAGAAAATTGGTATTCTCCAACGGTCCCTCCAAAGCTGTGACTATCTCAAAGAGGGTGATCCGGCTAGCGGGGCGAGCTAACACGTAGCCGCCTTGCCGCCCTCGGGAACTCTCCACCAAACTGGCCTTTTTCAAAATCAGCATCAGTTGATCCAAGTATTGTTTGGGGATGCCTTGCCGTTCGGCGATTTGTAGACTCTGTACCGGCCCCTCCGTTGTGTGCAAGGCCAGGTCAATGACCGCCATCAAGCCGTATTCACCCTTGGTTGAGAGTCTCATGTTGTGGCTCTAATATGACAAAATGAATCAAGATTGTCAATATAAATTGGTAATTTATGGCAAACAAAAGATTACAATACTCTTATGTCAGAAATAAACAACGGCTCCCAGTCAGAATATCATTGCGCTTCGCTTCGATCACCCTTTAGCGGCGATATAATGCGCCGTGTCGGGGGACCCTACATCATGGTTCCTGCAAGACCTTTGGAATGAGTGAGTTCACTAATCCCACTGTTTCAGCCCGGGGCCAAATCCACGTAATTGGGCAATCGCTCAGCCCTCGTCATCCCGACCTGACTTCTTTCCGTCTCGTATTTGAATTCTGGTAACCCTTGTGTCATGATTTGTTCATCCCGTTGATATTTCTTCTGTAGCCGGGCACATTCCAATTCGGCCAATGCCGGAAACCAACGGGGTTTTCACATTCTTCAACCCCATTTAATTCTCTTGTCGCCGAATCAGAGATTGCATCAAGCATAAAGGAAAACGGATATGTATGATGCCCGGATTGAAGTTCAAATCAGCCTCATTGTATGCACTAAGAATCGAGCCCGTCAATTAATGGCCTCATTGGATGCAATGAGGAGAATTCGATGTGACCTGCGATGGGAATTGATAGTTGTAGATAATGGATCCACGGATGATACGTCGTCAGTTCTAGCAAGATTCAACTCGGATTTTCATGAGATGAGATCAACCTATGAGCCCAAGTCAGGTTTGGGCAGGGCGAGAGACAAGGGCTGCAAATGTGCTCGGGGAGAGTTATTCGTCTTCACAGATGATGACTGCTACCCTAGCGAGGATTTTCTGGATGCCACTTGCGAAGTATTTAAAGAAAACCCTGATTGGGGATATGTTGGTGGAAGAGTACTGTTGCACGATCCCAGAGATATCCGTATGACTATTAGTGAATCGATGATTCCTGTTTTTCTCCCGCCCCGATCATTCATCCCGGCGGGTTTGATTAAGGGCGCGAACATGGCTATGAGGAGAAATGCCTATGCTTCTGTTGAAGGCTTTGATCCTCGATTTGGCGCCGGGGCTTTATTTTCATCGGGTGACGATCTGGAAATAATGAGCAGAATATCGGCAGTTGGATGGCCTGGCGCATATGATCCACGCCCCGTGGTTTACCATCATCATGGTCGAAGGAGCCAGGAAGAGGCTGACGAATTAATGAAAAGGTATGATCGTGGGCGAGGTGCAAATTATGCTAAATCTATTCTAAATCCGATCTTGCGGAAGACATATCTAAAGCACTGGTACTGGAGTGCAAGGAAGAAAAGCATCGTCCATACATTTCGAGAAATGTCTGCTGGAATCGAATTTCTAATCCGCGATTTTTTGAGACCAGTCGCTGTTACGGCTCGGACGAGATCGAAACTGCTATATAAGGCAGGGAGTGCACCCAACACAGAGTCTCGTTTTAAGAAAACCGTCTGAGGTGGATCACTGATTCGGTTGATTACTCGCTCGCCACAGGGAATGTGGCATTCGCCTTAGCTGACTGAGTTTCCCTACCAGGCAGTAAGAGAGACAGGAAGAACCCCACTACCGGCAGGGCGGTCACCACCATCAGGGCGGTAGGCAGGCTGGTTAAATCTGCAATTTTTCCAATGATGGGGACCGCAATACCTCCCATCCCCCAGGCAAAACCCATTGTTATGGCTGCAGCTACGCTGGCGTTGGCAGGGATCAACTCCTGGGCCATCACTACGTTGACTGGGATCGTAGAGAGCAGAATCACACCCCCCAAACATAGCCAGAAATACGCTTCCAGGCCTTGGTTCAATAAGAAAGCCACAAAGCAGGGGGTGGACAGCAACATTGAGAAAGAGATGACGTGCTTTCCACCAAATCGATCGGCCAGTGTGCCTCCACTGAACCCTCCGATGGCCCCGGCGAATAGGAAGATTGAGGTAATTCGTGCAGCTTCGATGTCCCCCAATCCTTTCAAATGGAAGTACAAGGGGAGGAAACTGACAAGACATATTTGTACGGCGGAACGGACCACTACGAGCCAATACAGTATCAGCAGTGGGCGCCAGGTTTCTCTTAACGCCTCGCGTACGGAAACCTGCCGCGTTGAGGGATTCGGGGTCGCTGGGGAGACAGGGATGAAGAAGTATAGTAACCCGAACGTAACGAGGCCCGGAAAGATGACCAGGTAGGATCTCTCCAACCCGAACTGAGCTACCACCAGCATGATCAAAAGCGGGCCGAGTGCATAACCAATGCTCCCGGAAGTCACAAAGATTGACATCCTCAGGCCCATCCGTTCAGAACCGCTCCTGGCGACGATGGCCGCGCCTTGAGGGTGAAAGGAAGCAATTCCAACCCCGCCCAACAACAAGAGAATTGACAGGGTAGTAAAGGTGGGAGCCAGCCCAAGGCAAGACATGAAGACCGCCGTGATTAATGGACTGAAGACTGCAAAACTCCGGGTGGAGTAGCGGTCGGAAATATAGCCATAGAGTGGCTGAGTGAATGATGACGACAAAATGAGAAGGGCAGCCAACCAACCAGCTTGTGCCATGGTGAGTTTCAACTTGGCGATCAACAGCGGCAACAACGGGCCCAGAAAGTTGGAGTAGGAATCGTTGAGGAAGTGACCAACTGATAGAGAAAACAGGGTCATTTTGTCGCTCCTGCTCACGTTGCCGCCCCCCTTGCTTTCTCGACAAACCAGGAGAAAATCCTCTGAGAAAACTCGTCACGTTCCCATCCGATTTCGGGATGCCATTGGACGGCAAGAACGGAGTGCTCTGGGTCCTTTAGCTCAACGGCTTCGACGATTCCATCAGGGGCACTAGCCACAGCCTCAAGCAGCGGGGCTACCGTTCGGATGGCTTGATGATGATAACTGTTGACCTTTGTCTTCAGTTGGCCAGCCAACGAAAATAAAACGCTCCCTGTCTTGATTTCAACGCTGTGAGATTTGTAGTCGTCCGGTG
>JBGOTQ010000187.1:0-13978 GCA_041476565.1 Terriglobia bacterium | reverse complement strand
GGTCAAAAGCCCACGACAAACCAAAAGCGGTTTGTCGTGGCTACCAAAACTCGCATTTTCATGTAAGCCTTTCAAGTCCCTTCGAGGAGCACCGCGTAACATGCAAATGGGGGCGTGACGCTCTAACTGATCATTAGTGAAAGATCCAGCCGGCCATAGTCGTCCTCGTTCTCGTCGTCGTACTCGGAAGGTTCCTTGTCGACGAGGAAGACGATTCTCCGGTCACGCTTTGAATTGCAGCCTCCCGCGTGTGGCAATTTGTTCAACTCACGCGCATTGTGCTAGAGTCGTTGCCGGAATTGCCAGTTGACGCAGGGCTGTCTGCAGTTCATACGTAGCGAAGGAGGGTACGCCATGATCATTGGGGTCCCTAAAGAGATTGTTGTTCGTCGAGCCGTGGAAGAAAAGCGGGTCAGTCTCTCTCCCGCAGCGGTTAGTGATCTTACCGCCAATGGAATTGAGGTCATCGTTGAAAAAGGGGCAGGTGAAGGAGCGCATTTCAGTGATGATGAGTACCGCGAAGCTGGAGCGAGCGTGGTGTACTCGAAAGAGGAGGCTTACAGACGTACCGACCTGGTTGTGAAAGTCCAGGCACCTTTAGAAGAGGAATGGCCATACTTGAAGGAGAACCAGGTCTTGATGGGATTCTTATTGCTCGGCATCATGCCCAGGCCCCTGCTCCAACGGGTTCTGGATCAGAGTATCACAGCCATCGGGATGGAATTGATTGTTAAGGAAGACGGCAGTCATCCGTTGCAACGCGCCATGTCTAAGATTGCCGGGAAAATGGCGCCTCAGATTGCAGGCCGGCTCCTGCAATCGAACAATCGTGTTGGTCGTGGCATCCTGCTGGGCGGCATAGAAGGGGTGCCGCCTGCCGATGTGGTAATACTAGGGGCGGGAACCTTGGGTTCCAATGCCGCCAGATCGTTTGCGGGACTGGGCGCCACCGTCCATGTCGTGGACAAAGATGTGCGGCAACTCGAAAGAGTCGCACAGGAAACCGGAGACCGGGTAGTTACGCTCCCCTACAATCAGCGCAATCTGGCCAAACTGGTCCAGTTTGCCGACGTTCTGGTTTGTGCCGTGCAGATTCCGGGAGAACGAACCCCCCAACTGGTCACCCGCGACATGGTGAAATCGATGAAAACCGGATCCGTGCTCATTGATTTCGCAGTGGATCAGGGCGGCACCTCTGAAACTACTCGGCTCACTCCCACCGAAGACATGGTTTACATTGAAGAAGGAGTGACGCATTTCGCAGTGCCGAATGTCCCCTCCTGGGTTGCGCGGACGGCGTCCCATGTTCTGTCGAATGTTCTCTTGCCTTATTTGTTGACTGTCGGGAAAGAAGGAATTCTCGGGGCGTTGAAGGTTTCACCTGAAATCAGGGCGGGAGTTTGCGCATATGATGGTCATGTCACCAGCACCCACCTCCCTCAAGGCCTCGGCAAAGGGTATCAGCCGGTTGAATCGATCCTGCAATAGGAGGAGACCATGACTTGGTTGAACCACTACAAGCAACGGCTCTGTTCGGCCGAGGAAGCGGTTTCGGCCGTAAAATGCGGCGATCGAATTTACATCAGCGGCAACGCCGCAGCTCCCCGCTGTCTTCTAGAAAACCTGGCCCGCAGGAAGAACGAATTGCATAACGTGGAACTTGTTCATGGGCTGCTGATTGGACGAGATCCACTGGCACAGCGAGAGATGGCCGGCCATTTCCGCCACAACTCTTTGTTTGTCGGCTCTGCCGACCGGGAGGCTGTCAATAGTGGCAGAGCTGACTATATCCCGGTCTTCCTGCACGAGATCCCCGGGCTCTTCTATTCCAAATTGCTTCCTCTGGATGTGACCATCCTTCATGCGACCATGCCGGATGAACACGGCTTCATGAGCCTGGGTACCGAAGTCCTGGCCTCCAGGGCCGCGCTTGAGAACTCCAGGACAGTTATTGTCCAGGTCAATGACAAGATGCCCCGTACGCTCGGCGATTCTTTTGTTCATATTTCGGCCGTTCACAAGATCGTCGAAGTCTCAGAAACTCTACCGACCCTGGCGAAAAAAGGGTATACGGAAATTGAACGAAGGATCGGGGAACATATTGGCGCTCTGGTCGACGATGGAGCGACGCTGCAACTGGGCATCGGGGGCATCCCGGATGCCGTCCTGGTTGCCTTGAAGGATAAGAAAAACCTGGGAATTCACACCGAGATGATCTCTGACGGAGTCAAGGAGGGTATTGAAGCAGGTTTTATCACCGGTGCAAGGAAGACGTTACATACAGGTAAAGTCATTGGAACATTCATCCTCGGCAGCCAGGCCCTTTATGATTTCGTGCACAACAACCCGAATTTCGAACTCCACCCCACCAACTACACCAACAACCCGCTGGTGATTGCTCAAAACGAAAAGATGGTATCAGTTAACTCAGCCATTGAGATTGATTTGACGGGCCAGGTTTGTTCCGACTCTATCGGCCCTTACATTTACAGCGGATTTGGCGGACAGGTGGATTTCGTTCGGGGTTCGGCAATGTCTCGGGGCGGCAAACCGATCATCGCGCTTCCCTCAACGGCCAAGGAAGGAAGCTTCTCCCGCATCGTTCCTTACTTGAAGCCCGGGGCTGGCGTTGTGACCAGCCGGGCTGATGTGCACTACGTGGTGACCGAGTACGGCGTGGCATATCTGCATGGCAAGAACCTGCGCGAACGGTCCAAGATCTTAATCTCCATTGCTCATCCAAACTTCCGGGAGGAATTGGAGAGGGCCGCGCGCGACAGGCTCATCCTGACAGACTGAGGAGGATGGAACTGTAGGATGCGTTAGCCGGTCGAGGCAACGCTTTAAGTATTCACGTAGGGCTGATGTGCTACCTATTGCAGCTTTGTCAGCCCCTTGGGTTCATGGCAGCCAGGCGCTGTTCGATTTTGCCAAGCCGCAGTAACAATTCTCCTATTTCCAATTCAGCTTTGAGATTGACACGGTAGTCCAACTTAACGTCTCAGTTTTGAACTTACCATATTTAGAGGCTCTCCGCGACTCGATGCGCTATTTGGGGGCAGTCCTGGTTTGAAGTAACGCTCGTATTTCAAGGGCCGGCCGTACTTCCAGGGCTTGTATGAATTGCAGAAATCAATCCGGTCCCCTAACGTCGGATGATCTGATCGCCAGATGACCACTATGGGGTACGGGCGCGGTACCCCCAGGTCCTCAGTCATTAACTTGACAAAGGCCATCGCTGCGGCTCGGTTATTTTGAGTAATCTCCAGGCCAAAACGATCCGCTTCATGTTCCAGCCAACGACTGTAGGCGTTGGCTACCGGGGCGACCCCCAGCCAAATGAAGCCAGCCAGGAGGAGAATGAGCGGCAACGAAGCAATGTCGGAGAGTTGATCAAATCCGAACCGTGTCTTGTACCGGTTGATGAGGCCCTTTGAGAGGTGATGCGCGACAAACAGAGTCGCCAGGATCAAGGCTGAAAAGAAAAGGATGCCCTTGTATACATGGCCTAGCACATAATGCCCCATTTCGTGGCCTATGGCAAAAAGCAGTTCGTTGGGAGTTAGTTTGGCAATTATTGTGTCCCAAATCACAATTCGTTTGGTATTCAAGAACCCCGCCACATAAGCATTCATCGTCTTGGTGTCGATGCTCTTGTTGACTTCAAAGACGCGGCTTCCCTCAATTCCCGCCCTATCGGCCTGTGCCAGGATCTGAGCCTCCAATGTCTTATCCTTCATCGGACCATAGTCATTGTAGAGGGGGTCAATCCAAATCGGAGTAATCAGCATGACAAAAAACAAGAAGGGAACCATCACCAGGGCAGTGTAAAACCACCACCGCCTGGGGCTTTTTCTCAGAAGCAAGTACGGTACCCACAAGAACAGAAATCCCGCGACACAACTGACCAATAGGGATTTCAATTCATCTCCGAACCATTTGCCGAAAGTCTGATTCGAAAGTTCGTAAGCGTGTTCACGCCAGAAGCTTTCATAGTAGGACAGAGGAAAATCAATGAGAAAGTTCACCAGCGAAAACAGAATGAAGTAAATCCCGATGGTGAAGAACCATTTCCGGCCGATCCTCTGGGCCAGGTTCCGGAGAGTTGCCGAGAAACCGGTCAAGAGAAAGATGGCCGGTACCAGGAGTCCCCAGATCAAATCAATAACCCAGAGAGCCACCCCGCCATTGTAGTAGCGCACTGCTTTTTTGCTGGGCTCAGGGACGGCAACTGGACCGTCTTCCGCCTTTGAGGTTTGGGAAGAAACTGTTGAGCTGGAAGTTAAGATGCTGTTTTCCCTCCGGGTATCTAATCCATTGGAACCAGCAGAAGTAACGGACACCATTGGCGGGCCTTGTTCGGGGTCGGCTTGCTGAGGCATTTGATAGAATATGCCCGATGCTAGACCGGGGCTAACCAGGGACACTCCGAAGATCAAAAGCAACTGGAAATAAAGTGGAATCAACAGCTTGGGCTGAATCATCGACCCCCCTTTCTATTGAAACTCAGATTGGCCTTTTCTCCTTCTATACCTTTTCTCAACAAAAAATACAATTTCGAAAAATCCTTGAACTTCACTAGCCTATTCTTCGTATACTAGTTTAAAGAAAGGGGGAAAACCATGCTCGCGATATTGCTTTTCCCGTTGCAGGCGATCGTGTTTCTGGTCATGCTGCCCCTCAGAATCCTCGGATTTCTGGTGCTTTTCCCACTCAAACTCCTGTTCTTCCTGCTCGCGATCTTCTTGATCGTGCTACTGGTGCCTCTGATGGCAGCGATATTACCGCTGATGCTATTGGCAATCCCGGTTCTTCTAATTCTTGGAATTCTGAAATTGGCGCTTGGATAAATGAAGGCATCGGGCACCCCTGGTCTCGTAACGCCACACGCTGGTGAAGCAGTCTGCTCAAGGAGAATAAAGACACCTTTCCACTCCGTGTTGAGGCCACTTGTCTGGTTCACTTGCCAGCTCTATAATTCAAGGATTTGATCTGTTCCTACTTTTCTCCTTTCTCCGCCAAATACAGCTGACATAGAATCTTGAATATTCAATGGCCGCCCATGAATCCTTTTGCGGAGATTTGAATCTATAATAGGGTGAATCATTGAATTCGCCGGCGGGCAGGGATGCGGTCTACTTGTCTTTGGAGCCTGGCACAGGAAATTCTTCGACACCACGGCGCTTGAGACTACCGCATTCCGTGTCACCTGTCATGCTCCTTGTCCGGTGTTTACTGTTCTTCAGAAGCCTGTCGAATGAGAGCGAAGCATGGAATCAGGGGGATTTGGAGGAGATTGCACCATTACCTTCTCAAGTTCACCGCCGCAAATGAAAATGGGAGGGGTAGCCACGGTGAGCGTATTGGCGACAACAGTCGCCGCGAACCGTGGGCTTCTTCCTAACAACCAAAAGCCCACGCCTCCCGGAAAGAAGCGGTCGGCGTGGCTACCAAAACTCGCATTTTCATGAATGCTTTTCAAAAAAGCTCAATCGAGGGGCTCTCATTGAAGACAGCATCCCCCCTGGGACTTATCTTGCTATGCGAATGAAAGGAACGATGCGTATGCCCGACTGGTTCTGGATGGTGATATTTCTGGCAGTTTATTTCATCATGATGCGTTGGGTCCTGCCTAAACTCGGTGTTCCCACTTGAATGGCGAATTCCTGTAACGTCGAGGCTCGACGCGGAATTGAAACGAAGTCAGGGAATACGAATTCCCAAAGACAAAAAACTGAAGCGGGAAGAGGCAGCTAACCGATCGCTATTCTAGATGCGATTGATGGCTTCCCGCAGTTTCTCGTTCACAACTGAAGCTGCCTCTTCGAGTTTCTTCTTTCCAACGGCGTTGCCAACGGATTTGTCATTGGGATAACTTCTCTATGAAGTATAGCTATGACTACACTCGCAGGATTTCCCTCGGAGTGTTCGCCAACCTTCTCTGGTGATAATCGGAACCATGGTCAATGCTGCAACGGGGTCAGCCCACCACCATCCCGGAAGAGCATTCAACAATAGGCCGCCTAGCAGGATAACGGAAAGGTAGGCGCAGAATTCGGTCTGCCGGGCGTCTGCCCGCAAGGCACTACTGTCAATACCGCGTGCAACTCGCCGCTTTGCCCTAGCCAGCAGCGTCATGACAACCAGTGAAACGGATGCCAAGATGATCCCGGCAACGCTCCCTTCAGCCGCGTTGCGGTGCCACAAGTCTCCTGTCGCCTCAAAGCTCACATAAATTGCGAGTCCCATAAAGCAGAAACCCACGATTCTTAAGCTTATGGTCTCAGCACGCTGGCGCTGCTTCTGGTCAAAGTCTGAATTCAACCGCCAGAGTAGCACGGCACTGGACGTCACTTCAATCACGCTGTCGAAGCCGAAGCCAATCAGAGCAATACTGCCAGCCAGGATCCCGGCGACGAGAGCAACCAGCACTTCCAGACAGTTATAGCCGAGGGAGATGTACTCCAGGACGAGTCCGCGACGGACCCAAGTGTCTCGGCTGATTGGAGCAACGAGAAGGGACATCAGCGCACAAGCTTTGATGGGACAGTGATCCCCACGTAACCTGCGAAAACTTCCGTCAATAGAAAAGTGTAACACACCGGGACACCCAGCAGCTTGGATGTTCCCTTGCTCCGTCATCTGTAGCCGCTGTTTTGAGTCCGTGATGGGTCAGTCACCAGGGTGGAACGCACGCTACACCTTGGTGTTATCCCTCCTCGTAGCTGACCCATCACCTGTACCCCCTGCAGTTCTTGACTTTCCACTTGCCCGTGTGTTTATCTTGCACCCGAAGCCGCCACAATGCTCTGCTTCCCTTTGGGATGGACTATCCATAAACTTAATGAATCTTTTTCATGACGCGCGAATCTAAAAAGGCAGAAACGGAAGTCGAATGGGTCCACAAGGCTCAGGCCGGTGACCTGAAAGCATTTGAATCACTGGTGAGTCTGTATGAGAAGAGGATTTACAACATTGCCCGGCGTCTTCTGGAAAGCGAGCCGGATGCTGAAGATGTTCTTCAGGAAACCTTTCTCAAGGCCTTCGAGAGTCTGGGCAAGTTCCGGGAAGAAGCAAGTTTCTACACCTGGATTGTGCAGATTGCAGTAAATGCATCCTTGCAAAGACTCAAACAGCGAAAGAAGTGGGCAACAGTTTCACTGAACGACATTGACGAGAGAGACAATGACGACGATTATCGTCCCCGTGAGGTGGTGATTTGGGAGGAAAACCCCGAGAAGATTTACTCTCAGAAGGAGCTTAGAGATATTTTGAATGCTGCAATTTCATCTTTGCCCGTGATTTATCGCACGGTTTTTTTGCTCAAGGATATGGAAGACCTCCCGGCCGAGCAAGTTGCCAGGATCCTGGGAATTTCTCTGCCGGCTGCCAAGTCTCGGCTCATTCGAGCGAGGTTAGAGCTTCGCGAACGCCTCGGAAGCCATTTCCGCAAGAGGGGTGCGGAGAGCCTTCCACTTGATCATACCCACGGATAGCTGGAGCCAGCTCTATGGATTGCAGACGATTGCTGGAAGAACTGAACTTATACATTGATGGCAGCCTGGAGAAGGAGATTTGCGAACAGCTGGAAGCTCACCTTCAAGGTTGCCAACGTTGCCGCATTGTCCTCGATACCACCAAGAAGACAATTACACTCTTCCGTGACCAGGAACAGATGGAAATTCCCTTCGCTGTTCAGGAGCGTCTTCATCAAGCCATCCGGGCTCACTGGCACAAATCCAAGTAAAAATCCTTGAATCCTTTTCCGATCTTTGGGATCTATAGCAAGTGGATTGAATAATCCCCGATTCCGCCTCGCCTAGAGCGTTCGGGACTTTAGGATGCCCTCATGAAATATAACGACCTCCCTGGAGCCGGTCTCACATCAGTCCTGGTAACTGCGGCCGTGATTCTGGCGTTCTTTCCGCAAACCGGTTTTGCCCAGGATTCCAAGGATACGCTGAGGCTCGAGAAAGCAGTTCAACTGGCTTTGGAAAACAACAATCTGGTCAAAGCTGCCCGGGAAGATGTCAATATGGCCGAAGCCCGAATCCAATTTGCCCACTCCGGGTATTTCCCGAAGCTTGCATTTGATCAGAATTCCACGCGGAGCAATAACCCGGTTTACGTCTTTGGCAATCTACTGACCCAGAGCCGGTTTACAGAAGAGAACTTTGCTTTAGACAAATTAAATAATCCTTCCCCATTGAATAATATTCAAAACAAATTCTCCTTTATACAACTGGTGTTCGATTTTGGACGTGTCCGCAAAGGGGTCAAATTGTCACGAATGGGAAAGGAAATCTCGGAGAAGGATTTGGAGAAGACACAGTCCGACCTGATCTTTCGGGTCATCAAAGCTTACCACCAGGTTCTACTGTCGGAAGAGATGGTTCGGGTGGCTGAAGACGCCGCGAAGAGTGCCAACGCAGACCTGGAGAAGGCCCAGACTTCCTTTAATGCTGGTTTGGCAGTCGAGTCCGATCTGCTGAGTGTCAAGGTTCACCTGGCATCTCAGAATGAGGAACTAGTGAGGGCCCGCAACCAGGTAAAGCTGGCTCACTCCAATCTAAATTTCGAGATGGGGATTGCTCTGGATCAAATTTATGTACTGGTGAAGCCGCTCAAGCCGATGTCCGCCGAGTCGTTGGATCTGGCCCAACTGCAGAATCAGGCGCTGGAGGCCCGCCCAGATTTCAAGGAGGCCCAGATGGCCAGCCAGAGCAGCAAGTTGGCTGTGGAATCGGCTAAGTCCGAATTCTGGCCTACGGTGAGTACATTTGGGAGCTGGGAGACGGACAGCAACAAGTACTGGGCGGCTCCAGGGAACAACTGGCTACTTGGTGTGAACGTACATTTCAACATTTTCAACGGGAGAGCGGACCAAGCCCGGTTGGCGGAAAGTCGCTTCCAAGAGCGCCGTCAAAGTGCTTTGCAGGATCATCTGGCCCAGGCTATCCGGTTGCAGGTCCAGCAGGCCTTCTTGGAACTGCAAACGGCAGGAGAGCGGATCGTTGTCAATGAACAGGCTGCAGCTCAGGCCGATGAGAGTCTTCGGATCATTCGAAACCGCTATCAGGCAGGTCTGGCGACGATAACAGACCTCCTGAGGGCCGAGACAGCGACCACGGGAGCCAAGACCACCTATCTGCGCGCATTATTCGACCAGAGACTCAGTCGAGCTAGCTTGGAATTACAGGTGGGCCACCTCGGCGCGAATTCCGCATCGCTTTTCGAGTGAGGGGCTAGAGATTTGTTCATCGGATATCTTCCCTCCGCAGCGCCTGAAGAAACAGGATCTCAGTGGGGCTCTTCTGAAATTCAATGGAAGCAGAAATAGCGAGGAATCATCAATGAAGCGTGTTCTCAAACCAGTTTTCACGATTGCTTTGTTGACTTCACTGGTGGCTTGTGGGCCCTCCACCAGGCAGGAGCCGTTGAAAGAGGCCCCGGGAACATTCTCCAAAGTCAAGGTTGAAGTGGCTGTTCCCCGAGAAGGGCAGCGAATCTATAAAGCCTCTGGGACGGTGCGAGCCGTTACCACCGCGCCCCTAGCCAGCAGGATTATGGGGATAATCCTGGAAGTGAGGGTTCGGGAGGGTGACCGTGTGAAAGCAGGTCAGGTATTGGTCGTGATCGATGGACGTGAGGCTGATGCCATGGTTCGGAAGTCAGAAGCTGGAATGCAGGAAGCCAGCATGGCGCTTCAGGAAATCGAAAAAGGCCTGGAAGCGGGCCAGGCCAACCTCCAGCTAGCATCATCGACCCTGAAGCGATTCCAGGAACTTGCCGACCAGAAGTCGGTGAGTCCCCAGGAATTTGACGAAATCCAGACCAGGCAGCGGGCCGCTGCTGCTTCATTCGAAGCCCTTCAGGCGAAAAAACGACAGGTCCTGGCAAAAATTCAGCAAGCCCAGGCGGATGTCAATACGTCCCAGGCCCTGCAAAGTTACACACTAGTACGCACCCCAATGGATGGCGTCATCGTCGAGCGCCATGTTGAACCCGGAAGCCTGTCTGTGCCGGGTACGCCGTTGCTGACCGTTGAAGACATAGGCCGATATCAACTGGAGGTACCAGTTGAAGAAAACCAGGTATCCAAGGTACGGGCCGGGATGACGGTCTCCGTCAAGGTTGACCCCCTCAGCGCGCCTGAAATGCGAGGGAAAGTTGCAGAAGTCAGGCCCTCGGCTGATCCAGCCAGTCGGACCTACTTGGTCAAAATCAATTTGCCGGCTCGAGCGGAGCTTCGTTCCGGAATGTATGGAGAAGCTTACTTTCCCGTGGGGTCGATAGCCGGGATGTGGTTGCCGAAGAAGTGCATGATCCGAGAAGGGCAGTTGGAGGGAGTTTACGTGGTCGACAAGGATAGCGTGGCAAGGCTGCGTCTCCTGAAGCTAGGCGAGGCTTCACCCGAAGTTGTTGAAGTGTTGGCCGGCCTAGATAGCGGCGAGAGTTATGTCGTGGAGGGCATGAGTACCGTTCGAGACGGCGGCAAAGTGGAGGTTGCGAGATGAGCAGCCTTGGAATATCCGGCAGACTGGCAGGAGCCTTCATCGATTCAAAACTCACTCCACTCATCATTGTCAGCTCCGTTCTTCTGGGGGTGTTTGCAGTCCTGGTCTTGCCCCGGGAAGAGGAACCCCAGATCATCGTTCCGATGATTGACGTCTTTGTCCAAATGCCCGGTTCCAGTGCCAAAGAGGTCGAGGAGCGCGTGACCAAACCCATGGAGAAACTGATCTGGGAGATCCCCGGAGTGGAGTATGTCTATACTACCTCCAGCCCCGGATTTGCCATGGCGGTGGTCCGGTTCTACGTCGGGGAAGATGAAGAGAGAAGCATCGTTCGGCTCAACCAGAAGATGTTCGCCAATTTCGACCTGATTCCTCCAGGAGCCTCGCCCCCACTGATTAAGCCCCGTTATATCGACGATGTCCCGGTTCTCGCGCTCACCCTTTGGAGCAAGAGGTACGATCACTACACCCTGCGGCGCATAGCCGCCCAGTTGGATGACATCGTCAAGCAGGTTGATAACGTGTCCAGTACCTCGATCATTGGGGGACAGCGTCGGCAGGTTCGTGTGACTCTGAATCCTGCCAAATTCGCAGCCTACAACCTGACACCTCTGGCCGTGATGGCCAGACTTCAGCAGGAGAACCAGAAACTGTCGGCAGGGAGTTTTTCCCAGGCCAACCGGGAACTGGTTGTCGAAACCGGGGGGTTCTTCCAAAGTTCGAAGGACGTGGATAACCTTGTGATCGGAGCGGTCGGCCAAAAGCCAATCTACCTCCGCGATATCGCAGAGATCACAGACGGACCTGAAGAACCGAGTCAGTACGTTTTCTTTGGCGCAGGTCCGGCGGCTGCAAGTAAAGCAATTCCTCGAATCGATCTGGCCAGCAGCAAAGACTTCCCGGCAGTTACCCTGGCTATTGCCAAGCGTAAAGGAACAAACGCGGTTCAAGTGGCAGAAAAGGTTCTTGAGAAAGTGAACGCTTACAAGGGCACTGTGATCCCCAGTGATGTGGAGATGACGGTAACGCGACATTATGGCGACACGGCAGCGGAGAAATCCAATGAGTTATTGTTCCACATGGCGATCGCTGTGGTTTCAGTTACTCTTCTGATCTGGCTCACCCTGGGTTTTCGCGAGTCAGGAATCGTAGCGGTAGCCATTCCTGTGACACTGGCCTTGACGCTCACAGTTTTCTACCTTTACGGATATACGCTGAATCGGATCACTCTATTTGCCCTCATCTTTTCAATCGGCATTCTGGTGGACGATGCCATTGTAGTTGTGGAAAACACCGTCCGACATTATCGCATGCCCCAGAATCAAGGCCGAAAATTGATGGACGTGGCGTTAGAAGCAGTGGACGAGGTGGGGAACCCCACGATATTGGCGACTTTCACGGTCATTGCAGCCATTCTGCCCATGGCCTTTGTGCGGGGCCTCATGGGACCGTACATGCGGCCCATTCCTGTGGGCGCCTCAGCGGCCATGATCTTCTCGCTGCTGGTGGCATTTGTGGTGACCCCGTGGGCCTCTTTGCGCCTTCTTCGTCGCAAGCCGCTCCATGGCGGAGAAAAAGGAGAAGGGCATGGTGAGGAGAACTGGACCACTCGGCTCTATCGTCGAGTGATGACGCCGATTCTTCGTCAGCCATTGCTCCGCTGGGGATTTCTGGGTGGGGTGGTTTTGCTCCTCCTGGCGGCAATGTCCCTCGTTTACTTCAAATTCGTAACCGTGAAGATGTTGCCGTTTGACAACAAGAGTGAATTCCAGGTCATTATCGATATGCCGGAAGGGACCACGCTGGAGCAGACGGCCAGGGTAGCCCGTGAAATGGGCGACTACCTGAGTACCGTGCCGGAAGTGACCGATTACGAAACCTACGTGGGTACGGCCTCTCCGTATAACTTCAATGGCTTGGTTCGCCACTACTACTTGCGGCGAGGCCCCAACGTGGCTGACATTCAAGTCAACCTTCTTCCCAAACATGACCGCAAAGCTCAAAGCCATGATATCAGCAAGCGTGTGCGGCCTCGGTTGGACGAAATTGCCAATGCCTATGGAGCCAGGATCAAAGTGGCGGAAGTCCCCCCGGGGCCTCCCGTACTGCAGACCCTGGTGGCGGAAGTTTATGGACCCGAGTATTCCCGGCAGATCGAGGTGGCCAAACAGGTGCGAGGGATCTTCGAGAGATCTCCCGGAGTCGTGGATGTGGATTGGTACGTCGAGGACGACCAGCCCCGCTATCAGTTCATTGTCGACAAGGAAAAAGCGGCCTTGCACGGGGTTTCGACTGAACAAATCTCGAAAACCCTTCAACTCAGTGTTGCCGGCTTTCCGGCCGGCCTTATTCATCAGCCCCAAGAGAAGGAAGACCTGGACATACTTGTTCGCCTGCCCAGGGGCGAGCGCTCCAGCATTGAAGACCTCAAAGCAATCAAGATCACCGGAAATGGTCAGGCCACCCCGGTTGCCTTAGGCGAATTGGTGCGTGTCGAGGAGAGCACGATCGACAAGAGCATTTACCACAAGAATCTGATGCCGGTCGTCTATGTTACCGGAGACGTAGCCGGTGTGGTGGAAAGCCCGGTTTATGCTATTCTCGACATGGGACCAAAAGTTGGAGATCTGCGGCTCCCTGAAGGCTATCGCATCGAGCAATATACCGCCCACCAACCCTTGACCTCTCAGAAACTGGCCATGAAATGGGATGGGGAATGGCATATCACTTATGAAGTGTTTCGTGATCTCGGTTTGGCCTTTGCGGCCGTGCTGGTGCTGATCTACGTATTGGTGGTGGCCTGGTTCCAGTCTTTCAAGACCCCGATCGTTATTATGGCGGCAATCCCGTTCTCGCTGGTCGGGATCCTTCCAGCCCACGGACTCCTGGGGGCATTCTTCACCGCGACTTCCATGATTGGCTTCATTGCCGGAGCAGGAATTGTGGTGAGAAACTCCATCATTCTGGTTGACTTCATTGAGTTGCGGCTGAAACAAGGAATGCCGCTAGCTGAGGCCGTAGTGGATGCTGGAGCTGTGCGATTTCGGCCGATGATGTTGACAGCTGCAGCAGTCATAGTGGGATCGGCTGTCATCCTCTTCGATCCCATCTTCCAGGGATTAGCGATTTCATTGATGGCCGGCGAGGTGGCATCATTGCTGCTTTCGCGCATGACCGTCCCGATCCTCTACTATTTGAGTGAACGCAGGAATCGCGAAGAAAGTGGTGGGAATCTCGCTGGTGCTGTATCCTAGGACCTTCTATGAAAATACGGGTTTGGGTAGCCACGACAAACCGATTTTGGTTTGTCGTGGGCTTTTGACCACATATGAGAAGCCCACGTTGAATTCAGAGTACGAATTTATCGTGGCAACCCCTGTCATTTTCATCTGCGGTGGTGAACTTAAAGAAAACGATTACAATCTGATCAAAGAAACTCAATTCTATCTTCTAGTGGGGGT
>JBGOTQ010000186.1:0-14011 GCA_041476565.1 Terriglobia bacterium | reverse complement strand
GAAACTGGCCGAAGCCCAATTCAACGTGGCGCCACTGACAGCATTCCGAATAATTAAGTTGAAAATCTGCCGTCCACCGGGCCAACCCTGGCTCGGGCAGAGTGAGTCTTTGGGAATCTCCAAATCCGATTCGCCGGGCGGCAGATTCAGTTCCTTCTTGTAGGAGCCCAGAACCATGCCGAACTCACTCTTCCCGGCAACCTCCAATTCAACCCTATGAGCCTTCGGGCTTTGGAGTTTCAGCCGAAGTGCTGTTGGCCCCTGCGGCGACCCGGTCAATGATGCCAGCGTAATATCGCCTTCGCGCCCTGCCGCCCAGACCAGGCATCGGGCCAGCAATGAATATTGATATTCCCAGTAATCCCAATATATCCCCCCTTCCACCGGGTCGATGCTTTCGGGAACAAAGCCCTCCTCCACATAGGCCAGCGACACCACCCGTCCCTTGCCATAGTTCTTTACGGCCAGGATAGGATACTCTCCCGATTTGATGAGGACGTCTCCGGTTGAGCGGTACTTGTAAAATCGACTGCCGATAATTCCCGAAGGAATAAGCTCAAGAGGCACCCCTTCGGTAATAAAATGAGGTTTGGCGACTTCCCATTGGCCTTTGGCCAGGGCTTGCTGATTCAGTTGCGGGTAGCCTCTTTCCGTGACGAAGTCGTCGGGGCAATCCACTAATGCTGAAAGATCCCAAATCCGGGGATCTCCCTTCGGCTCATCTCCCTTGAACGGGTGGCCCTTGACATCGCCGACGAACGGATGAATCAGGACAACGCCGGCCCCTTCCATCACTCGCCGCAGAATGGCCTCCCGGCTCGGCCGGGTCAGGCGGGACCATCCATTTAAGCCTGGTATCATCAAGACTTCAAAGCGGGCATCACTGGTCAGATCTTTTTCCACGTAGTTATACACGATTTGAAAATCGTCGATGTCGCCTCTCGTTTCGTGCCCGTAGAAGTCCCCGATCCCCCAACAGTTGACGTCCCAATTGCGGTCAATCGACACCGTGGTTGCCTCAAGCGACAAGCGCTGCATCAATTCCACCATGTCTCGGCCATGAGAGATGGAGGGAATGAAGAAACCTTTGATCGGACCGCCATCCAATGGAGTTGCCCATTTTACGTGCGGAGTCGTCACAGCCGCTGAGTAAGGAATATCGTTCTTACTGTTACTCGCAGGACCTGCAAAGAAGGTATAAACGGAGGCAAGCCCTATAAGCATGCCCAACAGAATAAGGGAGGAACTGGGTAAAGCGCTTCGTTTCATTGGGGCCTCAATCTCAGTCGTATCCTAATGCAGGACCGGGCCATATCTTACCATTCCAACCATGATTTACAAGGAAACAATAGAAAACAATTGAAAAGATTTGATACATGAAATCAGAAAACAAGAAAAAGAAATATGTTTTCGGTGGGTAGAGACAGAAGTTCACTGCCTCAGGGCTCAAGGCTGATGAAAATCGGCAAGACTTCCAAGGGGGCAGGGTAGTTTTTCAGTGTCTGACCTCCAGCATAAATCTTCCCTCCCCAAAAGTCGGCCCAGGTGCCTTGGGGTAAATAAATATCTCGCGAACTGACACCCTTTTTCAGAACCGGAGCCACTAGAAAACGATCTCCGAGCATAAATTGAGTACTGATCCCATAAGTCATCTCATCTTCGGGATTCCTGAAAAACAAGGGGCGGATGATGGGGGTCCCATCTCGGGACGTTTTGACGGCTAGACTGTATATGTAATTACCGAGATCTTCGTGCAGCTTGGAGTACTTCCGGCAAATCGAAACAAATTTCTCGTCCATTCGCCAGGGCGCATACGAATACTGCATCATGGGCATCAAAGCACTGGCCTCGGCCCAGCGGACAAACAGTTCTGCATCGATCCCGTTAGCGTCGGGGCCGTAAAAGCCGCTATCGAGACCTCCACCGATGATATCGGGACAGAAGTACTGGTAGCCAATCAGGCCTTCCGCCAGCCCGTGAGGAATCAAGGAATTCAGCCCGTCCACCGGGCTCCAGGTCGGATCCTTGTCTCTCAGCCGCTGGACTAGCCCCAGCTCCTGAACCATCCAGCTGACCCGTAGTTCGTTGATATCGAAGAAACGGCCGATCGACGCATACAGGTCGGTGTACTTTAACGAGCTGATTCGACCGAAACTGGTGAATGGCTTAGCCAGGAATTCCCCATCTCCCGCATCCAGTTTGTAGCCGTCAATACCGTATTGTCTGACTAGATTCTGGAGCAGCCCGAGGAACCAATCGTAGGCTATGGGATTGGAAAGATCCACCAACGCTGCTTGCCCGTTCCACCATTCGGTGAAGTAAGGTGCATCCCCTTTCCCATCCATGATGAGGTAGCGGTTCTTCTCGGCGACTTTGTAGTTCTGGGATGCCTTCTCAAAGAAGGGTGTGGCCCACAAGATGACCCTGAGCCCCATCGAATGGAACCGCTCGATCATGCTCTTCGGATCTGGAAACTTGCTGGAGTCAAACACAAAGTCCCCGTAAGCGGTCGACCATTTGTCGTCGATCTCCACTATTCTCGATGGGAATTCATGCGCTTTCATTTGCTGGACGTAGGCTTCCAGACCCTTCTGATTGACTTCAGTATGGAATTCAATCCAGCTGTTGAAAATCGGCTGAGCAAAGTATTCTTTGGGAGGGACCTGCCGGGGCTTTCCGACAAGCTGAATCATCGAACTAAACGCCTCAACAATGTTGTTCCCAACTGCCAGTTGATAGCTCAGACGGTCAGCGTTTTTTATATGGAAAGAAAACAAGCCGTCTTTATCCTTGTTGATGCTGAAGCCCATCAACTGATAGGTCGGAACCAGGATAGCTGAACCGCTGGAAGTCAGCCAGATCGGGGAAGTCTGATTGGAGGTCGAGTAAAAGGGATCGAGAACCATTGAACCAGTTTCCAACGGCCAGTTATGTGCCGAAGTTACATTGCCTCCATACCAGTGCCTGCCAGTGTTGAGGATGAAGCTCACGCCGATCTGGGCATTGTCTTCCTGGTCCAGTGTCTTTGCCTCGATCTGGAGGTGATCCTCAAAGAAGCAGTAAAGGATTTCCGCATCCACACCGCTCAGTGTGGACGATACAATCACCTGTAAGCCATTGGAGAGTTGTTGCCAACTTCTGACTCTTTCGAATCGCTGAAATTTCCCAGCTCGGACAAAGAAGTTACCTGCCCTCTCGGCGGTTTTCAAAAGTTCCTTGTTGCCCGCCAGGAGCGTCATGGCATACGGGGCCTTCTGGATCTGAACGCTGTAGCGGGCTGTTTGGGCCACCAGGCTGGATGAGGTGTCGTTAACTTTTAGGCCTATGCTTGCCTGAGAATTTGCCGTTGAGAATGAGAAAATGAACGCGACGGCAAAGAGCATCCCTGAGAAAGAAATAAGTTTCATGATGACCTCCGGCGAGACTGCCATTGGAATGGAGTCTTCTTAGGACAACGGGCAAACAGCATAATCCATCGACTTGGAGCAGAACCATAATAAAATCGCATCCTCAGTTTTCTTCCGAAAGATGAAAGCCACGATTAAAAGGGATCCTTATTCTCAATCAGGAGTGTGGTATAAGGGGAACGAAAAAGGATTCCCCAGTGCCCTTCCCATCTGGGCATCATGCCTGGTCGGGAAACCCCCACTCATATTGAGTACAGGGGTGGGATTAAAGTCCTGGGCGGTCATATACTATTTTAAGAGAGTGCCCCATGACCTTTTTAGGTCAACACGGTCGATGAAAATGCTGGAGGGCCCCGCTCCGTCGGGGCCACGGTCGCGACAGAGCGCGACCCTCCATCAAAACCGGATTTTCATGAGAGGGCTCCGATGCGTTCGTCAGTTATTTCGTTGCGAGCACAGTGTCTCGTCTTTTTTCTTGCCTTTACTCCTGGCTTGGGTCTTTCGCTAGGCGAACGCCCGGTTCAGGCCGATGACTCGCAATCCCGCCTGTCACAAATCGTGGAGGCGAACGTCCTAGCTGTACATGCCTACCAGGCAGGTCTTGTTATGAAAGGGGGAAAGGGAAGCCCGGTTTGTTATGACAACGGTACTCTTACTGACAATGACTTGCAGACCTTGGTCGCGCATCAGACCCGCTTGCTGACCACCGGCTTTAAGAATCTGGTCGCGTGGGCAAAAGGCCAGTTTACTGCTTTCGAGCCTTCCACTGATCTGGCTCCGATCCTTCAGTCGAAACTCCAGATTCCAGAGAATGCGCCCGTCAACGTGTTTTTCAGATACCTTCGACAGCATTCTAACGCCCCCCAGATCCAACTCCGGGCAATTGCAAACCTTTATCAAACTGTTTTGGAAGTTGAACGCGATGGAGACCTGCTTCAGCAGGAGTTTGATCTCTACATCGCACTGGGGCTTCCTGTTTATGTCGGGCAGTTGCATCTCCCTGGAACCGACGAGGATTTTCTATCTGTAGGAAAAGGTCTTTCCGGCCAAACCTGTGAATCCCCCTTTGACACGGATGCGCCCGCCTGGCAAATCGCCGGTCGCAAGGTCTGGAACTGGGGAGAAAAGAAACTGCACATTCGTGACGACCAGGTCCTTGCCCGCGAGTTACTTGCCGAACCTGATGTCCGGCCCCTGATCTCCAAGATGCGAGAATTGCCGGCCCAGAAAGTGGCCATCATTGGCCACTCATTCACCATGGACCTGCACTGGTCTTCTCCTTCCAGTTTCGTGGCTATTGTGACAGCCATGTTCGGCAAGGAGAACTCAAAGGTTCAGTTCGGCCAGTTTCAAGCCGGTGGGTTGTCAGCTTCCCGGGCCCTTAAGAACTTTTACCCTGAGACGCTGGCTTGGAAACCGGATAAGGTGCTGCTTGTGGTGATGGCCAAGAAGGAGGAGGACTTCGACGCGCTTAGAACTATGGGAGAGGGATTTCGAAAGGCAGGGATCCATGCTTTTGTATTCGACAATGTCCACGATCCCGAAGCCTCCGACCTCCAAAAAGTCGCACGATTCAATCAGGTGGCCAGGGAAGCAGGGGTAACGGTCATCAAAGTGGATTCTATTTTGTCCAGTGCCCCCGACCGAGACCAATTTCTTTGCCTCGACAAGATTCACATGAAGGAGCCATACCATCGGTTGATGGCCAAGGAATGGTTGAAATTCCTGGTCGGTGCAAGAGACAACAGTCTGTAGCTTCCTTGTGATGCGGATAATGCCGATTTCATAGAAGTGCGCCATGACCCATTTAGGTCAACACGGTCGATGAAAATGGGAGGGGTAGCCACGGTGAGCGGATTGGCGACAGCAGTCGCCGCGAACCGTGGGCTTCTTCCTAACAACCAAAAGCCCACGCCTCCCGGAAAAAAGCGGTCGGCGTGGCTACCAAAACACGCATTTTCATAAAAGCCTTGCATGCCTCTTCCAGAGATACCACGTAGCATGAAAATGGCAGGGAACACCCCTCCTTTACACATTTCATCATTATAAGAAGGTAGATAAGATCGAGGTTGTTTATGGGTAACCATTCATTCGTCAGGGCATAAGTCCAGGGCAATTCCAGGCATCACGAGTTTAAAGTCCTCGATTCTTATAGACATGCACACGACCCCCATCGGGTAGTATCACATTGCAGGGAAGCTCCACAAAGTAGCCTCCCGTCTGTACCTCCCGAAGCAAAGCGTCGACGTGACGGTTGAAAAATCCGGATTCAGGTTCGCCGCCTTCCTTATAGACGAAGAATGACATTGAGCGTACCGTCGAAAGTAACTGGTTCATATCCGTGTCATAGGCAGAAGTCGTAATCAACAATGGCAAACGGGCCTGGACCGCCGCCAGTCCGAAATTGTCGGCGTTAAATCTGGCCCTATCCGAGCCCAACATTAACCATTTCTTTTCCCAAGGAAGACATTGCGTGCTGCGACAGACGATCTTGAGGATCTCCAGGTGCGGCCAGGGATGTGGGTCGTAGGGCTCGGCGTAGACCAGTCGGGGAGCTGCCAGTAAAAATGGACCCAACGAGGAATGCCAGTTGCCAAACAAACCGAAAGAAGTATGGCATAGGCTCATCATTGGAAAGGTCAAAAATAAGAACAGCAGCGGGTTCTTCCAACGATTCAATTTCCCCAGGGTAAAGTCTAATAGAGGTGCCAGCGTTAAGCTGAAGACAGGGAGAATCGGGGCAATAAAGCGCAGGTCTTTATTCCTGCCAAACAAGAAGACCAGGAATGGTAGGGACCAAAGACATAGAATCAGTAAGACCTCTTTTGGAAAACAGGCCCGCAAGCCTTGATATCGCCCGGTGAGAAACACAAGCGACAATAATAGGAGAGCCAAGCCAACATAGTAGAAGGATGGTCCCGCATTGACCACGTTTGTCAAATAGGTCTTCAGGGCGTGAGAGGAAAAGACAGGGCCGGTGCCATAGACATCGGCCTCCCCTGAAAAGCCGCTGATCACAACGCGGTAGAAGGCCGCTCGAAAATTGACAAAATACCAGGGCAAGGCCAGACCGAGGGCGGGGACCAGCAGGGTTAACCACCAGTCGAACCAGGAGGAAAGTCTCTTCTGTGGAGAATGAGACTGCGCCCTGATTCTTTGCCTTTTTCTGGTTGAGACCCACAAAATCGGTAAGGATACGTAGAGGAGGAAAGTGATTTTGGTCAGCAGTCCAAGTCCGCAAATGAATCCACACAATAAGATCTTCTTGTGATTATTGTTTGCTTGGGCTGCCGTCAGCAATGA
Organism: Terriglobia bacterium; assembly: GCA_041476565.1. GTDB lineage: Bacteria > Acidobacteriota > Terriglobia > Versatilivoradales > Versatilivoraceae > DATKMG01. Next base: position 7,301 of record JBGOTQ010000186.1, on the reverse strand, counting down.
GACGGTCAGGCATAGCAGTGCCGTTAGAGTAAAATCCACCAGGTACCAGCGAGCAAGACCGTAGAGCAGAGGCATTGTCCCCGTAATATAGACAGCGACTAATCCCACGCGCCTGTTCCAGTATCGGCTGCCAATGCAGTAGACCGCGGCGAAAAGGGTCAACATGGAGACCAGGTTCACCGCATAAGCGACTTGAGGATTTCGGCCAAGGAGTAAGTAAACTGGGGTCGGCAAAAGCGTGATCAGCGGTGGTTTGGTTCCTAGTGCGGTTAGGAACCCCCTGGCATAACCCGAGAGGCCACCCTCCACTAAAGCGTCAAACATGACAAGGCTGTGAGTCAGGTACCAGGAATCGTCCCACTCCGGAGGAGCTCGATTCAGGAGAAGCCAAACCACAGTGGTGCCCATGAATACAATGGTCAAGGTCCAGAAACCCAACGGGGTGTGACTCGGTCTCCGCAAGTCAGCCAATATGGCCATCTTTTTCCTCTTTCAGCAGGATCATATAATACCTGGAACCTCCGTGCGGAGGGCGCAGGAATTGTGGTAGACTCAGCCTAATGTGAGATTCTGATCAGTTATTGAGTAATCTAAGAGCAGCGATGATTTACGGTATACTTGCTGCTTGGGCCGACTCTACGCATTTCTAAGGAGCAGTTTCTCCCTGCGTCCGGGCTGTCAATGATCTTGACAGACTGCAGAGGCATCGCCGGGGCACAAAGCTACAACGGGACGAAAGGATAAGGAGGTAGCGATGAAAAAGTTAGTGCTTGGGTTCTTCCTGGTTTCCATGGTCGGTTACGCAGCCGATGATAAGAAAGCTCTGGAACGGGTGGACACCGCATCGACGGTCATAGATGAGATTATGGCGGCTCCGGATAAGTCAATCCCAGGCGATTTATTAGGCAAAGCGGAGTGCGTAGCAGTGATCCCCAGTATGAAAAAAGGGGGATTTATTTTTGGCGGAAAATACGGTGTAGGAGTAATTGCCTGTCGCGTCAATAATCGGAGGTCTTGGTCTCCCCCATCTACGGTCAGAATTGAAGGGGGTAGCTTTGGCCTCCAAATCGGTGGAGCCGGAACGGATGTGATTCTCCTGGTCATGAATCAGCGGGGTGCCGTGAAACTGATGTCGAGCAAGTTCACGCTAGGGGGTGATGCCAGTGTGGCCGGCGGGCCGGTGGGGAGGGAGGCCACAGCCCAGACAGACGCCCAGATGCATGCCGAGATCCTCTCTTATTCTCGATCGCGCGGGATCTTTGCCGGCATCTCCCTCGAGGGCTCTACTCTTCGGCCGGACAATGATGCCAACAAAGAGATGTTTGGCAAGGAGGTAGCCTACAAGGATATTCTCATGGGGAGGGTTCCTGCACCCCCGGGAACCAGGGTGTTCTTGACCACCCTCGCCAAGTATGCTGGTCCGAAACCAAGTGCAAAAGCAGCCCGCAAGAAATGAGCGAATCCCCATCCTAAATCATCCTAATCAATAAACAAGGATGGAGGGATCGGACCGGCCTCCAGAGGCGAATCGCCAGTGAAGTTCCGCCGCCTGGTGTGGTTCCGTTGTTGCGGTCACTCATTTGAGCCGGGCTTCCAGGGCTTCAGTCAAGGTGATGAGGGTTCTAAATCTGGCCCACAATTTGTCCTCCGCTTCCACGATAGTCCATGGGGCGTAGGAGGTGCTGGTGCGCTCTAACATCTCAGCGACGGCAGCGCGATAAGCATTCCACTGGGTGCGGTTCCTCCAGTCTTCCGCCGTGATCTTATATAATTTGTGAGGAGTCGCTTCCCGTTCCTTGAAGCGCCGAAGCTGTTCTTCGGGGCTGAGATGGAGCCAGAACTTGACCAGGACGGCCCCGGAGTAGGTGATATGGCGTTCAAACTGGTTGATTTCCTGGTAAGCGCGCCGCCACTCTGCCTCTCTGGCAAAGCCTTCTACCCGCTCCACTAGCACGCGGCCGTACCAGCTTCTGTCGAAGATGGCCATGTGCCCTGCCTTGGGCAACTGTTTCCAGAAGCGCCAAAGATAATGATGTGCTCTCTCCGTGGCATCGGGAGCTGAGATTGGAATGACATCGTAACCTCGAGGGTCCAGTTCCTGAGTCAGGCGCTTGATATTTCCCCCTTTTCCGGCTGCGTCCCACCCTTCATAAACAATGACAACTCCCACCCTCTGTCGATAGCACTCAAGTTCAAGCTCCCGTAGTCGTTCCTGCAGCGGCCCCAGCTGGTTTTGGTATTCCTCGAGGGAAAGGCGTTTCGACAGGTCTACTCGTTCCAGTAGTGTGGGAGGTCCCTCCGGCACTACCTGTTCGGACCGGGTCCGCAGGAACGGCGAGGTTGCCGCCTGAGGGGGTGCAGGAAGAGTCTCGCTGGGACCGGAATCCCCCGCCGCAGTACCACGTTCCGAGAAGGCACGCCGCAACGCAGCGAGCGTGCCTTCGAATACCCTGACACGCCGGTAGAACCGATAGGTGGCTTCAACCAGCATCCACGGGGCATTCGCCGTGCTGGTTGTGACTAGCATATCTTCGGCGGCCTGGCTATAGTCCTTGTAACTGCGGTTCCTCTGCCAGTTCTGTTGGGTCACGCGCCAGCTTTCATAGCGGTCGGCTTTGATGTCTTCCAGGCGGTGCCGCTGTTCCTTCTTGCTGATATGCAGCCAGAACTTGATGAGGACCAAACCGTCGTCGGTCAACTGGCGTTCGAATTCCCGGATCTCCTCAGCAACCAGCTGCGCCTGGTGCTGGTTGATTCGGTTCTCCGCGCGATCCTCCAACAAAAGCCAGTACCAGGATCGGTCAAGGAAAACGAAGTCCCCCCGGCCGGGCAAGCGAGTCGAAAAACGCCAAAGGAACGGTCGAAGAGACTCCTCCTTGCTGGCTTCTCGTGTGGTATAGACCTTGAAGCCACGGGGATCCAGCGGATAAACCAGGCTGGCAATAGAATCTCCTTTGCCGGCAGCGTCCCACCCTTCGAACAGGACAACAACTGGAATGCCGGCATGCCGGATGGCTTGTTGAAGGCCCGAAAGTTCAGAGCGGAGGTGCGGCATCGATTCCCGGTATTTTTCTTTTTCCAGCTTAAGCTTGAGATCGAGAGTTTCGAGCATTAAGCTCCACCTCACATTGGGTTCTTTTATTCCCAATTCAAAGGATGCTTAGGTGGAGTTCATTAGATTCCAAACACAGGTTCGAGGTCAACTTTTTCATCTCGGACCCAATTATGCTATGATCCTGGTCATTGGTAATCCCCTTGGTTCCGGGCTCATTTTTTGTCCATTCCAGCCACTCTAAAACGGAAAGGATGGCTTATTTCGCCTGGAGCCGCTTGGCGGATTAGTTTGTGAGTCGTCACAGGATTACTGCTTTTGAGAACTGCGAAGAACTCATGTGAAAGGAGATGGGCATCATGGGCAAAAAGATCACGGCAGAATTTATTGGAACCTTTTGGTTGGTCTTTGGAGGCTGTGGCAGCGCCGTTTTGGCTGCGGCCTACCCAGGTTTGGGGATTGGGTTTGCTGGAGTGGCGCTGGCCTTTGGACTGACGGTACTAACCATGGCATATGCGATTGGCCACATATCCGGATGTCACTTGAATCCTGCGGTGTCCGTGGGACTATGGGCCGGCAAGCGATTCTCAGGTTCTGAATTGATCCCGTATCTCATCTCCCAGGTCACCGGAGCAATCGTCGGGGCTGGAGTCCTTTACTTGATTGCCAAGGGTAAGGTGGGTTTCGACCTCAGCGGGGGATTCGCCTCCAATGGTTATGGGATGCGCTCTCCAGGAGGTTATGGCCTTCAGGCCTGCTTCGTAGCCGAAGTGGTTCTCACTTTTATGTTTCTAATCATTATCCTTGGTTCAACAGACAAAAGGGCTCCGCAGGGCTTTGCCCCGATTGCCATCGGTCTGGGACTGACTCTGATTCACTTGATTGGAATTCCTGTCGATAACCTCTCGGTCAACCCGGCGCGCAGCACGCGTGCTCCGCGCGCGTTTCGACTGGAGTGTAGAGGCCAGGTTCGGTCAGGTTTGCTCCGATTCGATATTTTCACGACTCCCTTTTCCAAGAGGGAATTTCAACTAAGTGCTCGATATCCTTTTCCAGCTCACCACCGCGGATGAAAATGGTTTATCGACCTCTGAGAGGTCGATTGAGAATAGCCCAGCGCTTCAGCGCTGGGTCGGAGTGTCCTCGGAGCTGAGTCCCAGAGGGACGACCGAACCCCCGAAATTCTCCCTTTCAATCGTCCCTACAGGACTCTAAACCCTACAAACTGGTAGTCCCAGCGCTGAAGCGCTGGGCTATTTTCAAGTGTTCTTACGGAACACGTTTTCATAGAAGTCACATGGTCAACTCAATGAGATACTCACACATCACAGCCGTATTGACACGCCTTTTTTTCGGTCTTCTTCTCCTGCATTTTTCGTGTCAGACCTACCCCCAGCCTCGACCGAAGATTGTCCTGGTGATTCATGGAGGGGCCGGGGGCAATCTAAAGAAAGAAATGGGGCAAGGCCAGGAGGAGGATTACCGGGCCGGCCTGAGGGAAGCTCTGGAAGCGGGTTACCAGGTGCTTCGGAAGGGAGGGAGCAGCCTCGACGCCGTGGAGACTTCCATCCGCTTCCTGGAAGATTCTCCGCTTTTCAATGCCGGCAAGGGCGCGGTGTTCACCAGTCAAGGGACAAATGAGCTGGATGCCTCGATCATGGATGGACAGACGCTGATGGCTGGTGCGGTTGCCGGGGTTCGACGCATCAAGAATCCTATCTCCCTGGCACGTCTGGTGATGACTCGCTCCCCTCACGTTCTGCTGGCTGGAGACGGTGCGGAAGCGTTTGCCAAACAACAGGGAATAGAACTGGTCGATCCCAAGTACTTCTTTACCGAGAGGCGTTGGCAAGAACTACAGAAGGCCAAGGAAGCCGAGCAGCCGAAGACGTCATCAGAGAGCCCCAGAGGGGAACTGCTACGCTCAGTACCACAGGTTTCGAAGTATGGAACCGTCGGAGCAGTGGCTTTGGATGGGGCAGGCAATCTGGCTGCGGGCACCTCCACCGGAGGAATGACCAATAAGCGTCCGGGGCGGATCGGGGATTCGCCGATTATTGGTGCCGGCACTTATGCCAACAACCATACTTGTGCTGTGTCGGCTACCGGAAGAGGCGAATACTTCATCCGGCTGGCCGTAGCTCATGACATCTCCGCGCTGATGGAGTACAAAGGATTGTCGTTGAATGAAGCGGCCAGCAGGGTCATCGAGAAAGTGACCAAGCTGGGAGGAGAGGGAGGCGTCATCGCCCTGGACCGAAATGGCAATATCGCCACCCCGTACAATACCCCAGGGATGTTCCGGGCCTACGTCGGACCGGACGGTAAAGTCGTTGTCAAGATCTTCCAGGAGTGATCATAAGAACGGCCCGCAGTCGCTCAATGTGAATTCAGGTGCACTGTGCTTGCCTTTTCCAGCACCCCGACTGCCGCTCCATCCGGGGCTCTTCGATCCGAGGCCCCTTCGAGGAGGTCTTCCTTCCCGTTATAGAATATCGCCTCGACGACTCCCTGCTGATCGATGGCTTTGAGCGGGTGGCCACGGGCCTCCAGCAGACTCAACGTATCGGGTGAGAAACCGAACCGTTCAAACAACACCACATCGGGAAGCCATTGGTGGTGAATTCGAGGAGCGTCTACCGCCTCTTGGATATTCATCCCAAAGTCGACCACGTTGAGGACGGTTTGGAGGACCGTGTTGATGATCGTGCGGCCCCCCGGACTGCCGGTCACCATGAAGAGCTTGCCATCACGCGCCAGGATAGTGGGGGTCATGCTGGAAAGCATCCGCTTCCGCGGCGCTGCCAGATTGGGGGGAGTTCCGATCAAACCCTCGGCCGTAGTCAGGCCCGGGCCCGCATTGAAGTCTCCCATTTCGTTGTTCAACAGAAATCCGGCTCCTGTAACTACGATCCGCGACCCGTAACCGTATTCAAGTGTTGTCGTCAATGCCACGGCGTTTCGCGCGGCATCCACGATGGAAACATGAGTGGTCTCCGAACCTTCCGGGGGCCATTCGAAGGAAAGCGGGGAAGACCTGGAGACTCGATCGTAGCGAATTGATTTCCTCAACTCTGCTGCATACGCTTTAGAAACCAAGCGGGTGACAGGCATCTCCGAAACAAAGTCGGGGTCGCCCAGGAATCTGGCTCGGTCGGCGTAAGCCCTCCGCATGGCTTCGACCATCAGGTGCAGGTTGATCGCAGAACCGAAGCCGTTGGCCCCGACATCGTAGCCTTCCAGGATATTCAGTATTTCAATGAGCGTCACACCTCCTGAACTGCTTGGAGGCATTGAAATCACCTCGTGACCCCGGTAACTTCCTACCAGGGGGGACCGCTTGATTGCTTGATACGCTCTCAAGTCGGACAAGGATATCAGGCCACCATTGGCTTTCATTTCCAGTGAGAGGAGTCGAGCGGTTTCCCCTGCATAGAAGTCCTTCGGGCCGTCCCGGGCAATCCTCTCCAGGGTCCGTGCCAGATCGGATTGTTTCAGGATGTCACCGGGTCGGTAAGGCGCTCCGCCCTTGCTAAATTGCCCAGTCGCAGCAGGGGATTTCTTCATTTCGGGCAGAACCTCCCGAAGCGAGCGCGCCAGCCCCTCAGTGACCATAAACCCCTCGCGGGCCAGGGCCACTGCAGGGGCCAGCAATTGTCCCCAGGGGATCGTCCCTTGATCCTTCCATGCTAGGTAAAGCCCGGCTACCGTCCCCGGGATTCCCACAGACAGGTAACTGTTGTGATGGAGCTTCGGGTCATACTTTCCATTTCGGAAAAACATATCGGAGGTAGCAAGTGCCGGGGCCATTTCTCGAAAGTCGTAGCACACCGGATCTCCAGAGGTGGGGCGAAACACCAGGTAACCCCCGCCCCCGATATTTCCTGCAGTCGGGTGAGTCACTGCTAGTGCAAACGCCGTCGCCACTGCCGCATCCACCGCATTGCCACCCTGGCGCAGAACTTCGGCACCGGTACGGGATGCATTTTCGTCTTGGGAAGCGACCATCCCATAGCGTGCCTGAACAGGTTGTGAGGAAGCTTCGAGGGTCTCTATTGCGGCAAGGAGACTGGCAATCAGCCATCCCACCAAAAAAAACCAGTGGAATCTTTTTGCGATCCTGGTCACCGTAGATAGCCCAATCAGTCCAATTATTGGGGACTGCAAAATATAGTGACGAACCCCTCACTCCCCCGGCCCCTCTCCCGTTGGGGAGAGGGGTGAAGTCGAAATGGAGCGGCTTCTAAAG
>JBGOTQ010000185.1:0-14028 GCA_041476565.1 Terriglobia bacterium | reverse complement strand
CTGGACCAGTGACGGCGCACCTCGCCTCCGGCTCGGTGCTTGTCGCTGGCTACTCTCCTTTGTCCCTTCGGGACCTGTCGCACTTCTAATTGCACCCCGCGCGCTGGCAGGCTGGCAAAAGCGTGTGATCCACCTCTGGCTGACCGACCGGCCCATTCCAGACGTCGCTAATCCATCCTTGACGCTGTTTGGATCCGTTTGCTAAGATCACGTGAACTGCTATCACGTGCTGAAATGCCTGTCAGTCCAAGGTTTCAGCTGGAGGTAGTGAGGCCGGGCAGAAAATGGTGCCTCGGTTCTGTCAGCTGGCTCCTGAAAGATTCGAGGCGGCGATAAGGATCTTTGTTTGATGCATAAGCGGTATGGACCCGGAGAAATTGAACCGAAGTGGGCATCCCGTTGGGAAGCCGATCAGCTCTACAGGACCTCTCCGGCTGACGAACGGCCTAAGGCGTACATCCTGGATTTCTTCCCTTATCCTTCGGGCGACGGATTGAGTGTCGGACACTGCCGGAACTACGTACCCACCGATGTCTTAAGCCGTTACTTCCGCATGCACAACTTTAATGTGTTGCATCCCATGGGTTGGGATGCGTTTGGACTTCCGGCGGAAAACGCTGCAATCAAGCAGAGGACCAACCCGGCTAAATTGATTGCTCAGTTTTCGGCCAACTACAAGCGGCAGTTCCGTTTGATTGGGATTTCCTTTGATTGGAGCCGCGAAATCAACTCTTCCCACCCCGACTATTACCGCTGGACCCAATGGATTTTCCTGCAGCTTTACAAGTCGTGGTATGACCTTCGGGTCCAGGCCGCCCGCCCGATAGCTGCACTGGAGGTGGAATTAGCCGTCAAGGGGACGGCAGAGATTCCAGACGCTGAGCCTCTGACGGCAGATCAGTGGATAACCTCTTCAGTTAGAGAGAAAAGAGAACTCCTCGGTAAGTTTCGCCTTGCATACCGTGCCGCCCGGACGGTCAACTGGGATCCGGTCGATAAGACAGTCCTGGCCAATGAAGAAGTCCGGGACGGTCGTGGATGGCGAAGCGGTGCGCTGGTCGAAAAAAAGGAGTTGCCACAGTGGTTTTTTCGCATCACGGCCTACGCTGACCGCTTGCTCGCCGACCTTGAGACCATTGACTGGCCTGAGCATATTAAGCTGATGCAACGTAACTGGATCGGGCGCAGCGAAGGGGCAGAAGTCCAATTTCAGACAGATGCTGGGCCCCTCACAATCTACACTACCCGGCCGGACACGCTATGGGGGGCCACCTTCATGGTTTTGTCGCCGGAACATCCCTTCGTCACGAAGTTGACGACACCGGGTCAAAGAAAGGAAGTGGAGGCGTACGTTGCAGAGGCCAAGAGAAAAACCGAAATCCAACGCGAAACCGAAGGTCTGGAAAAAACGGGAGTCTTCATTGGTGCCTACGCGGTGAATCCCGTTAACGACGAACAGATCCCCATTTGGGTAGCGGACTATGTTCTGATGGAATACGGATCGGGCGCGATCATGGCAGTCCCGGCCCATGACCAACGCGACTTCGAGTTCGCCCGCAGATTTAAACTTCCCGTCCGCGTCGTCATTCAGCCTGTCGGAAAGGACGCGTCTCCCGCGCCCCTGGATGCCGCTCACATGACTGAGGCCTGGCCTGGAGAAGGGATCATGGTTCGGTCCGGGCCTTTTGACGGGACGAGTACTAAGGTTGCGGTGGCGCAAGTCACGGGCTGGTTGGAAGAGACCGGCCGCGGCAAACGTGCAGTCAATTACAAGTTGCGCGACTGGGGCATCAGTCGCCAGCGCTATTGGGGAACGCCAATCCCCATAGTTCATACGGCAGAGGGCGAGGTCCCGGTTGCGGAAGAGGGCTTGCCAGTGAGGTTGCCCGCTGTAGAGCGTTATGAAACGACTGACAGCGGAGAATCGCCACTGGCGAACATCCCTGAATTCGTCAACGTGAGTCTGCCTGACGGAACCAAAGGCTTCCGGGAGACTGACACGATGGGGACTTTCGCCTGCTCGTCCTGGTACTTCCTCCGGTTTGCAGATCCTCTCAATTCCCAGGCGGCCTTTGACAAAAAGGAAGTGGCTTATTGGCTGCCGGTGGATATGTACGTGGGGGGAGCAGAACATGCTGTCATGCATCTCCTTTACGCCCGCTTTTGGACCAAAGTTCTTTACGATCTGGGCTATGTCGCTTTTGTGGAACCCTTCCGACAACTGCGGAACCAGGGCATGATCCTGTCGCCTGACGGCACAGAGAAGATGTCCAAGAGCAAAGGAAATGTCATCACTCCTGACGAAGTCGTGGTCGATTGGGGGGCGGATTCCCTGAGGGCTTACGAGATGTTTATCAGTGATTTCGAACAGGCCACTCCCTGGAACACCAATGGTCTGGCAGGTACCCATCGCTGGTTGAGGCGCGTGTGGGACCTCTTACTCAGTCGAGGTGAGCGGACCCCGGGCGACGAGAAAACGGAACAGGCCGACCGTAATTTGCGGCGCTGGACACACAAGACTATCAAGAAAGCTTCCCTGGATATCGAAGGCTTCCGCTTTAACACGATGATATCCTCACTGATGGAATTCACCAATGCACTTTACGATTCCCAGCGGCAGCCAGTCAGTGATGCTGCATTTCAGGAAGCTTGCGATGTCCTGCTCCTGCTGGTGGCACCGGTAGCGCCCTTTATGGCCGAAGAGATCTGGTCCCTGCTGGAACGCCCCTATTCCATCCACCAGCAGAAATGGCCGCAGTGCGATGAGTCCCTGGCAGCTGATGAAATGATCACTCTGGTGCTGCAGGTGGACGGAAAAGTGCGGGGCCGCATCACTATGCCGGTGGATCTGAACAAAGCCCAAGCCGAAACTGCAGCCTTGGAGAATGAGGCGGTTCAGCGTTACCTGGATGGCAAGCCACCCAAGAAAATCGTTTATGTCCCCGGCAAGTTGGTAAACGTTGTGATTCGATGATCCATTCACTTGGAAGTTATCTCTTCCTTCTGTTCCTCCTGGTTTCCAGCTGGGGATGCGGCTATCACTTGTCTGGGAAAGCGGCCGCCATCCCGGAATCCATCGACTCCATCGCAGTTCCCACCTTCATCAACAAGTCGGCGGAGTACCGGCTGGAACAGCGGCTCACTGCGGCAGTGGTCGACGAACTGGCTGCCCGCACCAAGTATCGGATTACCCCCAACCCCTCCGAGGCCCGGGCTCTGCTATCAGGCGAAATCCTCAGTGTCAGTTCCACGCCGGTTATCCTGGCTGGAGGGGCAGGCTCCACCTACCTGGTCATGGTCCGCATGAGGGTCCTACTCAAAGACCTGAAGACCGACAAGCTGCTGTTTGAAAACCAGAATTACTTTTTTCAAGAAGAATTTGAATTCAGCCAGAACTCCAGGAAGTTCTTTCCTGAAGAGGGGCCTGCACTCGATCGCCTGGCCCAGGAATTCTCGCGCAACTTTGTCACTACATTGTTGGAATCATTCTGATTTGGCATGCCTCAAACTCGCGTGTCCCCGAAGCCCCTGGATCCGGGACTGAACCATTTCATTTTGGGGCCGGACCCATACCTGGTCGAAGGGGCAAAGAACAAGCTGGTAAAGAGCATTCGAGACAGGGTCCAGGAGGAAGTGTCTCTCCTCGGATTCGACCTCGAAGAACAAACAATGGACGAACTCTTGGCGATTGCCAGAACCTTGCCTTTGTTTGCACGTCGGCAGATCATTCACGTGAGAGGGGTTCTGAAGCTCAGAGAAAATCAGGCAAAGCGGCTGGGCGAATACATGGAGAATCCGTCTCCTTCGACGGTCCTCATCTTTACGGCAGGTGCCGCCGACAAAGAGGACCGTAAGAGAAAAATCTTTCAGATTCTCGCAGGAAGCACCAAGCTGGTGGAGGTCTTGGCCTGGAGCGAGGCGGAGATGCGTGTCAAGGTCGGGGCTCGGCTCAAAAAGTCCGGATTTCAAATTTCTGAAGAGGCCCTGGATTTCCTGTTGGAAGCTGTGGGGAGCGATTTGGGACGGATCAGCCATGAAATAGAGAAACTCACACTGCTGGTCTGGGAAGAGAAGCAGATTACGTTGAACCATGTCATGGACACACTGGGCTACTCACGGCAGCATTCGGTGTTCGAGTTCATCGATGCCCTGGCGGTTAAGAACAAAGTCAGGGCTCTCCAACTGGCCAATGAATTGATGTCTGATAGTTCCCAGGCGCTCCAGGTGATTGCATTGATGCACCGGCTATTCCGGCAACTCATCCAGATGAAAGAATTGTCGGGACATATGGGTGCAGGCGAGATTGCCAGGCAAATCGGGATGTACGGTGTCCCCCATTTCGTTCTTGAACGAAGGCTTCAGCAATCTGAGCAGTTTTCCTATCAGGCGCTTGTCCGCGCAGTGTGTCAATTAGGAATGCTGGACGATCGGATCAAGAGGTCTAGCATCGACACCAAGGTCTTTACAGAACAGTTGATCCACGAGCTGACCCGCTGAGCAGACGTATCACTGCTCAACCGATACTGCCCTGACAATGCTGAGTTCTGTTTCATTATTTCGCTAACGAATACTGAAGAGGTAGCGACAGGCATTCTTGCCTGTCGGCAGTTGGCTCGATTGAGCGTTATTATGGCGTTACGGCCGCGTACAGGCAAGAATGCCTGTACCTACTTCTGGCCTGCATTTCGATAGCGAATTTATGGAATGAAGCACTGCGCATTCCCTACATTCTACAGGAAAGGTCAATTCTTTTATTGCCTCAATCGATCTCAGCGATTTCCACTTCTTCCTAGGTTCTGCTTCAGAAGCCTGTCCATCAGGCGTTTCAGGAACTCGTCCTTATTGATGGACACTCCAAGCCGGCAGTTGGGTTCTTTGCCCTCGTCCACCACGGTGAATCCTCCGTCGATGACTCGGACATGGGCCGGCCGGGTTTCAAAAAGATCCGGCCAAAGCACCATGCCAATGGCGACCGGGTCATAGAGAACAGGCGTTTCACTACCCCACAACGCATAAAGCCCGCAGAGGGCAATAGTCAGCGGCGACTGGCGCATGAGGAGCTTCAAGCGCTGTTTCTCATCCAGGGTCACAAACGTGGTGATATCCAAGCCTGCGTACGTGGTGTTTATCGCCGAGGCAGCAAACCGTTTGGCCGACGCTACGTCGGCACGAACATTCCATTCTGCCGAGGGGATGGGATTGTTGCCATATCCCAGGAAAAAAGAGCCAAACATGGAGTAGACCCCCTTAGCCAGCTTTAAGGCTGTGGGATCTTTGTCGAGGAGATCACCGATGTTTGGCACGGGGCCAACCGTGAAAAGGATGATCTCGCGAGGATACTTGTGAAGCATCTGGAGTATGAAATCGGCTGCTGGAGTCGCAATCGGCTTGACTTTTGAGAACCCTTCGGCCCAATAGAACTGAGGCGTGTAAACACCGGGTTCATTGCCCTCCCCTACAACGTTTGAGGTCTGTCTTCCCACGGCAACTGGAATCTCTTCTTTTCCGGTCTCATACAAGAGCCTGCAGGCCACTTGAGCACGTTTTTCCGTCAGGCCATGATCCAAAGTAATGCCGATTACTTCGAGTTCCGAGCTGGAGAGAATCAGCGCCATGGCAAAAGCGTCGTCAATATCTCCGCCCAGATCGCAATCCAGGATGATCTTCTGTTTGCCGCTTTCAGCATGGAGGTTTAAGCTTGCCAGGATTCCCAGCATAATTGGTAGAATCCGCTGGAGCTTCTTCATCGGGCTGTCTCCTTCAGGGGAATTGGATTTAATAAATTCGAACCGCTCAGTTGTTGGCGATCTTATAGCCGGGTGTCAAGATTGGCAAGTGGAAGTAAGGATGGATTTCGAATTGGTGCGGATGCCTAGGCTTTCGGTGATGCCGGTATCAGTGGCGGTTTGGGAGGGGCTGCTGAAAATGGCCGAGCGGCGAGGGTAGAAGGAATTTGCAGAGCCTGGCATATTTTCTGCAAAGGAATGACGGATTAGTAAAGAGTTCTTGCCAGGCGTGTCCGGTACTCATCAGCCAGAACGCTTCGTTCTCCGATCACACTAAAGATGGCCAGCATGGCCTTTCTGGGGGCCGCGTCGCGATAACGTTTGTCCTTCGCGACGAGGGTCAGGAATTCATCCAGGGCATCGGGATATTTCCCCGCTGCGGCCAGACAGCAGGCCAGGGCGAAGCGAGAATCTAAATCGTCGGGGTCTTTGGCCAATCTCTGGCGCCAGAGCTGCTCGCCGCCACCCTGTTCACATTCGTCTTGAAAGGCCAGCACTTCCCTTAAACGGGCAGCCGATTCGTATTCATCGGACAATCCCGGAATTGCCTCCAGGTGAGGTAGAGCCTGCTTCCCCCTTCCTGAGTTGATCAAGGCTTTGGCCAGAGCCAGATGAGCCGCTGAATGCTTGGGATCGAGTCGCAGAACCTCGTTGAGCAACAGCTCCGCCTCGGATGGTTTCCCCTCCTCGAGACGTAGCTGGGCCAAGCTGAAGACTTTATCTGCCTCGGATGGCAAATGCGAGTCGAGGAACTTTCGAACGCCGGATTCGGGGTAAGCGCCCACGAATTGGTCAACCACTCCTCCATCTCGAAAGAGCATAACATTAGGGATGCCCTGAATCCTGAACTCGGCAGAAATTCGCGGGTTTTCATCGGTGTTCAGTTTTGCCAGGATGAACCCGCCTCGATATTCGGCCGCCAATTTCTCGAGGATCGGACCCAAAACTCGGCAAGGGCCACACCAGGGTGCCCAGAAGTCCACCAGCACCGGAACCGTCCTGGATCTCTCAATGACCTCCGTTTCGAAGGAATCGGTGTCCACGGCGATGACGAATGCAGAATCGGATGATACCATGTTGACTTTTTCCCCTCCCGTAAAAGAAGTTTAACGCAGAGTTAGGAAGGATGGGAAGTGCGGGAAAGAAAGCCCAAGACAACCCGCTGATAGTTTTCCGGGTCTGTCCGGTAGGCCTCCCCATGCTTAGCCCCATCGACTACAAGAATCTCCTTTTGCGGTGAGCTGGCAATGCCGTAGAGAGTCCGGGCAATTTCGGGAGGCATGCGTCGATCCGCAGTCCCGGCCACAAACAGGATGGGACGGGATCCAATTTCTCGGACGGTCTTCCGCATATCAAAGTCCTTCATCTGGATTCTTAGTTGATGACTGGTAAAGAACAGGATGAGATCTACAATAGGGAAACGAGGAAGTCCCAGCAACAAATGAGCATGATGGACAATGGTGTCTTCAAACGATAGAAACGGGCTGTCTGCGATTGCGGAACACACCTCCGGACTTCTGGCGTAGGCCAGTAGCGACGCAGTGGCACCCATCGACACTCCCCACAGGGCTACAGGACATTGCAGGTGCCTTTGCTCTCTCAGGAAATTGAGAGCCGCCAGGACATCGTTGCTTTCGTAGTATCCCAATGAAGAAATCTTCCCCCCGCTTTCGCCATGATGGCGTAAGTCAAACAAAAGGGCGTTATAGCCGTTCTTTGCCAGAAAAACGGCACGAGTGAGCATTTCTATCCTTGTCCGGTTCAAGCCATGAACCAGGACGACTGTCGTTCGGCAGGCTTCAACCTGTCCGTTCTGCTCTTCAGCCAGGCTTGACTGAGCTGGAATGAACCAACCCCGAAGCAGAATGCCAGGATCCGATCCGAATTCCACGCTTTCGTATCGGAGACCGTAGGTCGAGGGAGTCTTTCCCGAGTCGCGATCCGGATAATGAAAACTACCATGCACAATAAGCCAGGAAAGGCCAATGGGGACAACGGCCAGGAAAAAAAACGCTACTAGTGAAGCCAAAATCCAAATCACGCGTTTCAACCACTTTCGCATTCGAGAATTTATAGCCATACGTGTCTGGTTCGATTGGAGTCAAACTCGGGGAAGTCTAAACAAACAGGCTTTTTTTTTCCACACCCAAATCACTCAGAAGGTGTGAATAAATTCCAGCGGGCTTAGGGACCCGATCTGGTAGGGACGCGGTGCTCCGCGTCTGGCTTGGGTTTCAGTTTGCGGACGCGCGGCAGCGCATCCCTAGTTTTGAATTCTTTCGCATAGCTTCTCAGGTTGAGAGGATAAGTCGCATAATACTCAGGGTTCCCCCTGGCGTGTCCTCGAGAGAACCCGAGTCCCACACCTTCCGATAGCGTCATTGAATCATACACCTGCAGGTCTTAGGCCCCTTCTAGTTTCTGTCGCGAAACCCGGCAAGAAGACTCCCCTCCTTGGATAAGGAGGGGCAGCCGCAGGCTCTGGCCTCGGCGGGGTGGTTCGAACAATCCTGGAAAGGCGAAGCCAGTACCGGCATTGCGGCAACTCGCACCATCCCCGCGGCGCTGCGCGCCACATCCCCTCCTCAGCCGAGGAGGGGAGTTTTCCTGCAATCCTGCAGTTTCGCGACAGAAACTATCGAGACATCGCGGCGCGCTTGGGATGGCAGGTCCTTCGGATCACCTAGAAGAGGTCAAGAACAAATACATGCCCGCCGGGGTGAATACTCAATTGGTCGCCAAGGTCCAGGATCTTGGGGCTCAATATGGTTCGGACTGCATCACCTGCATTGGCAGTTCACTCTTGTGGGTCTTCCTTGCAGGGTGGTCGTGCCAACCGCCTAAAAATGCAGCCTGTTGATGAATCTGCAGAGTCTTTGGCCTCGCAGACCTCAACCCTTCAAGTGGGATCTTCAAATGTGGAGGTCATCCAGTGGACTCGAAACATCCTGGGCGCCTTGTTGAAGGATGTGGGTATAGATCATCGTCGTGGCCAGATCCTTGTGCCCGAGAAGTTGCTGGATAGTGCGGATGTCGGTGCCGCGCTGAAGGAGATGAGTGGCAAATGAATGTCTGAAGGTATGAGCGCTAATGTTCTTGGTCAGCCCCGCCCGACGCACGGCGACCTTAATCGCCTTGTTGATGACGCTGGGGTCAACGTGGTGGCGGCGTGTGAGGCCGGAGCGAGGGTCCACAGACAGGTCGCGGGCCGGAAACACATACTGCCATCCCCACTCTTTGCCAGCACGCAGGAACTTGCGAGCCAGTGCGTGCGGCAAATAGACGTCCCCATGTCCCTGAGCCAGGTCCTGCTCGTGGAGGGTCTTGACTTTGGCCAAGTGGTTCTGAAGAAGAGGCGTCAAGCTGAGCGGGAACGTGGTGATTCGGTCTTTGTCCCCTTTGCCGGAACGCACGATAATTTGTTTCATCCCGAAGTCCAAGTCCTGTATCCTGAGGCGGATTGCTTCCATGATCCGAAGGCCGCTGCCGTAAAGGAGCTTGGCAACGAGTTGGGGCGTCCCGTTCAGCAAGGAGATGACGGCTGCGACTTCCTCGCGGGTCATTACGACCGGGACGTTGACCTTTGCGTCAGCGCGAACGGCGTTGATGGATCCATCCATGGACAGATTCAGGACTCTCTTGTAGAGAAAGACCAGCGCGTTCATTGCCTGATTTTGTGTGGCCGGTGCCACATTCTTGTCGACTGCCTGGTGCGTGAGAAAAGCCTCGATCTTGGGTTCGGGGGGGAGCAAATCCTCCCGGGAGCGCATGTTGTGGTAATGGGCGAACCGGACGATCCAGCCCACATAAGAGCGCTCGGTGTGAATGGAATAGTGGTGAAGACGGAGGACCCGACGGACCTCCTCCAGCAGTTTGGGCGATTGACTTTTGGCAGGGGCAGGCATAGGATTTTCCTCCAGAATAAGTGTGTGGTTGGGGTTGATAACAGGATTGGGCAAGAGTGCCCGAAAAGCCAGATTTTATCATATTATCAAGGCAGGATTGCCCGTTAATCAATGGTTCCCGAGGCGCGCCCCCCTATCGTTCATAACAGACAGAGTTCAGGGCGGGAAGTATATCGATTGTAGCAGCCTTTATTTGGGTCGCGCCTCGGGAACGCCCCGGGCTGCCCGGCCCACCGCGCCCACTCCTAGTTCCCTGCGGCGCTGGCGCGCCTTGGGAACCACGGAGTCGACTCGGCCAATCTCCCTGATAACCGGCCACTCCGTGTCCGTTATCAGGATAGATTCGCCGGTCACCCCGGGGCGTTATGTGTCACAAATGATAAGCATAATGAAAAAAATCATTTTTGCGACTCTCGTTAGTGTTGGATTAAACCTTTTTGGAATAGGACAAAATCAAGCCTCGGAGACCAATCCAAAAAATTATGATGAGGCCCGGCAGATCATCCAACAAATGCGCGGCTTCTCAATGCAGATGCCAGCGGTTGCTCCATCAGATGGCAGAGTTGATCCCATCGATAAAAAAAGAACCGATATCTATTTGAAATTACGCGCTCATGGAAAGGCAGCCGTTCTAGCTTTGGCCCAAGCTCTCAGCGATCCGGATGTCCAGATGCGGAGAAATGCTGCCCTTGTATTGATTGATTTGCCTGGCAGATATTCAAAACGGGCTCCAAAGATTGATACGCGACCTGCCATGCAAGCTCTGATTAATGCCACTTCAGATATTGATACAGATGTTAGAGCATGGGCTGCACAAGCTCTTGCAGAAATAGGACCGGATGCCAAAGTAGCGATCCCTGTTCTAATTAGATTGCTGAAAGATCGGGAGGAAGGACCACGCAACACAAGTTGCATCGCATTGGGTAGAATTGGTCCCGCTGCCATAACTGCAATTCCGGCATTGCAGGAAGCATTAAATGACCCCAGTAAAGATGTGCGTCAATTTGCACGAGATGCAATTGATAAAATTCAGCAAAAATAGACAAAGCACATAACCATCCACTTCACCGGACGCGCTACCAGCGCGCGCCGGTGAGCGGATCTGTTAGGCGACTCGGGAAAGAAGCAACACAAATGAACTATTTATTATCGAGTATCCGATGGCTTCGCGTCCTCGGCGCTGCGGTTGCAGTTGTTGCAGTGAGTTCTCTTGTCCTGATAGCCATAGTTACCGTCTATGCGTTGGTCTTAGCCCTTCATGTTCGAGGCGCTCCCGACCAAAATGCTATCAATCACTTTGCTGCCAAGATCAGCCCCAAATTGATGCCCTGGCTTGAGATATCGCTGACGCTGTTTGTGAGCTGCATCGTTGCCCGAAAAGCCAAGACAGCCGGAAGCGTTCACGGTTTTTTCATTGGCATCCTAGCTGGTCTGTTGAGTTTGGGCGTGATACTGGCTTTTGGTGGGCAGCTTGGCTTGCACAGCTTATTCGTCCCACTAAGCATGGTGGGGCTGGGGTGGCTCGGCGGTTTTGTCGGACAGAAAAAAACGGGTAGAACATGAAATCGTGGCCTAACCATTGGCATTCACCAGACGCACAAAAAGCGCGCGCTGGTGATGCCAGTCGTTCTGCGATGAAATATTCGAATAAATATTTAACCAAGGCCCAACTCATGAGGAAGATTTTCGTGTATTTCCTACTATGGCAGGGTTTCATAGGATTCATTTGCCCTTGTGATGCGGCCCATCAGGGAAGGTCATCAAAATCGCTTCGAGAAATAGTTTCACAACTGCGTCGATACGAGCTGACA
This sequence comes from Terriglobia bacterium, assembly GCA_041476565.1. Taxonomy (GTDB): domain Bacteria; phylum Acidobacteriota; class Terriglobia; order Versatilivoradales; family Versatilivoraceae; genus DATKMG01. Next base: position 2,526 of record JBGOTQ010000185.1, on the reverse strand, counting down.
TTGGGTGACAGCACAGACGTGCCTCCAGCAGTGTCTCAAAATCTGATATTTCTAAAACATGCTGTCCGTGACCTGATCGTGGAAGTAGCAGGTGCAAATGACACCATTGAGACAGACCCACAGGTGCTTACCCATAGAGTCATTGAAAGCTTGGAACGTCAGGATATACCTGTAGGAGACGAACATGAAGGATATGGTGCTATTGGGGAAATAGAGTTGCGCTGCCCCAAAGAGTATCAAAACTGGATGATTGCCACGACTAGTCTGTCGATCCCATATGGTTCGGACGTCTCTCTTTATCTGTTCGAAAAAAGCGGGAGCTCATGGAAGCATGCAATCACGGTTGAATCGAACGGATACAAAACAATCCACGAGGCTCAGGGTTGGTTAAAGTATTGGGTCAGCTCTCCCAATCCGAGCTTTAAGCCTTATATCGTCACTGCAGAAGTTTCACCTAGTAGTGCCTCAGTATGGCAAGCACTCCGGTTGAATGTATTGCGGGTTGGTGTCCAACTCGACTCGCCATATGTTCTTGCAACCCGGACTTTCAGTTATTGTCTCGATGAGCCCTATTTTCTATCCATACCATACTGCGGGATTTGGGATTATTTATCTTGGGTTCTCCATTGATCCAGAACTCGCCGGTTGGCGAGGAGTTTACTATACTGAGTATACCGTCTCCGAAAAGAAGGCTTCTGTAATCAGAAACCTAGCCATTGATCCTTACAATGTTATGAAAAAATGGACGGCAAAGGATTGGACTATCGCTTCAAGATCGGTTACTTCTTCAGATAGGAACATTGTTCAACAGTGGCATCAACGCTTCCAGAAGACGACATGGGGATGCGGTCTTGGTCAAATCCGACTAAGCCTTGGTCGTAATGGCAATCAGGAAAAACTACTGGCCGAAGCAGGCTGTGAGAAGGAAGATGATAAATCGCCATTTGCCTATGTTCTCCTGACACCAGGGCAACACAGATTCGAGATAGTCTCTATCTCGGAGAAGTCTCAGCTCACCAAAGAACCTGAAGGATATATCATCTATTATGGTGGGAAGCCTGGAATTACGGACCCAATTCCATTAAGCACCATAAAACCCAAGCTACCAGCAGACATTCATGCCACTACCGCCAATCCCATAATGCTCCATTTCTCAATCGTCGTTAATGAAGATGGCACTGTGGGGTCTGTGAGCATTCTAGATTGGCCAGCTGACCTTCCAGGTATTGTCATGCCAGCAATCCAAGCTGTAAAGAAATGGAAATTCAAACCAGGCATGATGGATGGCAAGCTGGAAAAGGTGTCCATCAAAACTGAAGTAGTATTTGAACAGTAGCTTTCAATTAAGCATAATCACCCGTCAAATTTTCAGATCACAAAAGGCATTTTTGCTGCCACAAAGGTGTTTGGAAGGATAGAAATCGCAGAACCATCGGCTTGAGGTGACCACCGCATAAGGCGCGGTGGCACCTCAGCCGTAATGTTATGAGGAAGAAGACAGGACAATGATCATTCCGATTGACGAACAGGTACCAGACCTTTCATCGCTGAAGCCGAACCTAGTACGGATGGCACTCCGACGTCTGTTCCAGTCGGCGGGTCCGACGGACCATACGACATACGCGCTCTCGATGAACACGATCCGTCTCGGAGATCTTTGTGTGGACGAATACCAGAATGCTCGTGCAGCAATTCTGGACTGGCACTCAAAGCGCACGAACTCTGGTCTGTCATACGTAGCACGCGCTTCTGGCCACTTTGAAGCCTGCATCTGGGCAATCGAACGCATGCTCCGACACGTCAAGGTTCTTCGGTCTGCGCTTTTTGTTCCTCCCGCGATAAAGCAGTTATTACCAAAGAGCCTCCTTTTGCTCCGCGGCGACCAAGAGAAGATGCTGATTGATATTAGGGACGCTGTCACCCATTTCGAAGGGCTGCTACTTCAAGGCGAAATCCCGGAGGGTAGCAGCCTCGCGGTGGTCGCAAATGGCGGCAACCTCGAGATTGGCGATCTTCGCGTTTCCATCAAGCGACTTGCCGACTGGATTCGGGAACTACACGGTTGTGCCGAGCGGTTGGCTGACTATGGTGGAGACGCGTCGCCGGTAGTGTAAGGCGTTGAAGATGCCTCTGCGTAACCAGCGGCTTCACCGGACTAGCGCGTAAAAGCACGCGCTAGCCGGTGAGCCTGAATCGTTCCCAAGGCGCGCCCCCTGATCGTTGAAAGCACTTGGAGTCCAGCCAGGAAAGTGGAAGGATCTTAGTCACCGGCGTTTGGGTCGCGCCTCGGGAACGCCCCGGGCTATCCGGCTGTCCGCGCCCCCTCCTAGTTCCCAGCGGCGCTGGCGCGCCTTGGGAACCACGGAGTCGACTCGGCCAATCTCCCTGATAACCGGCCCCTACGAGCCCGTTATCAGGATAGATTCGCCGGTCACCCCGGGGCGTCGGGCGGACTCGGATCGAGCATGCCTATAGAAATCGGACATGTAGAGGCGATCTTCCGGTATCCCGTGAAGTCCATGGGCG
>JBGOTQ010000184.1:0-14147 GCA_041476565.1 Terriglobia bacterium | reverse complement strand
CATCACTGAGAGTTCAATGAAACCATCAGCACCCCTGCAAAACCTGATGATTCCTGATAACTACAAACCGGACATTTCTAATTTGGTAAGAAGCGGACATTTCTATTTTGGGTTGACATATCAACTTTATCAACTTGACAGATTACTCATCTCTGTGGTACCGCTATCCGTGATGTATTGTCACAAAGGTCATTCCTCGAGAACCAACTCCAATAATTAACTCCAGCAGAGAGATTTCTTTTGTCTCTGCTGATTCGCAAATAGAGGGTCACCTTTACCCTCCTCTTAAATTCACGAGATGCTCCGGTCTGCACAGGGGGGTTCAGCGATGCCCCTTGAATTGCATCCCTTCACAAAGCCAGATCCCGACTATTTAACTCTGGAGTCCACCCAACAGGAGGCGTTATGCAATGTAATTGCCTAAAGCTGGCTGTACTCGCACTTATGATCTTTCCTGGCTTCTTGTCTTCTGAAGCAGTCACCAGGAAGCAGGGTACATTTGTTGCTTCAAAAATGACCCAGATGAAAAAAGCCCTGCAGCATCGACCGATGCCAAGGCAGTTATCGTCCGGGAGCATGGGGAGCCACCAAAATGAAAATGGGCAAGGTAGAGCGACTACGATTCCGGGGAATGCGATTGCTCTACCGAACCTCAGACCCTACCAGCCGGAAGGGTGGAGTGATTCGATCGTGGTGTCGAAGGTCGAAGGGAGTTACACCGACTCGACAGGCCTTTCACCCAGCGATTCCCTCTATCTTAGTTTTGCCATCATAAACGATGGAGGGGCTTCAGCAGGACACTTTGTCATTGACTTTTATTTTGACACAGACAAAGTCTCCATCCCATACGACCAAAACCTTGAAGCTGGGTATTACATTAGTGGTACTGATGTGCCCATCGGACTACTCCCTGCCGGAAGTCACACCTTCAAGATGGTTGTCGATGCAACAGGAGTTGTCGCTGAATCCAACGAGGCTGACAACGAATATAGTAAGACCATTGTTGTCGTGGGGACTAATATGCCAAACCTCACACCTTTTCAGCCTGAAGAATGGTCCGACAAGATTGTCGTGTCGAATGTCAAGGGAACCTCCTCCGATGTGACTCCACTGACTTCCAGTGATGCCTTATATGTGGATTTTTGCGGTATAAACGACGGGACTGCTCCGGCCGAGCCTTTTGTGTATCGAGTATACCTTGACGGAGTTCTGCAGATCGAATTGGAAACGCGCGATACTCTTGATCCCAAATGGTACTTCTATATTAAGGATGCTCCTGTTGGAACACTGCCGGCCGGCACTCATATTCTCAGATTCGTACTCGACGCAGACAATGTCATCGTCGAGAGTGACGAGACTGATAATGAATACACCAAGACATTTACTGTTGTCGCCGCCGACAATGAGACATCCACCGTCTTCGTACCCGTCCTGGTTTCGACACCGGGCCTGAATGGAGCTTTCTTCACCTCTGAAATGATCATGACCAACAAGGGAAGCCGGGATGCGATCCTCGATTTTAGCTATATTTCTTCTTTTGGCGGTGGAACAGGCAAAGGAACCGACCACCTGGCTGCGGGGCACCAGCTAATAGTCCCGGACGCCATCAGCTATCTCCGATCTCTTGGAATCCCGATCCCCGGTTCCGGGAACCTGGGAGGGACGCTAACCGTTGGCTTTTCAGGGCTCGAGAGCTCATCTGATGCCGCGATTACGGTTAGAACCACGGCGGCGGCGGAAGGAGGACGAGCCGGATTGTCCTATCCCGGAGTCCCTCTTTCGAGTGCTTTAAACGAGGCGGTTTACCTCTGCGGTCTAAGGCAAAACGCATCAGACCGTTCCAACGTGGCCGTTCAAAATGCCGGATTGTCGGACCAAGGTAACGTGGTGCTTCATCTGACCGTTTTCTCTGGCGACCCCAACAATCGCTTCAGCCAGGCATTGCCTGACATCAGCCTGCCGCCGGGAGGGTTTAACCAGATTTCCCAGATCCTGCAATCGAACGGAATGAATCTCACTAACGGATACGTCAAGGTCGAACGGATCTCGGGTTCTGCCCCTTACTATGCATATGCTGTCATTAATGACCAGGCCAATTCTGACGGCTCCTTCGTCTTTCCTGTCCGGCAATCCGACTTTCTTGGAAGTAGCCGGTTGACTCTGCCGGTGCTAGTGGAAGCCAACACCTTTTCAAGTGAAATCATGGTTACGAACTGGTCAGAGAACACGAAGACCCTCCATTGCGAGTTTATATCTGATGCCGTCCAGACTCAGGATAAGGCCGCTGATTTCACGATTGAATTAAAGCCATCTGAACAGCTCTCCATCCCGGATTTGATTGATTACCTGAGGGAATCGAGTATCCCGGAAATCGCCCCCAAGGGTCCGGCCTTTGCCGGTGCTTTGTTTGTCACAGTGACGGAAGGCGATCTCAACGGCATAGTTGTGTCTGCCCGGACTTCTTCTCCTGGGGGAGGCGGCCGGTATGGCCTTTTCTACGGAGCTCTGCCGGATCGAATGGCCTCCGATCAAAGTGCTTGGATTTACGGGCTTCAGCAGGATGCCGAAAACAGGTCCAATCTGGCCGTTGTGAATATCGGGGAAACCGATAATAGCTCTGATACGCTTAGCGTCGAGATATTCGACGGCAACACTGGCGCCAAGGTAAACACAATCGAAGGGATCAGTTTAAATGCTCTCGGTTGGAAGCAATTTGGGGCGATTCTTGCGACTTACACTTCGGGCGTGACTCAGGGATACGCCAGGGTTACAAAGACCGGCGGAAACAATCGCTTCATCACTTACGGGGTGGTGAACGATGGAGGGCAGCCCGGCCAGAGAACTGGTGATGGGGCCTTCATTTCCAGTTCACCGTGATCTCACCCCGGGTAAAAAGAGATCTCTTTTGAAAATCCTCGTCGTCGTGCTCGTCCTCGACAAAGAACCTTCCGAGTACGACGACGAGAGCGAAGACGAGTATAATCCTTGATCAGTTCATGCCGTGGGATGTTGTGGCCGGTGGCGTAAAGGAGGATGTGTGTGTTTTTTTGGAGGCACGCTCTGAATAGCGAGCCGGGTGAGGGGGGAGCGTAGCGGACCAGCGACGCAAGCTCTGACGCACAAGAGGGATCAATTTCCCTTACCGCTTGTGTTCGCCGATGGCGCGATGCTGACCTCCTCGCCCGAAACCAGAGAGTCCGGAGGGTTCACAATCACATTCTCATCCCCGTTTAAGCCGGAAACTATCTCGACCTCCGTTCCAAAATCGCGACCAATCGTCACTGGAATCAGCACCGCGTGGGTTCCAGCTTCGAGGACCGCGACTTGGAGGCCTTCAGAGCGGAAAAGGAGTGTGTTCACCGGCAACAAATAGGCAGGCGAGGGGGAGGGTAGCCTCAGGTGCACCTCGACGTAGGCGCCTGGCAAGAGCTCACCGGTTGGGTTTTCCATGTCGATTTCGACCAGGAGAGTGCGGGTGGCAGCATCGATCGCCTCCGCAGTTCTAACTAGCGTCCCCTTGAAGCGGCGGTTGGGAAACTCCGCCAGGGTCAACGCAGCAGAGAGGCCCGGCTTGGCCGCACGTGCGTATGCCTGGGGGACTTTCACATAGATCCGCAATTCCCGCGTTGAGGCAATGTGAAACAGCTCTCGGGCGGGGCTCCCGCTCCCTGAATCGATTAATGCCCCGATGTCGGTATTGCGGGCCGTGATGACCCCGTCGAAGGGCGCATAGATCCTCTGAAAAGATTGCAGCTCTTCGAGCCGCTTCACATTGTATCGGGCCGACTGGACGATTGCCTTTTTAGCTTGAAAGTCCCCGGACGCATTATCAGCCTCCTGCTTCGACACGGAATCGGTTTTCAGCAATTCCTGGTAGCGGGAGGTCGTAATCTCTGCGAGCTGGAAGTTTGCCTCCGCAGTGGCCAGATCGGCACGAGCTTGCTGGAGCTGTTGCTCCACCTCCGGCGTGTCAATCTCAGCAAGGAGTTGACCCGTTTTCACATGAGTCCCAATGTCCACGTGCCACTGTTTCAAATAACCATTAGTCCGCGCGTAGATCGGAGCATCGATAAAAGCCATGATGTTTCCGGGGAGAACGATTTCTTCTGCGGGGGCGCCTCGCTTGGGCTGGATCACTGAAACCAGTCGCACTGCCTGTTGGAGGGTTTCGCGGGCCAGGGCCGAAGTGGTCTTCACCCGATCGGTAATGCCCCGATAAACAACCACTCCGAGCAGAAGAAGGACTATCGCTGCGGCAAGGATAGGCTTCACAGGACCAGACCGTGGGGGCGGCTGGTTCAAACGGTCAAGTCCTTCTTCTTCCAGGCTAACCCCGGAGTGCAAATCGTTACCTTCTTTAACCCGCATCACATCCTCCACAACCCTGGTCTAACCCTATTCGTGGCGCCAATCGGTCTCATTGGAAATTGGCGCGAATTTGCGAAAACCGTGCAGCAGGCTGAATACGGCGGGCACGAAAAAGAGTGTTGCCACGGTGGCAAGAATCAAGCCCCCAATGACCGCACGGCCCAGTGGAGCGTTTTGCTCGCCCCCTTCGCCCAGACCGAGTGCCATGGGAACCATTCCGATGATCATGGCCAAGGCGGTCATCAGGACCGGTCGAAACCGGGTGAAGCCAGCCTCCAGGGCGGCACTCGTGGCATTGCCGTGCTGACTGATTCGATCTTTTGCAAAACTCACGACGAGGATGCTGTTGGCTGTAGCGACCCCCATGCACATGATAGACCCCATCAGCGCGGGCACGCTGACGGTAGTGTTCGTGACAAACAGGCACACCAGGATCCCGGCAAGCGCTGCGGGCAAAGCAGTAATGATGATGAACGGATCCAGCCAGGACTGGAAGTTGACCACAATTAACAGGTACACGAGGACGACCGAAAACACTAACCCGCCGAGCAGCCCCAAAAACGATGACCGCATAGTCTCTATCTGGCCGCGAACTATCAACTGGGATCCGGGCGGTAAATCCTTCTGACTCTCGTTGACAACGCGGGTAATATCCTGCGCCACCCCTCCCAGGTCCCTGCCCTGCACCGAGCCGAAGATGTCGATAACCCGCTGCACGTTGTAATGAGAGACCACTGCCATTTCGGCACTGCGCGTGACAGTAGCCAGGCTGCCAAGGATCTCCGGACGCAACTGGTTCTGCCCTGTAATGGGAATACTCTGGAGATCTTGAAGAGAGGCCAGATTGTACTGCGGCATCTGAGTCACGAGATTATAGCTGACCCCATTCTTGGGGTCCAGCCAGAAGGTGGGTGACGTTTGGAAGCTGCCGCTGAGGGAAATCAGCATGCTGCTGGCAATTTCGCGCTGTGTGAACCCGATTTCTCGAGCCTTGGTCCGGTCCACGACGACGTGCATTCTGGGCCGATCGAACATCTGTTGTATCCGGAGATCGACGGCTCCAGGAATCTGTCTCAACCGACCCAACAACTGGATCGCGAACTGATGGTTGGCCTCGATATTCCTGCCAACCACTTGAATATCGATAGGAGCTGGCAAGCCGAAGTTTAGAATCTGGCTGACTATGTCGGCGGGTAGGAAATAGAAAGTGACCCCCGGAAACTCCTCCCTTAGCCGGAGACGCAAATCGCGCAGATATTGATCGGTCGGGCAATGTTTCTCTCGAAGGGACACCAGGATGTCGGCATCCGCAGCGCCAATCGGGGCTGAGTTGCTGTAGGACAAATTGATGCCGCTGGACGGGAGGCCAATGTTGTCTATCACATTAGACAATTCGTCCGGAGGGATTAGTCGCCGGATTGATGTTTCCACCAAATCGCAAAGTCTTGCTGTTTCTTCAATGCGTGTGCCGGTTTTGGCGCGCAGATGGAGCGTGAAGCGACCACTGTCCGTTGAAGGAAAGAAGTCTTCGCCTAACCACGGGACGAGCAGGAAGGCAGAGAGGCAGGCCACCAGGAAGGCCACAATAAACACCCGGCGATGTCGAATGCAGGACGCCAGCCTGCGGCGATAGGATTCCCTGGACCTCTCAAAGCCTCGCTCGAACGCCTGCTGAACTCGCCCGAAAAAACTGCGATGGGCTGGGTCATGGCGGGATTCCCGGGTTTTCAACAGATACATAGCTAAGGTCGGAACCAGGGTTCGCGACAGAATATAGGAAGCAATCATGGCAAAAGCCACCGCCTCAGCAAGAGGCACAAAGAGATAACGGGAAACGCCGGTGAGAAAGAAAACCGGAATAAACACGATGCAGATGCTCAAGGTGGACACGAATGCCGGAACCGCTATCTGCGCGGCGCCATCCAGGATCCCTGTCTTGAGGTCCTTGCCTTGCGACAGATGCCGATCGATATTCTCGATAGTTACCGTGGCATCATCCACCAAAATGCCGACTGCCAGCGCCAATCCTCCCAGGGTCATGATGTTGATCGTCTCCCCCAGAGCGCTGAAGACGACGATTGATGCCAGGATTGAGAGGGGGATGGAAAGACCAATAATCAGCGTGCTCCGCCAGCTGCCTATGAACATGAGAATCATCAGGCCGGTCAACACGGCTGCGATAATCGCTTCTTTGATCACGCCGTCTACGGCGGCGCGAACAAACAACGACTGATCAGCCAGGGGCTGGATTTTGAGTTGCGGGGGGAGCCCCGCGGCGATACGCGGCAGAGTCTCGCGCACCCTCCGGACAATATCCAGAGTTGAGGCATTACCCGTTTTCATGACGAATAGCAGGGATCCCCGCTGCCCGTCTTGTCGCACCACGTTAGTTTGGGGAGCAAATCCATCGCGAACGTGTGCCACGTCACGAATGTAAATCGTCGTGTTCCCGACCACTTTGACCGGCAGATAACTGATTTCCTCTGCCGTCTTAGGACTGGCATTGATATCCACGTCATACTCGAACTGGCCAATTTTAGACGTGCCAGCCGGCAGGATGAGATTCTGAGCGTTGACGGCGTTAACGATATCGAGCGGCGAGAGCCCCTTAGCTTCGAGGGCGGCAGGATCAATGTCGATCATCATCTGGCGCGGCTTGCCCCCGAACGGTAATGGAACCGAAGCGCCTTGCACCGTGGCCAGCTGCAATCGTATGAAATTCGCGCCGTAGTCGTTGAGTTCCTGCTCGGAGAGCGTTTCGCTGGACAAGCCGAGCTGTAGAATCGGAACACTCGAGGCGTTATAGCTGAGAATCAACGGCGGCGTGATCCCTGGAGGCAGAAATCTCAGTATCGACTGAGAAACAGCCGTGACTTGCGCGATGGCTGTGTCGATCCGGGCGGTGGGATGGAAAAAGATCTTGATCACTGCCACACCGCTGAGCGTCTGCGACTCGATGTGTTCGATGTCATTGACAGTCGTGGTCATAACCCGTTCATGAATCGAGACAATGCGCCCTTCCATTTCTTCGGGATTCAGCCCTACAAAGCTCCAAATCACACTGACAATGGGAATGTTGATGTTCGGGAATATGTCTGTCGGCGTGCGGAGGATGACAATAGGGCTGATGATGAGCAGCAGAAGCGCCATCACGATGAAGGTATACGGTCGCTGTAATGCGATCCTGACTATCCACATATCTCAAACTCTTGGCGATAATACTCCAGCAGACCACGGTTCTCAAGTAGTCTAACAACTACTTGACTCTGCACTCAGCCCACACACTCGGCCGGCCGAACGGCGCGCCGGCAGGATGCACCTGTGTTCGTCTCGGCCCAAGAAAAACTATAAGTTTCGTTTGTGGAATTGCCAGAGGGCCCAGCTGAGGACGGCCAAGGTGTAACCAATTGCCCACAGGATCATATACCCGCTGGGGACCGAGGCAGGGGAGAACGGGGTTAGATTCAAGTCGCGCATTAAAGGGGGCTGCATATGATAGGCGGCAAGCTGCCAAAGCGATTCGCTGGGAACGAAGAGACTCGCCACGATTCCTACATATCGCGTCGTGGTATTCCCCAATAGAGTTCCAATCTGTTCCATCCACCCGCCAATGAACGCAAGCCCGTAAAGGCCCAGGACGGTGACGCCGTTGGCGATGGTGGTGAGACGGGTCCCTCCTGCGATCGAAAGCGTGAGGAGCAAGGTGCCCTCCAGGCCCATCAGCGAAACCCCCGTGCCAATCCGCAAGAGTGTCACCCCGCCAACGACTTTTCCAACCAGGACCAATCCGCCCGCCATCAATCCCAGGTACAGTGCCAGGATCAACGAGAAGCCAATCCACTTGCCGAGGATGATTTCGAAACGATGGAGCGGCTTGGCCGCCACAGTCTGTATCACTCCTGAGCTGATTTCGCCCGACAGGGTATCGAGCGGGACCAGGACCGCAGTCATCACCATCAAGAAGTTCACTGCATAGAACCCTGCCATCATCACCGAACTCAAAATCAACTTGCGCTGAAAGGGGAGGACCTCATGAGCCATCAGGTCGCGGTGGATAAAGTGGAAGCCGGTGGCGAACAGTGATAGAAAGGCCAGTCCGAAAATCAAAGCCGATAAAAGAAGCCTGCGGCGTCTGGCTTCCTGCAACGTCAAATGAACCATGGTCAATATGCCGCGCATCGACTCATCCCGGCCGGTGATCCTGGCCCATGACTTCCAGAAACATTGTTTCGAGCGACTTCCTGGAGGCCCGAATCTGGTAGACCATGACTCCCTGATTTACCAGCCACCGGGTCATTAATGGCAGGACCTCCTCATCAGGGACCCGCAGCCGGACCATGCCGTTATTAGAGAAGATGTCGCTTCCAAAAACATCCAGAGATTTCAACAATGCGGAGTTGATCGGCTTCATCTGGATTTCTACCTCCAGGATGGGGCTCTGCTCTCTCCAGGCCACCTCACGCACTATTTGGCCACCTTTGACAAAGGCCACACGATCACAGCTGATCTCTACCTCGCTGAGGAGGTGTGAATTCAGAAATACAGTGGTCCCTTGTTGACGTAACTCGCCAATCACGTTGCGGACCAATAGACGACCCAAAGGATCAAGCCCGGACGTCGGCTCGTCGAGGAAGACCAGGTCTGGCCCGTTGAGCAGGGCTTGAGCCAGTCCGACGCGTTGCATCATCCCTTTGCTATATTCCCGGATCTTGCGATCTGCCGCGTCCAGAAGATCTACCCTGGTGAGCAACTCGTCAATGCGAGCATTCAGCAACCGGGCAGGCATTTGGTAAAGACGGCCATGGAACCGCAACATTTCCCGGCCGGTCAGCCATTCATGGTATCGGAAATGTTCAGGCAAAAAACCCAGTTTAGCGCGCGCCTGTACGTTCCCAATGGGTGCCCCTAGCACGCGGGCGGTCCCCTTAGTCGGGGCCACCAGCCCCAGTAGCATTTTGACCGAAGTGGTCTTGCCCCCGCCATTAGGTCCTAAGAAACCGAAGACTTCGCCCCGATGCACCTCCAGGGTGAGATTGTCTATCGCAACTCGGCCTTCGTAAAGCTTGCGAAGTCCAAACGCTTCAATCACAGGCCCGGTCGAAGTACTCATAAGCAAATTGCTTCAGGGCGGAGGTCACAAGGCATTTGCCATTTCCAGGAGTTCTATGCTTCGAACCGTGCCGGAGAACGCATACACTTTGCCCCCCTCGGTCCAAAGCAGGATGGAACCAGGTCTCATGCGGGGTTCGTTGCTTTTAGATTTTCCGCTCCCAGAATGGGTCTCAATAAGCAGGCCCTTTGTTCCTCGCAACTCCACTTCCCGAAAGGAAGCAGCATTGGCCGGCACCGGCACCATCAACGTGCTATGCCAATCCACGGAATATGCCAGGCGTCGAGCCTCATCGGCAGATAATCCGGCCACTCGCAAGCCGATTTCAGCCAGCTCGGGGAGAAAAACGCCTGCGGGCAACGTAATTTCCGGGCTATTGGCTTGCATCAACGTGGCTATTGCTTTCCCCCGTGAATATGTAGCTATGACGCAAGGCGGGACGCGGACGGTAATGACAGCACCATTAAGCTGACCTGGGATCTGCACATCGGTGATATCCAAGGATTCCAGGATAGTCGCAAGTTTGGAGGTATCGGCAGTAAACCGGGCGAGTCCTTCCCCAACAACCTGGATCCCGGTTTGTGTCACCCCCTCCGGCAACACCCCAGGCAAGCGAACCTCCATGCCTGCCGCCTGAGAGGCTGCCATGACGTCCTCGGCCGCTTGTGGCTCGCCGGGATCTTTCAGGACCTGTAAGTCCCGGCTCAAAAGGGCCTTGAGGTCGAGTTTGCCGTTTTGAAGCTGTTCGATTTGAGCAATTCGGCCTGGGTCAATCGAGACAGCCACAAAACGTTCAACGCGAAACAGGTCGAGAAACTGCTGAGCAGCCGCCCGCACAGAGGGAAAACTGAGCAGCCCGGCCCCGACCACCAGCAATCCCATCAGAGCCAGCGCCGGCCGCCACACTTGCCTGGAGTTATTAGGTTCTGCCTCAGGTTCCTGATTCAGTCTATTGCGAAGGCTTGCGGCAAATTCAGGCCGGGGGTTTTTCCGGAATTCATAAAGAAACTGATCATCCATGATTGGGTCCTCCTTCCTCCCATTGAGCACGAAGACTTTGTATCGTGCGATACAGGATGGTGCCCACGTTCGACTCGCTCAGCCCGGTGATCGAGGCAATTGTCCGGTTGTTCAAGTCGGCAGCGTATTTCAGAGAGAGAAGCTCCCTCTCGCGATCGGGCATCTTGGCCAGGAGCCCAGTCAGCCTTTCGAAATCCAGATTTCGTAGAACCGCATCCTCAGGAGTTCGAGGATCAGAGTTCTCAGCGGCTTCCTCCAGCGACACGAACTCGCGGTGGTGGCGAAAGTGGTCCGTTGCCACATTTCGGGCAATGGTGAAAAGCCAGGTGGAAAAGGCGGCCTGGTCACTCCGGTAACGATGCCGGGCACGCCAGGCTTTTTCAAAGGTCATGGCCGTCAGGTCCTCCGCGATGGGACCCTCTCCTACCCGGTAGCGAAAGAAGTTGTAGATCTTGGGGAGTTGCTCTCGATAGAGCGCATCCCAATCAACCTTCGTCGTGGGAACTGCCACCCGGACCAGCCATTTCAGTACCGAGCTCTGGGCACGCATCAGGTAATTATACGAATGATCTCCTCCAGTATCACACCCAAAAGCACCTTTGGTTGTAATGGGTCGGTTTCATGACCGTTTTGGGAAGGCTGAGCGCAGCGGAAAGGCACGCCTTCTGGCCGTGAAAACCTGTTAATATAAATGCAACAGGGAATTCATCAGAGCGTAACTGCCGGTCAGTAAGCTCCTGGTGATTCACAGAGCGAAACACTGGGTGCGACAGCTCCACGGGAAGGCTAAAACAAACCCAGAAAGTGAGGTTGAAATCGGGTAGCTTTCTGTCTCATGTGGCCCTGGGCTAGGGCCGATTGGCGTTAGCTTGAGCCAGCATTCCGAGAGGAGTATCCGCATGAGTGGGATTCTTCCAATCATTTATCTGGCCCGGCATGGCGAGACTGCTTGGAGCCTCACAGGCCAGCATACAGGACTTACCGATCTACCGCTGACTGAGCGAGGAGAGCGCAACGCTCGCCGGCTTGGAGAACGGCTGAAAGGAATGACTTTCGCCAAAGTATTTACCAGTCCCTTGCAGCGCGCCTCACGGACCTGCGAACTGGCCGGCTACGGGGGCGTGGCCGAAGTCGATCACGACCTGGTCGAGTGGAACTACGGCGAGTATGAGGGACGCCGCACGGAAGACATCCTCAGGGAACGGCCAGATTGGCAACTGTTTCGCGACGGCTGCCCTGGGGGTGAAATGCCGGCTCAGGTCGGTACACGGGCCGACCGCGTCGTAGCCCTCGTGCGTGCCGTCCAGGAGGACGTTTTGCTTTTTTCGAGCGGCCATTTCATTCGGGTATTGGCTGCCCGCTGGCTCGGGCTCGAACCGGGGTCCGCTTGCAGGCACTTCCTGCTGAGCACCGCGAGCCTGAGTGCGATTGGTTATGAACACAACCTTTCCCAGCCGGTGATCCGGCTGTGGAACGACGATCATCATGTGGGGCCCTGACTCTTTTCGAGATCGGGTGGGGCCGACCCTGGAGTCGGTTTCTTTTCTATACACGGAGGTGACACTATGAAAGCGACACAATTGCTTCACAACCTGGGCCAAAGTCTCTGGCTCGACAACATCACACGTGACCTTTTGAACAGCGGCACCCTCAAGCGTTACATCGATGAGCTATCGGTTACGGGGCTCACGTCGAATCCGACGATCTTCGACCATGCCGTCAAGAACAGCACTGCTTACGACGCATCAATCCGCGACAAGCTCAAGCAGGCCAAATCGGGAGAGGCGCTGTTCTTTGAACTGGCGCTCGAGGACATAACCCGGGCCGCCGACCTTTTCCGGCCCATCCATGACCAGACGAACGGCGTGGACGGATGGGTCTCGTTGGAAGTATCTCCCCTGCTCGCATATGATACGGCCAGCACCCTCGCCGCCGCTAAGGAACTGTTTGGTCGGGCAGGACGACCTAATCTGTTCATCAAGATCCCCGGCACCAGGGAAGGCCTGCCCGCTATCGAGGAGGCGATCTTTGCTGGCGTACCTATTAACGTAACTCTCTTGTTCTCGCGCGAACAATACGTGGCAGCTGCAGAGGCGTTCCTGCGCGGCATTGAGCGGCGCATTGCCGCCGGGCTCAAGCCTGATGTCAGCTCCGTAGCTTCGCTGTTCGTGAGTCGCTGGGATGTCGCGGTGGCGGGCAAGGTACCCGAAACACTGAGCAACCGGCTTGGCGTCGCCATTGCCAAGCGCGCGTACATGGCGTACCGTGATTTGCTCAGTTCGCCTCGCTCGCAGCGCACGTACAACGCCGGTGCCCGTCCGCAACGCCTGCTGTGGGCCAGCACGGGAACCAAGGACCCCAAGGCCTCCGCCCTCTTGTACGTCAATGCGCTGGCCGCGCCTCTCACCGTGAACACCATGCCTGAGGGGACCTTGAAGGCCCTCGCCGATCATGGGGAGGTGGGTACGATCATGCCTGCAGACGGCGGCGACTGCGAGGAAGTCTTAGCGCAGTTTGACCGGGCCGGCATCGACGTCGATTCCCTGGCTGCCCAGCTTCAAGAGGAAGGAGCAAAGTCGTTCGTTAAATCCTGGAACGATCTGATGGGAGTGATAAAGTCGAAAAGCGACGCCCTCAAGGCAACCGGATAGTAACTGGAGCCGCGGGACGATGCTCACTCTGCCAAAACAACCAGGACTGACAGAATCTTCTTTCGGAAGAGAAGGGGGCAATGCCAAGAAACTTGGAGAAGATAGGTTCGGGCCTTTTTTCGGCCATTGAAATTCCGTATTGAAACATTGTTCCTGAAAAGACTAAAGGAGGGTAAATATGGCGGCGGCAATAACGCCACTCACCCAACGTCAGGCATGGAAGGCTCTCGAAGCCCATTATCAAAAAGTCAGGGAAATGCATCTCCGCGGTCTTTTCGCGGAAGATCTCAAGCGCGGCGAGCGGATGACGGCCGAAGCTCTGGGCATCTACCTGGATTACTCGAAGAATCGAATCACGGACGAAACACTCCAGCTCCTGATTCAACTAGCCGAGGAATCCGGCCTGCCGGGACGGATCGACGCCATGTTCCGCGGCGAGAAGATCAACATCACGGAAAAGCGGGCCGTGCTGCACGTGGCCCTGCGCGCTCCGAGCAGGACCTCCATCCTTGTCGACGGAGAAAACGTGGTGCCCCATGTTCACGCCGTGCTCGACAAGATGGCGGACTTCGCCAACCGCGTCCGGAGCGGAGATTGGAAAGGCCACACCGGCAGGCCCATTCGCAACGTCATCAACATCGGCATCGGCGGTTCGGACCTGGGGCCGGTAATGGCCTTTGAGGCACTCAAGTACTACAGCGAACGCGCCCTGACCTTCCGCTTCGTTTCCAACATCGATGGCACCGACCTGGCGGAAGCTGTCCGTGATCTCGATCCGTCGGAGACCCTCTTCATCGTTTCTTCGAAAACCTTCACGACGCTGGAGACGATGACCAATGCTCAAAGCGCGCGGGACTGGTCTCTCAAAGGACTCGGTAACAATGTCAAGGCCGTAGCCCGTCATTTCGTCGCGGTCTCAACGAATGCTCCCAAGGTGTCTGGGTTCGGCATCGATACCGCCAATATGTTCGGGTTCTGGGACTGGGTCGGCGGGCGCT
>JBGOTQ010000183.1:0-14164 GCA_041476565.1 Terriglobia bacterium | reverse complement strand
TGACGTTGAAAGAAAGTCCTTTGGACAGTCTGCGGTCGGCCTGGATATTAAACCCATGGTAGATGGAGGAGCCTCCGGTTTGAATTAGATTAGCGGGGTTGAACAACTGGTAAGGCAGGCGCGAGGAATCGTATGGAGTTGTACTGGGATGTAACAGGTTCAGATTGTCAGTATAGGGAATGTTGAGGGCATGTGTCCCCACATAGCTGAGGTCCAGCGCAGTACCCCAGATTTGGCGGCCCAGCGAGAAATTCCACTGGTAGCTTCGTTCCACCGGGAAATGGGGATTGACTCCGCTAATGCTTTGCAGGCCGGCGAATTGAGAAGTGGTCAGGAATGGATTCGGGAAACTGATACTCGGGACATTGCTTTCAATAAACCAGGACTGGTTGGATTGCCAGGGGCCTCCGGTCATGCTATTCCCCTGGTTACCCTGCCACATTTGAGTGTAAACCCCGAAGCCCGCGCGGACCACCGTAGTTGCATCGTTAAAGGGACGTATAGCCAACCCGATCCGTGGGCTCCAGTTGTTGTGGTCTCCTTCCATTAAACTCCTTATCGGGTAACCCGCTTCGGACGCAGGTTTGATAGGAAGTACGGCTGCCACTGCCGGAACCATGTCTGTGGGCAATGTTGTCCCGGCCGTCACGACGTAGCCAGTCTTGGGATCGAAATTGTACATCCGATCGTACTTCTCAACCCATGGAGTCTGGACATCGTAACGCAGGCCGTAATTGAGGGTGATTCTCTGGCTGACCTTGAAATCGTCCTGGAAATAGAAACCAAACTGCCAGCTCCGCAAGTAGGCGTTGGGCCGTGGGATACTCCGGGCAGTGTAGCTGGGGAAGCCTAGCAGGAAGTTGGCATAGTCAAACCCGCTCAACTGGTCATCAAAAGAAAAAGTACCGCGTACCGTCAAGTCTTTGTATTCATCATTGTACTGATAACGGCGGCCGTCAAAACCCATCTTGAAACTATGGCGGCTCCGGTACCAGGAAAGGTTGTCGATGAGCTGGTAGGTGTTGACTCCCTGACGAAGAGTTGCCCAGCCACTGTTGCCTTGAAACCCCACGGCGCCACCAAAGCTGAATCCAGGCATCCCTCCGACTGCGGGGTCGTTGCCGGGGTTGCTGATGCCCTGAAGTCCGATATCTACTGTTTTACCGTAGTTGTAATCAGAATACATCAGGTGATCCCGGGTGAAGGCTAGCTTCGCCTCATTGACCAGATTAGGGCTGAAGGTATGCGTGTCTGAGACGACCACGTTTGCACCAGGATGATTCCCAGTCGAATTCCCGTCCCCGTAACCTTGCTTCAAAACCCCCGCGTTGATATCCTGATTGGTTTTGGTCAAGCTCACGCGGACAAACAGGGTATTCTTGTCGGAGATTTTTTGGTCAACCCGGCCAGAATAGTTGTCTGAATTGTACTGGTATCCGGGGTCCGCGGTGTAGTTATCGGTGAGACCAAATTCGCCTGCCCCCTTCAGGTTGGGATCAGGGTAAAGGATGTCCTGTACATTTTTGGAAACCGAGCTGATGCGGTCTGCCGGGATCACATTGTTCGTGAAGGGCACACCCGTGAGGGGATCTTTAATAGTGATCTGGGGAAGCAAGGAGGAGAAATCACCCTGACGGAAAGCCTGCGTCGGAACAGATGTATACACTCTGCCGCCTGTCCGATACCGGGACCCTGCGTAGTCGAAAAAGAAGAATGTCTTGTTATGCCCATCGTAGACCTTTGGTAGAACAACGGGTCCGCCTATCGTGACATCGAACATGTTGTGGTTCTCGTGGGACGGCGGGCTGGGATCATTCCAGGCATGGGCGGAGAAATAGGAGTTGTAGTTCCCCCAATAGGCACTGCCATGCAGGGTATTCTCACCTGATTTGGTGATGGCAGAGAACTGCGAGACCTGCGCGAACTCCGCAGAACTGTTGGCCGTAATGACTTTGACTTCCTTGAAGTTTTCGATACCCACGACAAACCCGTTGGCGGGCTGGGCACTGTAAACCGGGCTATTGCCTGAAGAGCCATCGGTGGTGAGATTGATGCCCGATCCGCGAGCTCCATTGACCACAAAATCACAGCAACTCGGGTAAGCGACGCCTGCTGCGACGACGAGAAGGTTAGCGTAACCGCGGCCAAAAACACTCATGGGCAATTCAGTATAGTCCCGCGAGGTTTTGACATTGGAGAGTGTGGCGGTCTCAGTCTCAACCTGGCCCACACCTCCTTCAACCGTCACTGTGCTGGAGACCTCCCCCACCTCAAGGGTCACATCCACGCGTTTGATTTGACTCGAATCGAGGTCCACCTTGGTTCGAACGAAGGTCTTGAACCCTGCCAAACTGACCTTCACCTCGTAGAGACTTGCTTCCAAACCGGCGATCCGATAATCCCCGTTAGGGTCGGTCTCCATACTGCGCTCAGCGTTGGTGCCTTCGTTTCTGACTTTGACCGTCGCACCGGCAATTACCGCTCCACTTGAATCTGTTACCGTACCCAGGATGGTGCTCTGAACTGCCTGCCCCCTTACATCGACTAAGGTAACCACCAGGAGTCCGAGAATCAAGAGAGCCCGGAAAAAGTTCCGATAGCCTTCCATGTTACGCCTCCTTAAGATTTAGATGTTACGGGTCGGATTAATCTGATTGGCGAAGTGATGGCCCCCGCAATCGGTGGTGGGGGGCTTACTTTAGGATGCTGCACCCTGGATTTACTCAGTCTCGGTTAGAGAGAACTGATTAGTTCAATGAATGAATCAAGTTAAATCTAATTGGCCGGAATTCATTTGTCAAGGGATTTTTATTCGCAGGTTTGATTTTTCTGTTACAGGCGAAACCGGCTCCGTCAAAAGCCCTGGACTTTGGACATTCCTTGAAAATGTCCACACTCGTGGGCTGCTGACGGTGCCCACACCCATGGCCGACCGATTGCTCGGAGGGCTACCAGAACAGCGCCGCGCAATTCCATACCTGTTTCCCTCTCTTCTCCAGGGGCTTTTCCGGCCCCCTGCCCGATGCAGGATCTGCGGCTACTTCTTCGGCTCGACCATGAACTGAACAATTCCCTGCTTCTCCTCGTCAGCAGGCCCGAGCCAGTCAGAGCGATTCGCAAGCTCGGATCATGAAGCAAAGCGACGGGGGTTACGCGCCCAGCTACAATGTGCAGATTTCAACTGATGCTCAGCAGCGGGTGATTGTGGCCGCCGGGGTGAGCCAATCGGCTAGTGACTATCCCGAGTTAGTGCCCGCTGAGCAGCGGATAGAACAGCAGTGGGGGCGAGCGCCGGAGCAGATGGGGGTCGACAGAGGTTTTACCAGCCGGGCCAATATTCTGGCGATGGAGCAGTGTGGGGTGGACTTGATGGGATCGCTGGACGACGGTCAGGCCCAATCGGCCGGGCAATTGAAGCGGCGGGGCGTGGATGCCGCCTTTGGCTACGACCCGGCCAGCGACACCTATCGTTGTCCAGCGGGCCAGACCCTGAAATATGAGAGTCAGGAAAAACACCCCGGGGTCACCGCCTATCACTATCGCGGCTCAGCGGCCGACCACGCCTGTCCGCTGAAACCGCAGTGTTGCCCGCAGAATGCCAGCAAAGGACAATCGATTGTCCGGAGTGTGGAAGACCCGGTCGTGGAGGCCTTTCGTGAAAAGATGAAAACCGAAGCGGCCCAGCAGATCTACCGCCAACGCGGCGCGGTGGCCGAATTTCCTAACGCCTGGATTAAAGAAAAACTGAGGTTGCGGCAGTTCCGGTTGCGCGGGTTGGTCATGATCCTCAGGGAAGTCCTGTGGGCCTGCCTGAATTACAATGTTCAACAATGGATATGTCTGCGCTGGCGGCCCCGCTTAGAGCTGGCTAAGGCCGCAGTGTCTTAAAGCAAAGGGGTTTCTGGGAGGAAAAAACCCGGAACCAGAAGAACCAGGGGGGCGCTATGACCTGAAGGGAATAAAGGCAAGCTGAGCCGAGACCACGGCTCGAGTGAAAACCCGGCGGATCGTCCCATGCTTCATCGAAAAACGGGGATAAGAAAAAAGAAACGGGTCTGGAAAGTCAAATCTTTCACACCTTCTGACCCATCACGAATGGCAGAATGACGAAGAGAATCCAGGAATTCAGCGCATGCAATCAACCTTCGCGTCTCAGTAATGATAGATCCGAAATCTGACCCTGCCATCTCGGAGGTGGGGAAGCCGGGTCGGTCTGCCGACCCAGCTTCCTTTGAGACACTCTGCCCTACGTTACGGTCGGGCAGACTCAATAATCGAGCCGCAAAGCAAACAACATTTTCCGCATGTTTCCAGCGTTGGTCACAAGGCCAAAGTCCCCGCCGCTGATATTGGTGCTCGGGTTGCCGAAATTTGCCCGATTGAAGGCATTGAACATCTCCCAACGGAACTGCAGCCGGACGCGTTCTTTCAATGGGAAATTCTTGGCGACAACCATATTCCAACTTTGCCCACCGGGTCCCGTCAAGATATCGCGTGCCGAGTTGCCATAAGAACCTCGTCCATTCGCGGGTTGGACAAACGCACTCGCATCGAAAATCGGCATCCCGGACTTGATTAGGTCACGTATGTTACCGGAAAGGTTCCCGTCTCCTACCCGGTCAGGACGACCCCCGTTAAACTGATTGGTATTGGTGGGATCAGTCCCTGAAAAAGAGGGACTGATCCGTGGCCCGGTCGACATGGTCGTGATTCCGTTGAGCTGCCAGCCACCCAGAATGGTGTTGGGAACACTGGGAAGATCTTTGAGGAATCGCTTGCCCCGGCCAAACGGGAGCTCGTAGATGTAACTGAACCGAAGCTGTTGCCGCCGAATCCAGCTGTCGTCGGCTCGCTCCAGGTAGCGTGCATATTGGTTCTGGGAGAAGCCCGTCGCGTAATTGGTCAAGGACACATCCGTTAGCCCTTTGGCCCAGGTGTAGTTAACGTTGAACGACAATCCTCCGGACATTCTGCGGTTGGCCTCGATGTTCATACCATGGTAGATAGAAGATCCGCCAGATTGGGTCAGGGAGGCTGAATTAAACAGTGGATAGGGCCGGTTTGCTGAACTGTAAGGCTCGGTGCTTGGATGTAAGAGGTTCAAGTCTTGCACAAAGGGAATGTTTTGGGCTTTAGTGCCTACGTAATTTATTTCAAAAGCCGTATTCCAGATTTGGCGTCCCACCGACATATTCCATTGTTGAGTTTGTTCATTGGGGAACTTCACACTCAACCCCCCGATGCTCTGTAACCCAGAGAACTGAGACGTTGTGAGGAATGGGTTTGGAAAACTTATGCTAGGTTTGTTTCCCTCGATAACGTAGGACTCGGTAGACTGCCAGGGCCCGCCCGTCGCATTCATCCCCAACGAGCCTGGCCACATCTGCGTATACAGACCAAAACCTAAACGAATCACTGTGGACGCATTGGCAAAAGGCCGAATCGCCAGACCCACCCTTGGCTCCCAGTTGTTGGCGTCTGTCTCCATCAGGCTGCGTATGGGGAACCCGGCTTGAGAGGCAGTTATGATGGGGAGTGCGGCTGCCACAGCAGGAACCAGGTCAGTCGGAATCGAAGTCCCGGCCGTGACCAGACTGCCAGTCTTGGGATCGAAGGAATACAACCGGTCATATTTGTCCACCCATGGAGTTTGGTACTCGTAGCGGAGGCCATAGTTGAGTGTGATCTTCTGATTCACCTTGAAATCGTCCTGGAAATAGAATCCAAATTGGGAACTGCGCAGATAGGCGGCGGGACGAGCGATACTGCGCTCCGCATAGCTCGGGAACCCCAGCAAGAAGTTAGCGTAGGCTAACCCGCTAAGCTGATCGTCGAAGCTAAACGCCCCTCGCAACGATGCAGGCACACTCGAGTCGTTGGCCTGGTACCAACGAACATCAGCGCCCATCTTGAAAGTATGCCGGCTGCGATACCATGACAAGTTGTCGATGACCTGATAGTTGTTTTGTGGGTTAGCATTTGAGTTCAACCAGTTAAGCCCGGTGCTGTCGAAGGGAATTGCCCCCCCAAAACTGAAGGCCGGTAAGCCTCCCACAGCCGGATCGCTGTTGGGGTTTGCGATCCCTTCAAGGCCAATGTTCGGCTGCTTGCCGAAGTTATAATCGGTGTCGAAGTAGGCGTTCCTCATATACCCCAACTTAGCCTCGTTCACCAGAGTTGGGCTAAAGGTATGAGTGTCCGAAATGGTCACGGCCCGGCCTGGAACATTACCAATCCAGCCATTACTACCGTATCCATCCTTCAGCTCACCCTTACTTATATCATGGTTGTGGATGGTCAAACCTACGCGAACATAAACGGTATTGCGGTTGGTAATTTTGTGATCGACTCGGGCTGAGAGTCCATCAGCGATGAACTGATAGCCAGGGTCTGCATAGTAGTTCTCGGTTAGACCAAAATCGCCCAGTCCTGTCAAATTGGGATCAGGATAGACCAGGTCCTGCACATTCTTGGAAACTGAACTGATACGGTCGGCAGGGATTTGATTGTTGGGGAAAGGGACGCCTGTGAGTGGGTCCTTAATGGTGATCTTTCCGAGAAGAGCCGAAAAGTCGCCATTTCGAAAAGCCGGCGTTGGAACCGACACCCGAAAGCGGTTGCCCGTGTGATAGCGGGCGCCGCTATAATGGAAAAAATAAAAGGTCTTCTCATGCCCATTGTAGACCTTCGGGATAAACACCGGTCCGCCATTGTTGATCGCAAACATGTTGTGGTTTTCAAATGACGGTTTGGTGGGATCATTCCAGGCCCGGGCGTTGGTTATTGAATTGTATATGCCCCAGTAAAAGCTCCCGTGGATTTCATTGGATCCTGACCGGCTGATCATCGAGAGTTGAGCCACCTGGGGGTATTCGGCAGAATTATTGGCGGTCATGATCTTAAATTCCTGGTAACTCTCAATATCCCCGCCGGGAAAGCCATTGGCCGTCTGCCTGCCGCCGACCACGTCGTTCATCGTGATGCCATCGGAGGTGAAATTATTGGCGGTATCGCGGGCCCCGTTGATCACAACACCACAACAACCGTCAACGCCTCCACTTTGCACACCGGCAGTCACGAACACCACGTTGGGCCATCCGCGACCGTAAACGCTTTGGGGCAGTTGAACGAAATCTTGTGTAGTTTTGACATTCGAGAGCGAAGACGTCTCAGTCTCGAGTTGCCCAACATCGCCCACCACCGTCACCGTATTGCTGGCTTCACCTACTTCCAAGTTTGCGTCCACTCGTTTGATTTGGCTTGAGTCCAGGACAATCTGGCTCCGCACGAAGGTTTTGAAACCCGGCGCACTCACGCTGACCTGGTATCTTCCCCCCTCCAGCCCGGCAACGCGATAGTCTCCGCTTTCATCGGTTACGATCGTCCGTTCAAAACTCGTGCCTTCGTTCTTGACATTGACCGAGGCGCCCGTAACGACAGCCCCGGACGGGTCGGTCACCGTCCCCAGAATAGTGCTTTGGGTAGCCTGGCCCATCGCCAATCCTGCCAAAGCACCCGTGAGTCCCACAAATAGGATCACTTTGTATAGCTTCAAGGGTTGTAAACGTATACTCATAACCATGCCTCCTAGTTCATTTGGTTTGTCCGAAATTCTTGACAAGAAAGCTCCTCACGAAGAGCTGTCGTTGATCTCGGGTTCGGCAACCGTTGGGATCTTGTGACTCTCTCTTCCCTTACTTCGGGGTCACTGAACCAAGGGCGAATAGTTCAATGAATGAATTTGTTTCCGACATAGTCAATTATATTCCCTCTCTTTGTCAAGAGCTTTTTGATAGCTTTTTGATGGATTTTGTATTGGGCCTGTTAAACGGGGAATTCTGGAGGGCTGAGCTCCGCGAAGCCGCAGACAACGTGGCAAAGGTGGCCTCGCAGAGCTCGGCCCTCCACTTGTAACTGACCCACTACTGGCTTTTTAACCTATTTTTTGACCTGCTTCTGTATTGCGGGCAATGGATTCGCCGGGTTCCTGCGATGGTTCTCTACGGGTCACTATTTCTTTACCTCCACCAGGAACTGGATCACGGCATGTCTATCTTTGTCCGATTGAGATTGGTCTTCGGATCTGGATTTCTCGAAGAGGGCGTATTCTGCCATCGCCTTGTCCTTCTGTCCAAGACGTTTGTAGGCCTGCCCTAAACGGAAATGGGCCACCCCCAACCTCTGATTGAGTTGGAGTGCCTTTACAAGAAGTGGGATGCTCTCTTTGTACCGACCTTCTTGTTGCTCAATGATCCCCAGTTGCAGGTGAGCCTCAGCAAAATCGGGATTAAGTGCCAGGGCCCGATTGAGATTGGCTTTGGCAGGCTGGAAATTAGGGACTGAGTCTAGTTGGGCGTGTTGCTGCAGGATGTTTGCGTAATGGTAGTAGGCCCATGGGTCCTTGGGGTTGTTATCCAGGTAGGCTCGAAATGCCTGCTCGATGCTGGATTGGGACGATTCGACTGAATCGTATGTTTTCCCCAGGAGGAAATAACCCAATGTCATCTTTGGTTCAATTTTGATGGCCTCCAGCAATTCTTGTGCGGCCTCCTCATATCTCACTGCCAGGTAATAGGCGGCCCCCAACCCTAAACGCATTCTTCCGGACTTGGGGAAGTCCCGCACGCCGGAGGCAAAAATGGCAATGGCAGCTGGGTTGGTGCGATGCTTCAGGAGTTCATAAGCGTAGTCGAAACGGTAGCCCTCATCGGCGGGTTCCATTTCTGCGGCCTTTTGGAAGGAACGAACAGCCTCCAGGTAACGCCCGCGTTCCTCTTCAGCCATGGCTAGAAGGTTGTAGGATTCTCCATGCGGCTGTCGCTTTAGCAGCGGATCGAGCACTTGGGCTGTGCTGGCAAATTGTTTGGACTGGAAATAGGCCAGTGCCAGATTGTAATTCACATCATAGGAATCGGGCATCATCTTCCTGATTTGCTCCAGGATCTGAATGGCCGCAGAATACTCGTTGTGAACAGCCAACAGACTGGCCACTTCGAAGAGGCGGGGATCCCGAGGGGTGAGCAGGCCCCTGAGTACTTGGGTAGTTTGCCGGGCTGCCGGACGGCGTTTGAGCAGAAGCTGACACTCCAAAATCCCAGTTAAAGGGGGAATATCAGTGGCTCTGAGAGCATGGACCTTCTCGAAAAAGGGCAAAGCTTCAGCCGGATTGTCTTGGGCCAATGACATCAAGCCGAGCTGATAGTTGGCTGCCGGATCGTTAGGATTGATCTTCAAGGCTCTCAAGGCCGCCTGACGCCTTTGTTCCACCTCGTGATTCGAGAAGTGATCCTGCGTTTGTTGGGGAGATGCTGGATTAGCATTCAGGTTACCGGCTGGTCTTGCTGGTTCGAGAGGGGCTAAGAATAGCAGTAGACTAAGGCCTGTAGCTTCGACCCAAAGTAGACCACAGAGACACGGAGGACACAGAGAAAGCATTAGGCCGATTTATGAAGCGACTTCCCAAACGCTAGTAATTCCATACCTGCAAAGCCTCAGGAAGACTGCCCGCCCGAGTCAAACCTGAAGGCTGCCCGTAGAGTTTGTAGAGTTTGCGAGTATAGTTAAATGATTCAGGAAGATCTGTTAAGGACACGACTCGTCGCGGGGCAAAAGCGGCCAAAGCTTCCGGGATGTCCGTCACTCTGAGAACATTCAGTAAGGCTGGCTTCTGCCAATGAGAACTCGGAGGATCATCCAGAATAATCTCCTTGACCCTCTCATCAAAGAGGCCGGCATAGAGTGCCAGGATTCCCATATCTCCTTTGCCATAAATTGAGATGGGGTGAGAAGAGAACCCCCCTTCATCGGTCAGCCATTCGATGGCGCGCAGAATATCCCAAACCTGCATAGAGCCCACGGTTCGGCCTGCCCAGGAGGCAGTTCGTTCGATCTCGGCGTATTCAAAGGCACTCACAGCTTTTTCGGTTAATCGCGGATTGAGAACCAGAACCGTGCAACGGCCTAATACTGGCAGCAAGTCATCAAGGTCGAGGAAGTAAATGGAGTCGCCGGGCCGCTTGACATAAATCAACACGGGCGCTGGCTTGGAACTGTCGTTGGGCTTAAAGAGCTGGGCGCGAATCCTGATGCCGGGCTCGCTGGTGAACTCGATATCCTTGTAGCCGGCATACCGGGCGGCCCATCCTCCGTCGAAGGGGAGCTGGGTTGTTTGAAAAGCTATCTTTTCCCGCGGGAACCAACGGAAGACTCTCTCGTGGAGCTGGTCCAATAGTTCCCGGCGGCGGCCTTGCCACGATGTCAATGAGGTCCAATCCTGCAGTGGAGCTGTGGGATTGAAGATGTTGTGGATCTTATAATTGACCGCATCGGTGGGGAGCTTGGTCAGGCAAGCCAAAGTTTCGGGAGTTTCAGGTTGGACCTCGGTGGCATCGAAGGAACCGGTTGGATGGTTCAGCCAGCGGCCTATCCACTGTCGGACTTCTCGTAAAAACAAGGGAGCGTCAGTATGGCCCACATCATCGTCGACTTCCCGCACTCGAGCCGGTTCTACCTTGCCTCCGGCATAAAGATCATAGATCTTCTTCACCCTCTGGAAGACCTCATGGTAACCATCGGGGGGGAAATCCGGGTCCTTTCTGCCACTACAAATAATGAGCGGGCGTGGGGCAATCAAGGCACCGACGATGGGGAAATCCTCGAGGTAGGTATTGTGAAAATAGATACAGTCGCATTGCCCGGATGCCACCCAATGGGCTGCTTGCGAGCCAAAGGTGTAAGTCGAACACACCGGCGCTGCCACGCTAATGCGTTCATCGAGGGCCGAGGTGAACCAAGTGACTGAACCACCGCCGGAGATGCCTGTCATTCCCACTCTTTTCATGTCCACTTGGGGCCGCGTCTCCAAATAGTCCAGAGCTCGCATAGCATTCCAGACTTCAGTTCCCACGGGGGTGTAGCCGAGGGACAGCCAATTCCACAGATTCAGGTCGTGGATCCCATGATGAATACCCGCTACCTCACCAAACTCCAACGTATCAAGAACCAGGCAGGCATACCCGTTGCAGGCATACCAGATGGCCCGATCTTGATAGGCCGTCTTTGCTCCCAACGGGTGTGGCGAATGGCCGCACACGTAGAGAATGGTGGGAAGCGGACTTGAGGAGCTGTTGGGAGCATAAAAGTTTCCGGTGACATAAAGGCCCGGCAAACTCTGAAACACGACCTTCTCGATGCGGTAATTAGGGCGATCCACGGTACCGGTGATCTGAGCCTTAAGCGGGGTGCGTTTCGGCAGTGGATCCAGTCCCAGCATATAGAGTAATTGCTGCCGGAGTACAGGTCGTTGCTTCTTCCACATCTCCAGGTTGTCAATGGAAGTCAGGCACTGCCGGGAAAGGCCGGCTGCAGTATCCTTGAGATAAGTTAAGACCAATTGGTGTCGCTTGTCGGCGCTGTCTTGCGCGAAAGCCACCCCAACCGCCCAAAGCAAGATAAAGATAGGAATAAGCCGAGAGATTCTTCTGGTCATAGGCACGAGTTCTAAGGATGGTTCGAGATCGAAAAGATGTCAGCCAAAACCAAGGCTATGGCTCCCAACAGGATGGGGGTCTCCTTTATCGAGGAAGCGACTATTTCCACGCCTTCCAAATAGTAGCTTGGAACTCGACTCCGGACTGTAGCAATGATCTCTTCTTCGATCAAGTCCCATGCTCCGGCCAATTCGTCCCCGACGATCACGAGCTCAGGATTCAGGCCAAAGAGAAGGTTAGAGATTCCCAGCCCAAGGTACCTGGCCGTGCTTTGTAGCGCCATACGAGCCGCTTCCTCGCCCCGGCGAGCCGCCTCAATAACGTCCCGGATGCCCAGTTTTTCAGGAAATTGGGGCTTGTCGGCAGACCCATTGAGCGATTGGACGTAACGTTTGACAGTGGCCATGTCCGATGCGTAGACCTCCCAGCAGCCATAATTGCCGCAGACGCATCGTTCCCCGTCTGGAAATAACGAAAAGTGGCCGAATTCGGCCGCTCCATCCCGGGCGCCGTTGAAGATTTCCCCATTCAGGATGAGACCCGTGCCAAGACCGTCGCGAGTGGTAATGTGAACCAGGTTCCGTGGAGCTCCGTTCTTGTTCTTACCGAACCAGAGCTCAGCAAATGCGGCCAGTTTCGCGTTGTTCTCAAAATAGATGGGCAAGTCCAGGTGTTTTCGAAGTTGGTCTCCGGCGGGAACGTTAAACCAGCCGAAATTCTCGGCGGCAATGATCTTGCCACTGCTTTTCTCAATGTAACCGGGCAGGCCAACCCCGACGCCGGCGACCTCGACACCTCGTCGAGAGCGCGACTGTTGGGAGAAACTCCGGATCTTCTTGGACAGGCGGGTAAAGAAGGCGGAATCTTCGAGGCTCGTCTTGAAATAGGCGCGTTCCAGAAGTTCCCCGTTCAAATCGGCTAAAGCCAAGATGGTCTCCTCTCGGCCCACTTCCACACCCAGGACGAGGAGTTTCTTGGGATTCAGATAGAGGTTTTTGGGACGGCGGCCGCCCCCATAACGCCCGCTCTCTCCTTCGTAAATCCATTTTCGGGTTAGGAGCCGGTTGGTGATGATAGTGACGGTGCTTCGCTGCAGCTTCGTCCTTTTGGAGATTTCCGCTCTCGAAATCGGTTGATGCTCTCGCACGAAATTCAAAATCAGCTTCTGGTTGATTTCCTTGATCGTGCTCTTTCCCGCGCCCTTGGTGTTCTGGAGATCGAGTTTCCTCATGGAAGCCCCTTGTTCATTCAATGAATCATTCTCCAACTGCTGTTCAAAGTCAACTTCCAAGTTCTGATTGGTCTCAGCCTTTTTGGTACCTAGCGCTCTTGGTGAAAGGACGTGATGGGGCCAAGTGAAATGGACTTGACGCAATGATCAGGGCAACGCCAATCGGCTAGCGGCTTTCATGAAAATCTGGTCTTGGTAGCCACGCCGACCGCTTTTTTCCAGGAGGCGTGGGCTTTTGGTTGTCAGGAAAAATGCCCACGGTTCGCGGCGACTGGCGTCGCCAATACGCTCACCGTGGCTACCCCTGTCATTTTCATCTCCGGTGGTGAACTGAGAAAAGACCCTTGGGCACTTTCAAGCAAATCTCCCCATTCCCCCGCGTTGGAAACCCCGCTGGCGCGTTTGGCGACGCCGGGGCAAGATGGGGAGATCCCCGGTGTTCCTCTTAGACTTGGTTATCTAGCCCCAACATGCTGATCGGGCGACGGAATCCACCCGTAAGGAAAGCCAGATAAGCCAAACCGGCTACACACCAAATCATCCCTATCCACTTGGCGGTGGCGGACAAGTTTGCAAAGATATACAAGCACACAAAAAAGCCTGCCAACGGCAACAACAGGTTGCGAAGAAACTTATCCCGAGGTCTAACCCTCAGGAAATAATGACGAATGACGCTAACATTGACTCCCATGAAACCGATGAACGCGCCGAAATTGACCGCTTCGGCCGCTAGCTGGAATGTGAAACAGAAGCCTCCGATCAGCGTCACCAAGCCGATCATGAGCACACTGAAAGTCGGTGTTGAGTACTTGGGGCTCACGTAGGCAAAAATGGAAGCCGGCAATATGCGGTCTCGCCCAAGTCCATAGAGTAAGCGCGAGGCACTGGCCTGCCCGCTGACGGCACTGGCAACCCCGGCGACCATGAGGATGAACGTTACGGCTCCTAAAAGGGTTGCCCCGCCGACTCGGTGGGAGACGTCCAGGAATGCCGTCTCGATCTTGGGGTAAGTGGAAAAATCAGGCCAGGCCAGCTGCCCCAAATAGGCCTGCAGGACAAATAGGACGCCGGTAATGACGCACACCAGGACGGTCGCACGCCCGATGTTCCGGCGCGGTTCGTGGGCATCTTCGGCAAGAGTGCTGATCCCGTCAAATCCGAGGAAGCTGAAGACAGCAATGGAAGTAGCACTAATTACCGGCGCGAAACCGAATTTCGGAGGGTTATAGAAGGGCTTCAGTGAGAAGACGGTCCCTTCGCCCACCCCGGATAGCAAGGCACGAACCGTGACCAAAACGAACCAAACTACCACGGCACTCATAATGGCGGTCATTATAAAGTTGGCACGGTTGGTGACTTTGAGGCCAAACAGGTTCAGGGCGGTGATGGCCAGGGTGAAGAGAACCAGCCACAAACCCTGAGGTACGCCGGGAAAGAAATGGCC
>JBGOTQ010000182.1:0-14235 GCA_041476565.1 Terriglobia bacterium | reverse complement strand
TTTATTGACGGAGACAACCAGTTCCCCACGATCTGCGGGACCGGGACAGAAGATTATTTTTGCGGGTCTTATGGTTTTGAGAACCCGTACACCCACCGATACCAGGAATTCACCACGCCGTACTCCGGCATGCCTCAAGTAATCCGACCGGATGGTTTGAATGAATCTCAACAACGCTTCGGTCTCTACCGCTGGCATATCATGGACCCGGTCCGTTTCGCAAAGGACCTGAAGGTTACGATCCAGGCCTTGGGCTGGCGTTCCGGGGAACGGTATTTGCCCTTGCAGGATGACATAGCCTCGGTTGCGTTCTGGTACCAGACCGAACCTCATGCCCAGTTCCCCAGATTTCCGTCAAAGGATTCCCTCGAGGTGAACTAAGCGATCGTTTTCTGAAAAACGAATAAAGTGGAAGACCGGACAGAACGCCCAGTAATTTCCGCGAGATTTACGATGAGCTTGTCAGTAAACCAATGAGCAGGAGATTCTGGGTGCAAACAGAAGTGGCGGCCAAGAAAGGCAGCAGACGTCCTGAAAGGACGAAAGAAATTAGCCAGGAGTTGAGCGGCGACGCCGTTCGCCGCCATACCCCCGGGAATGGATTCCCAATGGGATAGCACCCTGGCGTTTAGGGGTGCGGGACTCTCCTATGAAACGCTACGGGATGGTCATTCGGATCAGGCCAGAGCGTCTGCAAGAGTACGTGGCGCATCACGCCGAAGTTTGGCCAGAAGTGTTGGCAACGATCCGCGCATGCAACATCCGAAATTACTCCATTTATCACAAGGACGGTCATCTGTTCAGTTACTTTGAATATATCGGCGAGGATTTTGAGTCCGACTTGGCGCAAATGGGTCGGGATCCAAAGACCCGCGAGTGGTGGGCGCTTGTGGGGCCGATCCAGGAACCACTGGAGACACGCGCTCCGGGGGAATGGTGGGCCAAGATGACAGAGGTTTTCCACACTGATTAATACGGCCAGAGATGGAAACAGTACCCCAAAAAGTACTTGATACTAGGATTCTATTTATCTCTTCCGCGGATCTGTCTCCAGCTTTCAGTCCTTCGGTGCCCCCAGCAGTTTCACCTCCTGCAAGACCAACCCGTAAAGGCTGCCGGGAGGAACCGATTTGATTTTCTCGTTGTTCCAGTCAGTGGCGAAATTGGCCGAATAGCAGAGCCAGGCCGATTGCCCGTCCGCACTGATAAATTTGGACGGGAAGTTCACAAAGTATGATTGTTCCCCGAAATTCTTCATGTAACTCACCAGCCG
The DNA here is from genome assembly GCA_041476565.1 of Terriglobia bacterium. GTDB lineage: Bacteria > Acidobacteriota > Terriglobia > Versatilivoradales > Versatilivoraceae > DATKMG01. Next base: position 12,962 of record JBGOTQ010000182.1, on the reverse strand, counting down.
CCAGTGCCCGGTTAGCCGACTCGACTCCAAAATGTAGGTGTTCATGCGGGCATAGGTATTCCCGCCGTCAGTCACGCACATCAGGTACTTCTTCAGGGGGGCATTGTAGGTGACGGTGACACACCCCATGTTGTTGTTCCACTCTATGAGCGGACGGGTTTTGGCGAAGTCATGGGTCCAGAGGGCATTGCCATGGGCATCGTTCCCCGCATAAAACTCATACTTGCCGGGATCGTTGATGTTTTCCGGAGACGGAGTGACCCGCAACAGGTAGACTTGATCTGCTGTGATCCAGCTCAGATTGGCAAATCGCGGTTTGGGGTCCGCTTCGACTGCCCCCTGAGCCAACAGGTAAGCTTTTCCGTCGGGAGAGTGCTCCATGTTCTTGCCAAAATCCACAAAGTGGGGGGCGCCAATCTTTACCGGGTACCCCCACAGGCCGGATTCCCCGAAAAGCGGCTTATCTGGCGTATGAGGAGTTTCCTGCCAGGTTTTTCCATAGTCCCTCGAGATACGGAATCCCACCAGAGGCCCCAGCCACGGCCAGTTGTAATCAACTGTGCCGTAGCGTGTAACCGCATGCGGAGCCAGGCAATAGGTACCATAGTACCAAATACCATTGTGGACCAGGCTTCCGCAAGGGTAGCGTCCTCCATAGGGATAAGGATCCGCCTGAACAGTCCCCAGGCTTTTGACCGTCAAGTTCAGAGGATCGTCGCCTATCAGAATCGCCTGCCCTGTGGTGGCCTTGCGCAACTGACAATTCAATGAACCCACGCATCCGTCCTTCTGAAAGGTGAACCCGTCCGAGTTAGAATCTTCACCGTACACATCCCCATCGGTAAAAGGGGAATAAAGGTTGCCATCGGCGGCCCAACTGGGAAACCAGGTATCGGCAAAATCGTAATCGCTGTGAACTCCAGTGAAATGCACTCCCGTGAGCTCCCGGGAGGGAGGGAAAGGACAATCGGCAGGCGGTTCCGACTTCCAGATGAGCGGCTCGAAATATGGCTTATATTCCCGCCTCTCTGCCGCAGCCACTGCCAGAACACAACTAAACACAAACAGAAAGCCCAGCCGGCTGATGCGTCCCATATCAGATCTCTTCGGCTCAGAAAGGTAAATTGCCCGGCCGGATCCTACCATTCATGCCTCTGCCTAGCAATAATCCTGTCCGGACTCAAAACATTGCACTTACTGACCCTGCATGATAGCTTCTCACCTCATGGCTGCCGTGTTTTCTTTGTTGATTTCAACCCTTCTTATCAGCTTTCGATCGCGCCTTGTTCTCCAAGCCGAGATCCTCGCCTTGCACCACCAGATTGCAGTGCTCAAGCGCGCTTCCAAGAAGCGCCTCTCACTGCGCCCCATCGATCGCATTCTCTGGGTCTGGCTTTCTTGCTTTTGGTCCGCTTGGCTCTCGGCCCTGGTCATCGTCAAACCCGAGACCATCGTTCGCTGGCATCAATCAGGGTTTCGCCTGTTCTGGAAATGGAAAAGCGCCCGGCGCGGGCGTCCCAAGACTGGTCAAGAAATCCGGCAGCTCATCCGAAAAATGAGCTCAGCCAATCGAACGTGGGGAGCCCCGCGAATCCACGGGGAACTGCTGAAGCTCGGCCTCCAAGTCTCTCAGGCCACTGTCGCCGAATACATGCTGCGACAACCCAAACCGCCGTCTCAGACCTGGCGAACCTTCTTGGAAAACCATACCCACCAGCTTGCCTCCGTCGATTTCTTCACCATTACCACGATCACCTTGCGCATCTTCTATGTCTTTGTCGTTATATCCCACCAACGTCGCTGCGTCGTGCACTTCAATATCACCGGACATCCAACCGCAGGATGGACTTCGCGACAACTCCGTCAAGCTTTCCCCTTTGACACCGCACCACGCTATCTCCTCCACGATCAAGATAGGATTTACAGCCCGGATATCCGTCAACGATTGACCGATATGGGAATCATGGAAGTCCTCACGGCCCCTCGATCTCCTTGGCAAACCCCTTATGTCGAGCGCCTGATTGCATCCATCCGCCGAGAGTGTCTCGACTAAGTCATTGCAATAAACGAAGAGTCAGTTCGGCAAGGCTTCGATCTAATTTCTCTTCCTAACACGATAGCCGCTGCCATCTGGCTTTGGACAAGGACTCTCCAGATACCAGGGAATTGCAATTGCCTGAGAAGGGCAACATCATCGAGATCCCGAAGGTTGGGGGGCTTCATCATCGCTATGAGCGACGCGTAGCCTGATGGCTGCCAGGCAATCCCACTCTGAGGATCGGTATGCGCAGCTATCCTCCGGCGCTTCGTGGCTGATTTCCGGGTGCATCCTGTTGGTTAGTTCTCATTCGATCCGAAGGTTCCAATGGATTGAGGCATCGGCCTTCCACACCCTGAATTCCGCTTGGATGGATTATTTAGCAAGGACAACCCGCCGCTGTGACCAAGACGCTCCTAACAATTGAGGTCGCAAGGCGCCACAGTCTGCAGTCTCACCTATGGTGATGAACCGCTTCGTTACTTCTCTGCATTCCCCGGTCCACCTACTGAATATATCCTGGGAATCCTTTCGTGGACGGACGGCAAAGACGGGAACTGGTGGTGCGGCTCATCCTGGTACCAGTAGGCCACACTGAAGAAGTTGTCAGATCGATGGTTGGCATGCCCGTGCTCAATGGTCACTCGAAGAGATTTAGTAAACGGGATGGGCGAGTCCAGATGGAAGCGATAGACGGACGATCGGGAGCCGGCGGTGATCCCTCCCACCACGGGAGCTCCAAAGAGGAGGTAATTAAACGCTCCCGAAGAAAACCCCCATGCGCCCAGATAATAATCCTCCGATCCGGTTCCGTTAATTGAGGGCAATTTCTCACCATCCACGAAAATCATGTCATCGCCTTCACCCCACCAGTCATCCTGGTTCTGCAGGACACTTTGTGTCACGCCCACGAAATGGCCACGACCCCCAGCCTCGAGGAACACGTAGTTCCCTTCGCCGTCCAGGTTTAGCTTTCCATCCACCTTATCGTCGTCCCAATCGGTTGTCCAACCTTTACAGGGCGTACACTGCCTATACTGGGCGTGAAAGTACAATGTGTCTACTGGGAAGGGCTTCGGATAGACTCGCATATCAATGTTGAAATAGAAGCTTTCTACTTTCTGTTTTCCTTCGTTAGTGACGGTGACCCGAGCCGACTGGTTGAAGGGCATGGGGAAGAAGCAGTTTAGTGCCTTTGCCGAGCCGACCTGCAAGGGTAAAGACTGGAACATGAAGTAATCGCCGTTACCCAGACCAAAAAAGTCGCCCACGGGCGCTTCGACGCTCGGCATGCTTTCTCCATCCCAATACATTCGCAGGACCAGCTTCTTCAAGTGATAATCCTCAGGACTCGAAATGGTGATCCAAATGTGGGAAATCTCACCCGGACCGGGCTCGTCCACCAGGGTCAGGGCCTGCCCTGGGTCGATCACACGGCTGTCGTAATTGCCTCCGCTGCGATCCCAGGAGGAAATTCGTTTCAGGCTGTAGTTGTTCACCCGGGTGACTTCACCGAACCAGTCACACGAAGACTGTCCATAGACTGCGGGCACAAGGGCCAAGGTTACAATGTGAAAAAGGCATTTACTAGTAAGACTCATCTTTGAAGCTCCTTCCTCTCTCATCTTTACCAGTAAACTCGTTGTCTCTTCGCTAGAATTCCCGATTTCAACGCCTCAACAGCGCAGAATAATACGTCGGTTGTCTATCACCCTTCAGGCCTTCCCGCGTGGCCTTCCCTTTCGCACGATTTCCTCGGCCCGCTGTCCCGGAGGCGAATCACATTCAGCCGCGATGACGGTCACCAACTCGTCAGGCGGGTTTGCCGACAGTCCCAGGAAGCTCAAACGAAAATGATCCTGTTCAAAGTCAATGGCCTTACCGCTCGCCAGAAGTCGTGCTGACTTCACCTGGGCGACAAGCCCGCCAATTGATACCGTTTCGCCCGGCCAAAAGTAGACATGGATGTAGAGCGTGTTCCCTTTTCGGGTAAGGTCGAGGAAGGCAGACCAGTCGAATGGAGTTCGCTCGGTTCCATAAATAGATTGACCGTTGTGTTCCAGCCAATTGCCAACCCTCGTCAAAATCTCGACTGATTCCGGCGGGACGGAACCATCAGGCATGGGACCGATGTTCAACAGGTAGTTGCCTCCACCACGGGCGCAATTGACCAGCTGTCGCACGATCGTCTTCGGGCTCTTCCAGTTGTCGTCCGCCTTGTGATAGCCAAAGCTGTCGTTTAACGTCATGCAAGTTTCCCAGGCGCGTCCCACTTCGGCAGGCTGGATCTCCTGCTCCGGAGTAAAGAAGTCTCCATCCAGGGCGTTCCGGTTGTTAACGATAATATCCGGTTGGAGCTTGAAGACCATCTCGTTCATTTTTTCCGACTCCCAACCCTTGGCGTCCAATGGCCAGGAGACGTCGTACCAGAGGATGTCAATCTTGCCGTAATTGGTCATCAGTTCGCGAATTTGTCCATGGATGTACTCAACGAATCGTTTTCGTGCCGCCTCGTTAGTGGCACAGAGCGCGCCGTCCGGGTGGTGCCAGTCCATCAGTGAATAGTAGAAACCGACCCGTAATCCTTCGGCCCGATCCGCCTCCACGAATTCCTTGACCAGATCGCGACCACAGGCCTGTTTCGGAGCGCAGTAGTCGGTGTACTCGGTGTTGAAAAGGCAGAAGCCCTCGTGGTGTTTCGTAGTCAGTACCATGTATTTCTGTCCTGCTGCCTTGGCCAGTTTGGCCCAGTCCCGCGCCGCATTCGGCTTCGGGGTAAAGCGTTTGGCCAGTTGCTCGTATTCCGCTACCGGAATGCCCTCCAATTCTAGCGCCCACGCTTCCCGACCCACCAGGCTATACAGACCCCAGTGGATAAACATGCCGAACTTGGCTTCGTGCCACCATTTCATGCGCCGGACCCGGTCGGCGTCGGAGCCAGCGGCCGTCGCTCTGAGTGGCAAAGCTGCCATGGATATCCCGCCTATCCCGGGCGCGCCAAAGGGCATCAGGCTCCCCAAAGCGACCTTGGAAAAATCACGTCTGGTCCATTTTACGCTTTTCATTTAATCTCCTCATGAAGGAGTCGGTCTCAACCAGCCTCAAAGTAATCCTTACCAAATCTGCACACCCTTATAAGCTTATTGCCAATCAAAAACACTCTTTGTGGTTACCGAGACTCTCTTTTCATCTTTCCTCAGAAGAGAAATTTCACTGACAGTTGGATGGTTCGCATCTGGTAGGCGCCGATAGCCCTGCTAAAGTTGGGCGCATCGAGGGCACTTTCCACGCCCCACACATTAATTCGATTCAAGAGATTGAAGGCCTCAGCGCGGAACTGGAGGTGAGCTTTTTCCACCCGTCCGATCGGTATAGGGAAACTCTTGGCCAGGGCTGCATCCACTCGTGCATATCCTGGCGCTCTAAAGTAATCGCGTGGCAAGTTGCCCGCCCGAACTTCGGTTGGAAGTGGAAACATGCTGGCTGTGAGGGGCCCTTGTAACCATTCATCCTTGCTGAAGGTGTGCGGCACATCCCCCACCGGGCGATCAGGGCGGTCACCTCGTTGACCGTCGGCATTGAAATCTCCTCCTTCTCCGTACCCACTCCAGCTCAGAGGCACAAACAGCCCTCCTGACTGGAAATTCCAAATGGTGTTCAGCTGCCATCCTCCCAGGATGCCTGCTGTCCATCCCGAACGTCCTCTCAGGATCGGCAACTCCCACACTCCGTGAAGAGTGAAGACATGCGGATTGTCATCCCGCGCCCAATCCACGGTCGGATCGTATGCATTGGTGGAGAAGGCGCTGTAGTCGTCCTGTTGGCTGTAGTTGCCAAAGTTGTTGCTTCCGTTGTTGTAGGTGTAAGAGCCACTGACCTGCCAGCCGTGGGCAAATCGCTTGGAAAAGCCGGCCACGATGCCGTGGTATTTTCTTCGACCCAGGTTCGTAAGAATGTTGATGATGTCAAAGTTGGGATTGAGCTGATCCAATTTACCATCGACCAGGTCTCCGTTAAAGCGGTTGGCATCGAACAGATAGAGCTCGTCGCTTGTGTGCCGGTATCGATAGCTAGCGTGAACCATTAAATCGTTCAACAGCTGATACTGCACACCGATATTGGTATCGATCGTCAGGGGATTCTTCAAGTTCGTGACAATCGCCCCCAGAGCTGGCCGGGTTCCATCGAAAGCGCCGACCTCGTTGACCGCCGGCACCTTCAGGTTGGGATTGGGGGGGAAGTCTCGGGTCCCTTGGGGGGCCAGGCCATAGACAATTGGGATTCCCCGGTCGGTTCCTGCATAGACGAGAGCCACATCGGGGGGGTTGTCAGCAGCATAGTACCATGGCTGTGTGTTCACCTCGTCGTAAAGGATGGAGAATCCTCCCCGGATGGACATTCGCCCTTTCCCGCTTGGATCCCACGCGAGGCTGATCCTCGGGCCGAGGTTATTCCAATCGGTCCCGTAATAGCGATCGACTTTCTGGTTGATGACTTTTGAAATCTCGGCAGGGATCACTTGAGTTTCGGTCAAAACCGGTTGCCAGTTGTTGCGGCCCTTCCCGAGGGTATCGTTGAAGTAGGAGTCCCATCGCAGTCCATAATTCAGTGTGAGGTTGGGGCGCATCTGCCACGTGTTCTGGACAAAGAATGAGAGCTCTTTTTGAATGAAGAACAGTCGGCTGTACCGGGCTGTTCCCGTGCCCGCATTGAGCCCTCGCATTTCCTGGTAGGGATTATCATCGGCAAAGTCCAGGATGCTCCCAAAATAGTACTCCGGGTTATCTCCAGTCAAAAACGACTGCAAATCCCAGGTGGAATGACGAAATGTACCCCCCATCTTGATACCGTGTTTTCCCCGATTCAATGAAAAGATATCCCCAAATTCCGGAACCCTGCTCGGTGTGTTCTCCTTGGAAAACGGACCATTTCCAATGACAAACCCGTCATCGGTTTGCATATACGGAATGTGATAAACGTCCCCTTGTCTCACGTTCATGTAGTGGGTGGTAGTGAAACCAAATCGAGCTTCGTTGAGTGAATTAGGGGAAAAACTATGGGTGTGAACGACGCTGACATAGTTGACGTTATTGAAATGATCCGAATCAAATGCATCACGGACGTTCGCTTCGCTCCATTCCGGCCTCGTGAACCAGTAACTTCCGTAGATTCGATCCCGCGCGCTGGAAGACTGATAATCAATACGCCCGTTGAACTGTTTTCCCGTTCGCCGTGCCGGCTTATTAACCGTGACTTCCCCCAACTCTGCAATGCCGTCCCCATCTTCATCGATCAACCCTGTCGGGTATCGAAATAGTGGATAATCCTTAAACAACTGAGCCGCTATGGAGCTAGGACGAGTTTGAATAACGTAGTTCTTGAACGCCTCTGTTTCAGCCAGGACAACGTTGCTGCTGGATTTTCTCTCCCGCAAGCCTTCGTAGGCGCCAAAGAAAAACCAGCGTTGTTTGACAAGGGGGCCTCCGAATGTGGCCCCAAAGAGCCTGGTATGGTTGCCGGATATGTCTTCGCGCCGGCTGCTGAAGGGGACTGCATTGAGACTACCCTCCTGGTCAGTAAAGTGGGCGGTTCCATGATAGTCGTTAGTTCCCCCCTTGGTCGCAATCTGTATCTGCGGCCCACTGATGGTCCCAAACTCGGAAAATGCCGGGTTGGTAGAAACTCGGACTTCGGTGACTGCATCCGGGTTGGGAGAGAAAGCCGCCCCCCAGCTACTGCCTTCGGTGTAGCGCAGATTGATCCCGTCGAGAAGATAATTGGCTTTATTCTCGGTACCACCGGAGGACACTGTGGGAGCTACATAGTTGGAAAATACATCACAGCAAAAAGCCCCACCCCACCCTTCAGATTTTCCCGTTATGCCGGGAGTAATCATGGTCAATGTCAAAATTCCGCGACCAGCTGTGGGCAGAGAGCGCAACTCGTTCTCCGAGATCACTTCAGAAATCCTGGCCGTGGTTGTTTCAACCTGTGGCTCTTCGCCAGTGACATTGACTGTTTGGCTCAATTCGCCGACCTCCAGGACGAAATTCAGATTGGTCGTCGATTGGGCGTCCACTTCAGTTCCGGTCCTGACGATGGATTTGAACCCGACCATTTCCACCCGGATCTCATAGGTACCGACCAGAAGATCAGGAATTCGATAATATCCGTCCTCAGCCGAACGAGCGCTTCGCGAGACCCCGGTCTTCAGATTGGTGACCTTCACCACGGCTTTGGGCACGCTGCCCCCGCTTGTGTCAGCGAGATGGCCCTGAATGGTGCTGGTACCTTGGGCAAAAAGTGTGGAGGGCAAAAGAAAAAGAAGAAAGGCGAAAGTCACCGCCGAGGTGCTTCTCAAGGACGGGATAGCTGGAGAAATTCTCTTACTGATTGTCGATATCCTCATTGTGTATCTCCTATCTCCTTTCAGGAAAATGAGCGGCAGAAAAAAAGTCGACTTTGAGACTTACTTTTTCTCCGAGGAATAGCGAACTACAAGCTCCTGGGTACCCTTTAGGTCTCCAGGCAGTACGACCCATTCCTTACCGGAATCAAATCGTTCGTAATTGCTTCCGTTTAGAGTGACGCTCTGCATGCGCTTTTCCTGGGGATGGCGGAGCCGAAGGTAGATGGTTTTAGGCGCATTCCGCTGCGGTGGCACCAGCATGACCCTGATTTCGCTGGCATCCGCATTGGGCGTCATCCGCAGCGAGAGAGGGCCGAAATAAGAAGCCGCGCGCTCAATCCCCACCGGCCGGTTCTGAGCCAGCCAGTAGCGGGGGATGGCCTGCCCCAGATAGAGATCGTCGCCCTGCTCGTGAACAAACATCAGGCGCAGCCAGAAGGTGGATTGGGCCTCATCCGAGGTTTTGAAATGATCGCCGCGAGGATACCCCAGTTCCGGCAAGGAGTGCTCATTACACATGCGGGTCTCCGGATAACAGGCCGAGGCAAAGGGATTGAAATACGCCCGCAAGTAATGCTTGATCTCATCCCGATACAGGTAAGGGGGCGGCCCATCCAGGAGGTTGGCCTGCATGGAAAAGCCCCCTCGCGAAAACCAGAATTGGTCAAAGGCCGGTATGGAATAGCCATATTGATCGGAGATGTAGAGATTGTCTTCGTAGTCTTTCAAAATCCATTGGGCCTCGGCAGACTCCGGAGCAATCAGCCGGTAATACAGCAGGAACATGGGGCCTTCCAGGGTCTCTCGCAGCCAGCCATGGCTCCTGCCGCGTTCATATAGCCGGGAAGGAAACTTGGGGACATGGGTTCCATCGCGCAACCGGACCACCGGGGCCAGGATCCGGGCCTCATTGAAATCTTTCAACACGTCCTGGCGATAGGCTTCAGCCTCTTTCTGGAGGCGCGCGGCCTCTGGATGGCCGAAGTCGGCCAGGGCGTCGGACAGGTGCTGGAACCCCCACACAGTGGCTGCATTTGTGGCCAGCCAGTGCCAGTAGTCCGTGACATCTTCCAGCGAGCCTTCCGGCAAAACCCCATATTCCAGAGGGCGGCTGCCGTCCCGGTTCAATTTCATGGTGGCCTGGCGTTCTCGAACGACCCACTCGCAGGCCTTGACCAGCTTGGGTGCAGCCCCTTCCATCCACTGGCGATCATGAGTCATCCTCCAGTGTTCGGCCATGGCCCACATCACATAGCCGTGACTCTTGTTGTAGTTGCCCTCCTCATGGCCTCCAGCCCCGTAGAACAGACCCTCTTTGCTCTTAAAATTCCCCAAGAATAAAACGGTCCCCTGATAATGAAGAAATGCATCGAGGTTCTTTTGAGCCTCCCGGTGATATCCCCGGCGGTCCAGATCGCTGATCATCATGACCGACTCATTGGGAAAGACTCCGTAGTCAAAGGTCCCCACATGGGCATGCAGCAGGTCCGAATTCAATTCCTTGTAACAATTCACAAGCATGTGCTGCAGTTGAGTCTTATAGAAATCGTTCAGCCAGGGCTCCGGAGTGACTATCTCGGTGCCCTTGGAAGTCACGTCTCTCCAATAAGAACAGACTCGGTTGCTGTCCTTTTCGAAATCCAGCCTCCGTAACGCTTCGATTTCGCTGGGCGTCTCAAGGGTTATGGAGGGAATGGAAAAGTAGAGGTCGTGCGATTCCTTCGCATCCAATTCGAGCTGCCAGCAGACGCCACCGGCCTCATTCAACAGTTCGCCGCGGCCACCCCCATCAATGAGGTAACGGAGTCTTGGTTTTCCCTTGTAAACCGCCAGGATTTGGTCCCCCTCCGAGAACAGCTTCTCCAGGGCTTGATTCTTCTCCTCATCCTCCCCGGGAGCCGTGTGGAGGAACAAATGGGCCTGCGCCTTCCCGGATGCAGACGTATTGATCACGCGTACGCGCATTCGCAGCACGGTTGGGTCATCCAAACGGATCACCCCCAGATCGGCATCCAACTTGTCCAGAAAAGTGGTTTGTTCGTAGAGAATTGCTCCCTCCTGCCAGAAAGTCCGCAAGAGTGGAAGATAGCCCTTTTCCAAACTGCGGTTTCCTGAAATCGAGGTTTTCGGAAAACCAAAGCTGAAGCCGTGCCCGTGCACAGAACCCTCCCAGAGTTGGCGCGGGGCGTCTCTAGAACTGGGAAAGTCCTTGAACCAACGAGAGTTTGCCGCGAGGCGGACCGTTCCATCCGCATCCTGCCGCATGGCATTGCGGTTGCCGGGCAGCCCATGAACGAAGTAGAGCGGGCGCTTTAAAGGCATATCGTTCCAGGCTCGGTCCAGGGTCTGCTCCGGCTCATCCCGGATGCGGTCATAAACGGTCCTTCCTGCATACTCTTTGCGGGCGTCACGGTATCCCCCCAGGGTGATGGCATCGCCGCCTCTTACTACCAACGCCCCCAGATCGTCGACCAGGATGCGGTCGCCGCGAGCTACTTCATCTGCCGCAAACGAGAAGGGACGGAATCGGGAGCGGAGGGTGACGACGGTTCGATCGTATCCACTTCCCGTGGGATCGACAGCCATCAACAGTTTGGCCTCCAGGCCACCCTCTCCGTCGGCCGGAATCTGCCATTGCCGTTGCGAGTCCTTGCTGACCCCTGCCGACCCCAGTGCCTGCAAGTCCATCAAGACGCCGTTGAAGACCTCCAAGACGCCGTTTTCCTGCCCACTGATCTGAATTTTGGGTTCGGCCGGTTTGCCCAATAGGATGTGCACCGTCAGAGGTTGATAGGTGGCGTCAGTATAAGCGTGTAAGAGAGTTGACGCTGGCAAGGGATCCGCTGAAACCAGGCGAATCTTCAAGGTCTTTCTATAGGCAACCCCTTTCCCCCCCAAGCCTGGAAACTCGCTGCCATTCGTTGGTTTGAAGGTGTAGGTCCAGGTCGCACCCTGGCTGACAAGATGGGTGTCAGCGTCCTTCCAGCGTCCGTTGGTCCAGTCATCGATGACGTCCCAACCCACCCCCCCAGCTCCAGCTTCCCCCAGAATGGGGTCAGGGTGGCCATCCCAGGATTTCTGCCAGTATTGAAGACGGACACTGGGGGGACTGGGTGGAGTCACATTAGCGGGGAATTCGATGACGACTCGTCGAATCTTCCTGGGCTCGGCCCAGCGCACAATTAGAGATTTGTTGTCGGAATCCGAAATCAGCCTTCCAAAAGGAGCTGCATCGAAAGGTCCGCCCGGCACGATCGAGGAGGCATTAAGGGCCGCACCGTTTCCGGTATCAGCGCGAGCCAGTGTCATCATGACCACCACTGAAAGTACCACCAAGAATCGATTCATCATGCGCGACCTCCAGGTTGCTGTGGAATGAGTTTCTCTTGCGCCCTCAACTGTTCCCTATTCGCTGGGTCTGAGGAAAACGATTTCCCAGATGGATTTACCGTGCACAAAGAGTCGGGCTGTCCGTCCTGCCAGCTTGTCGGTTTCCCGTTTGCCGGCGTCCAGGCCAATGACTTGCGGGTACCAACCTGATTCCATCCCGAGGACCCCAATGATTTCTGTCCTGCCCAAAATCTTCTTGGGCATCGTCCATCCAGCCGGATTAGAGACGTCCGGGTTGAAAGTGATATAGACGCCTTCTTGCTTCCAATCTTTGTCGATGGCACGATTCAGCAGGATGACATACTGGTTCATGTACGTGTTCCAGTGAATGGAGGGTCCCCAAAACGCGTCCGCGTCTCTCCGATTCCAATCGATGGCGACGGGGAACAACGGAGTAACGTGCCCCTCTATTCCAGGCTCATTCCAACTCCCTTTATGCCACTTCCACGTCTTGTTCACAGGAGCATCCCGGTCGGTATAGCGCATTCGAGCCACGGACATACCCTGCTCGGAGACCTGCTTGTTGTACGTGCTGATGAAGAAGTAGAAATAGTCCTTCTTGTTGTCGAGAATGACCGAAAAGTCACCATTCCCGCCTGCGAAGTAATGGTTCTGGGTCCCACACACGAGTGAATCAGGAGGGGCTTCCAGGATGAAACCGAGGTCTTTCCAATGGGCGCCATTGTCGGTGGAAACGACTGCGCCGATTCGAGGAGCAGTTAGGTCTTTGTTGGCCGAACAGATCAGGTGGGGCTCGTTATGGTACCAGCCGTAGAGTTCTCCTTGCTCGGCCTTGTAGGTCGCCTCGATCCATCTGTCGCCATTGGCCTCATTGTTGAAGAGGGCAAGACTGGCGGGACCCAATTGCGTTACTCCCGCTCCCGAACTGCGAAACGGGGGGGCCGAGTTGAACACAAACATTTTGTCACCGTCCCAGTGCGCTGGACTGTTGCAGTCGACAGTTGCTGGAAACTTGATCAAAGGTGCCTTGCGAAGCCCCACGATGGAGTTCCTCTTAGCGCTGGACTCAGCATTCTCATGGCCGACAGCGTACAGCCCATTTGAGAGACTGCAGTCCCATTGAGTCTCCACCAAGCTCGACGTCGCGAGGAGGAAGAGAGAAGT
>JBGOTQ010000181.1:0-14333 GCA_041476565.1 Terriglobia bacterium | reverse complement strand
ATTCGCATTCTTGTCATAATCGAAGCCGCCTATCGTCCGGGAATTCTCATGGAGCCCACAACTTCTGATTTAACATCATCGTCGGCTAAGGGTTGCGTGAGCGCTATGGCGTCGGCTGGCGCTTCACTACCGATAGTGTGAGCTGCGACGGATACTGCTTCGAGTGATGGAGCGCGTTGTGCGCCACAATGCCCTTCACTTCGTCGTAGTTCCTGCCGCCCGTATTCATATTCCGGTCAAAGCGCGGGAAGTTGCTGCTCGACACCTCGATACGGATCCGGTGGCCGGGCTCGAAATAATTGCTCGTCGTCATCGGTTGCAGCATCACCTTGTAGACCTTAGCTGGTTCCATCCATACCAGCGGCTTATCGTACCCGTCACGATAACGGAGCCGCTGAATGGTCTCATCCAAATTATAGACGGCCCCGTCGGGATACACGTCGAGCACTTTTACCGTGAAGTCGGTGTCCTTCGCATCCGACGACACATAGAGCGTGGCCTCGATCGGCCCGCTCACCTCGACTCCTTCGTGGAGGGGTTCGGTGGAGTAAACCAGGATGTCAGCGCGAATCTCCATCTTGCGCTGGTCGAAGGCGCCGCCGGTAACGGCATTGCCCGTGCAGCAGACGTTTCCGCCGTACGAGGGAACCGGATTCATCGGGTCGTAGGTGAAGCCATCCGGACTGTCCGAGGCCGGCGCGGTGTCCTTCAGCACGCCGTCGCCGTAAAGCGTATTCGCCTTGCCTCCGCTCCATAGAAAGAAGGTCACCGGCTGCGCCCCTTGCGGCGGCCAGGTGTCCGACGTCTGCCACTTGTTAAGCCCCATCGTGTAGTAGCGGACTTTGGGCAGTGTATCGAGTATGTGGTTGTTTTCCCCTTTGAGGAAGTAGTCGAACCAGCCGTAAGTGAGTGCGTCATAATCGAGCCGGGCATCACCCACGCTGCGTTCGCCGACCACCGTGTCTTCGGTGGCGCGCTTATAAGCGCAGTGAAGCGTCGGAGCGATCACCGCGTACTGCTGGTTGCCGATCTCCGGTTTGGCTGTTTTTCGCACCTGGTTGTAAGCGGCCAGGTTTGGACCCACCGAGAGGTCGTACCACGACATGAACCAAAGCCCCGGCACATTAATCGTCATGTCTTCTTGCCAGAGTCCGCCGCGATACCACGCCGGATCATTCGGCGTGCGCTGGATCATTGCCCCGCCTGTGGCGACAGGCATCGGGTCGGCGAAAATCCCATGCGGCCCGTCAACGGCCTTGATGATGTCCATCTCGGGAAGGTGCCGCAGCGCTTGCGACCAATCGACGGGGGGTGGAGGCTGCGCTAGATTGAACGACTTCGAAGCGCGGAGCAGGTCTTCTTGCGACGTGTCCGGAGGGAACATTGGCCGCACCTGGTTCTGCTCCCCGTATATCCATGCAATAAACAGCATTTGGACGGCGCCCCCGCGATACCAGTTTCCCTGTTCCCAGTAAGGCCCCACGTGTCCCACGCCGGCGCCGAATCCCATCGGGATCATCGCCGCATACGCCGGATTTCCAAGGGCGGCGACTCCCATCTGCCATTCAGCGCTCGAGGAGCAGCCTATGGTGCCGACCTTGCCGTTCGACCAGGGTTGCGAGGCCATCCAGAAGATGGCGTCGTAACCGTCGGTGCGCGGGGGACCCAGGATGTCGTAATTGCCCTCGGAAAAGAAGTGACCACGCTCGTTCATCTCGACGTAGGCGTATCCTCGCTTGACCGCTTCCAGCTGGTCGGTCATGTCGTTCGGTGCGGCGTTGCGCACATCCCAGTAATTGAAATTGTACGGAGTGCGGACAAAGATCGTGGGGTACTTCTTGGACCTATCGTTGGGACGGTAGACATCGGTCACCATTCGCTTGCCGTCGCGCATCGGTACCATGACCTTGCGCTCGATGATGGCGATCGACGCCAATTCCTTTTCGGTTGCATTCCGCTTGGCCACCAGTTCGGAATCCGGGCCGCCCTGTGCAGGGGCGCTGTGATTTGTGGCGATAATTCCCGCCACGGCATATAACAAGCAGTAGATAGTATGGATTCGCATTTCAGACTCCCTTCAGCACCTCTGCGCATCGAATTACGTCAATTCAATCACGAATGACCCTTTTGCGTCGAGAGGTTGTTCCCAGGCCCCGGTCGTCGGCTGTTTTACGTCTCAGGCGACGGCATCGGCGGCTGGACGACAATTGGTGCTCCGATGAACTCTACGTGAATTTCCCAGGAAAGGATTCGGGTCGGAAGAAAACAACTCAAGGTTTCATGGGTGCCGGGCACACCTTCCGGTGGCCAAGTCTCAAACTACTGACACAGCAAATTCCGGATTTGGAGCCAACTAGGATTCATGATAGTCACAAAGTGCTCAGTCGTCTGCGAGCTGCTTCTGAGGACTAGTCTTGCCGATAATTGGTGACGAAACCGCCCGTCTATCTCGCGAGCAGCAGAACTTGGGCAAGGTAGAATTCCCGCGCCATCTTGCATTGCTCCTCTGTTGCCTGGCTGTAGGCGACGCCAAACATCTGGCATGCAACGAGTCGATAGAAGTCGAGGCTGCCTTCACGCCGATAGACCCGCATTGCCTCGTCAGGAATAGGAGGGCCATCGAGAAGTCTGGCCAATCGGTCTTCCCGTGGACAAATGCAACTTAAGTGATCCTTGTTGCATCTTTCGCACCGACATCTCACAGCAGTCGCTATTAAATTCGATAAGACCATGGTTGGTCCTCCTCTAATCTGCAAGATGGGACCCTGAGAACGGGTGTCCGCTTCTTGAAGGCCGCTGCTCGTAATCCCATCAGGGTCTACTAACAACGCATTCCATAAACCTAAAAATAGAGTTAATTCTCTCTTCTCACAAAAGCGCCATTACAGCACGGGGCAGGTGTGGGCGAAGGCGTTTCCTGCAGCATTGGCTTCCGCCACTCCTTCGCTGTATCTTTGGAAATTGGCAACAAGGGGAGCCGCAATGTACATCCAGGCTGCGCTGGTACATGCCGAGCACACTAATTGTCCAAGGCCATTGGTCGTTAACGGTCGGTTTGCGTCACAATCGACGCAAAAAACTATCCGGTCCTCGAGGATCCGGCGTGGAATCCCGTTCGTCGGATTTCTTCTAGAGTTTAGCCAGTCCTTATGGTGCATACGCGCCCTCCTTGCAGCCACGAAGGGTGCAAAGGAAATGCCATCCTCCGGCTCTTGACTTAAGAACACCGGGCTTGCTTGCCTTTCAACAGCTTAGATCGGGACCATGGGTATGGGAAGTGACGGGTTGGCGCCTGTTGAATGAGCCCAAATGTCCGAAAACCAGACATCGTGGCTTCTGGTTTGCTTCCGGGTCTCTGTGCCGAATTTTCTATATTGTCAATATTCCATTCTTAGTGATTCAGATTTACTGAATAATAGTCTATTGTTTGGCTGGAAATGCGCCCTGGTCTTTGGTTCGGA
Source organism: Terriglobia bacterium (assembly GCA_041476565.1). GTDB lineage: Bacteria > Acidobacteriota > Terriglobia > Versatilivoradales > Versatilivoraceae > DATKMG01. The sequence goes on along the minus strand of JBGOTQ010000181.1, from coordinate 10,872 downwards.
AAGAGGGACTATCATGCAACATCTCTGTCTCTTGTTGATCTCTGCTGTCCTCGGTCCCGTCCCAAGCGTACCCTATCATCAATCTGGCTTCGACGCGGCCGGTGGGAGTGTACCCAACGGATGGAAGTCTTGGGCGGCAAGGCCTGAAATTGCGCCTCGCATGTTTGTCGATGCGGCACGCTCCCGTGGCGAGCGAGGATCGCTCGCCATTTCCGGCAACGGTAATGGGGCTGCATACGGGGGATGGGAGTGCACGGTCAAGGGAGTGGAAGCAGGCAAATGGTACCGTTTTTCTTCTTACTATCGGGCGGAAGGACTCACTTATGAGCCACTCCAGGTCGTGGCGCGCCTCGACTGGGAAACCTCTGAAGGGAAGGGGGCCGGGCGGCCGGAGTACCCTTACACGATCGCCAGGGAGGGGGAATGGACCCGGCTTGCCATGGATGTACAAGCGCCGGAGAAGGCGGGTAGCGTGTCAATACAGTTGTATCTCCAGAACGCGCCCGGGGCCGTTGTATGGTGGGATGATATCTCCTTCCAGCCGATTCCAGCGCCGGGACCGCGATACGTGACAGTGGCCTCCATCAACTACCGGCCGGGGCGAAAGACGGGCTCCGCCTCCGAAAACATCAGGCACTTCATCGAAATTGCGGAGAAAGCAGTGCCGGGGAAAGTGGACGTTTTTTTGTTTCCGGAGGGCACGCCGGCTGTTGACACGGGGATCCCGTACGCAGAGGTGGCTGAAATGATTCCCGGCCCAATTACTGAGCAATTCGGGGAGCTGGCAAAGCGGAGGAACGCCTATGTGGCCGCCGGCATCTACGAACGCGAGGGACTCGCCGTTTACAACACGGCAGTGCTGATCGACCGGCAAGGAAAAGTGGCCGGTAAGTACCGAAAGGTCTACATCCCCCGTGAGGAGATCGAAGTCGGCATCACTCCCGGAGACGGATATCCGGTTTTCGATACCGACTTCGGCCGCGTCGGGATGATGATCTGCTGGGATTCAGAGTATCCGGATCCGGCGCGCGCCCTGGCGCTGAAAGGTGCGGAGATCATTCTCATGCCGATCTGGGACGGGGAAAACACTCTCGTGAAAGCCCGTGCAATCGAGAACCACTTGTTCCTGGCGGAATCCAGCTATGGCTCCCCAACGCAGGTTCTAGATCCGGACGGGAAACAGCTCGCCCTGGCCCCCAAGGTGGGGATGGCGGCAGTGGCCACCATCGATTTGAACCGTCGCTACAAGGACCCCTGGTTGGGCGACATGCGCGCGCGTATGATGAAGGAGTACCGCGGAGATATCAGCATCCAGCGGCCCGACTACGCGAAGTAGGGGACAGATAGTGGAAGAGCCGGTGGAGTCAGGCTTCACCATTGCCGCAAGGGCTGACACCGGAGTTGTTGTCGACAAGGCACAGTTCAACTGAAATGTTTAGGCCTGACCCCCACGCTCCCACCGCTGTCAGAGTTCACTTCGGATCAGTTATCAGGCGGGTCTCCGTGCCGAATTTTCTATATTGTGTATATTCCAAGTCATTCTTTGCATACAGCACTGGGTAGCGGCTGTTTACCGATGGGTCGACTCGTCCATAAATCGCCTTATAAAAATCTACCTGCTGGCTGGAGCGTTCATTGCTAAGCTTCAAATACACTGAAGATCGAACGGGTAGCCAGTAGTTCTCACGGCCAATCTCGACCAAATCATATTCGGTGGAGTGTGAAGACTTTTCCACAGGGAAAGAGCGGGGGATTTCCCTGGCCTCGCCCTCAAGACGAACCACTCGTTGAGAAGCCAAATCGACCCAGAACCGACCGCCATAAGCTGTGGTCACCTTTTGGGCTCCCAGGCCAATATAGAACCTGGAATGGGCCAGGGGTATGTAATACCGAACTCGTACGGTCTTTCGCTTGTTGACGCGTTCCGATCCTTCCATGGAAAAGGAAGTATTCGACTCGGGTGCAAAAAGCTGGGATAGAAAGTTCCCAAAGTCACCCTCTGACAGGAAACCTGCAATCCCCATATCGGCTTGAGTGGTCGGGGGTCTATTATCGATCGTCAAGACTTTGTAGTGTTCCATGCCCCCGTAGTAGGAAACCTCAGCAGCAATCTGGTCTACTAGTTTCCAGTCGCCTATCTCACCCAACTTGGTCATCCGCTTTGTCTTCTGCGTGCAGACAAAATCCGGCAGCGCGTGGGTATGGGCCAAGGCAAGCTGGCGCACGGAGTCCAGAAACTGCATCCAGGTTGCAGCGGTAGGCATTTGCCCCGGCGGGAATGGAATGGAGGGGGACGTTGGCTGGCTGCCCTCCGACTGGAAGACCGCCGCCAAAAGATGCGGTCGAGGTTTGCAGACTTGTGGTCCGACCAGGCTGAAGGCAAGAATCAATGAGAGCGTGCATTTTGGCCGCATAGCCTACCCTCTCCACGCTCAGAATGTCCCGCAGATATGGACCTCAGAAACACAACTAACCTAATTCATTCATAGCAGAACTGCCAAACTAAATCATTCGTTGTTAATAGCTGATCAGTCACAGCATCACTTGCCTTGCCGATTTTCCTTATTTTTTCTCCAACTCTTCCGCCAGCATCAGCCGGGCTTTTTCCCAGCCTTCGGGATTATGGCTCCAGTCGCCTTTCTCGCCGTACTGTTTGGTCGTTTTGTGCAACGCGCTAAACAAGACGGTCCGGACAATCTGTTCGGCCCTGTTTCGCCCGGTTTCTCCTCTTTCCGACAGGAGCCGCAGGTATTCATAATCCTGCGAGCCCCGACGAAATGATTTTAGACGGATACTGGCGATGGGCTCAGGCACACCCGGCTTTGCCGGATAACATAGGTAGCCTGTGCCATTCAAGGTCTTGCCCGGATCGGTGGTAGAATCAGGATCCACCCAGGGGTCCTTGGATTCTCCGTAGTACATGATCTCCCAATAGACGCATCCCTGAAGACCATATTTCCAGGCAATCCAGGGCCAGGTTCGAAAGCCAATCCCCTCCTCGTCAATGTGAACGGCGCCGATACTGGGCTCCCGGTTCTGATAGAACCAAGCTTCTTCGTAATGGGGTGGTCCGCAGCGCGGGAGGAGCACATCAAAATTGGTTCGTCGAAAGTCTCCTGTACAACACCAGATGTCCACAACGTCACCCAGTCGGCGAACAATCTTGGAAGTATCCCATCCCTCTATGAACTGGCCAATTGTGTTCAACTGGTTCAGATCGGTTCGGTATTTCAGAGTGCGCGTCTTACTGAGTTTGAGCAAATCGCCGAAGTACCGGATCTGATCGAAGGCTCTCTCGGTCTTGGGCTCATCCATGCCCTGATAGAAAACAATGAGCTTTGTCTGGGTCCAGCCCTTGTCATGAAAGTGCTTCTCAAAATCCCGGAACATAGCAATCACAGCCTGATTGTAGCGATCTGTTTGAGCATATTTCCCGTCCATCGGCCAGGCGTGACCTTCCAACACCTCAAAGGGCAGAATCAAATGGACCAGCGGCATCCCTTCTCCAGGCCCCACGTAACCATACTTGGAGGTAAAGGCTTCGCCGGTCAGGTACTTCGCCATGTCCCGATCATAGTCCTCCCAGAGAGCGCGCATCTCGCGGCCCTCCCCTTCAACCTTGGGCGCAAAATAAAGCTCGCTGACCGTCAATCGGTGCCTCTGGGCCATCTGGTAATAGCGCAGTTTGGTTTCCGGGCTTCGAAGCGAAATCCCGCCGTAATTATTCAGATCGGCGGCAAGATGGAATTTGTCTGATAGGGAAAAGTTGTTGACCCGAAGCTGGAGATTCAGTTCCTTCTTAAAATTGTGAGCCTGAATCCGTACCTTTCCACGATAGAACCCGGGTTGAGCAGATTTCGGAACATAGATGTCCACCCAAAATGCCTGGTTCTTCTGGCCAGGAACAGGATTCAGCTTGTCGGGAACCTGAAAGGGTTGGCCATAGCTGCCTCCCGATTGGATCGGGACGAGCGCATCCGGATACCAGCCTAAGCCCAAAGTATGACCGGCACTGGCAGTAGTCTCATCGGTGGTTTTCCGGGTGATCTGGACATACCATTCCCGAAAAGCCTCCACATGGCTTTTGGAGGGGATCACGGCCTTCTTTTTTGAGTGGCGCAAATCGCTGACAAGAACCTGAATATCCCTGAGCGCTGTTGTCTCAAATACAATTTGGAATGCCACAACCTCATTGCGGCCAGCAAAGAGACAGACGAGATTCTGTGACCGATCCCAGACCGAGTTCTGATTTTGATAGTTACCTTTTAGGTCTTTGTCATAGACGGTATTGTCCTCATAAGCCTTGCTGGTTTGAGGATTGATGCGGACGCAGTCGCCAATGGCCCAAATGTCAGCCTGCGATCTGGCCGGCGAACATAGGAAGGAAGGACACAAAGCAACGAAACAAAAAGAGAGAAGCCAAAAGAAGTGATGAGCCGCCACAGCGAATCTGTGCTTCAGTCCGTCCCCTTGATCCCGTTTTCTGGCTGATAGACTAATCTCCATTTCTCACCACCGAGGCACTAAGATCTAACGCGGCCGTTGGCCACCTCCAAAATCTTAACGCAGAGACGCAGAGGCGCAGAGAAAAATCTCGAACAGAAATGTATCGTAAATTGTTCAGACCAGACTGACGGCATTTTGAATGACTATCCTGCCTCTGCAACTACGCCTACCCCCAACTAATAAGAAACGACAAGCCACTCAAGAGCTTTCAAAGCCAGCGCACCGCCTCTGATTGTACTATTTCAAGCCTTGCGATGTATTCATGTGTGTGGCAGGATAATCAAGGAACGCTCTTCAAAACTAAAGACCCTGGAATTACCGCCACAGAATCCTTTGACTCTTTGGTAACTGGGGTCCGGTTCATTCTTTTGATATGCTATTTCACTGGTTTGTCTTGACCTTGGCAATTCTAATTGCCTCGCACCTCTACTCCGGGATCCATGTTGCGGATCTCCCTGCCGCCATCGTGGCTGCAGCAGTGTTGGGGATCCTGAATGCAGTTATCCGGCCAGTTCTTCAGTTCTTCGCCCTGCCCATTACTTTCCTGACATTGGGGTTTTTCTATTTTGTGATCAATGGACTTATGCTGTATTGGACCGCATCTCTTGTGAGAGGGTTCGCCGTTCGCAGCTTTGGCTCAGCGATTATAGCTTCCATCCTGGTTAGCCTTTGCAGCCTTTTGCTGAACTCTTCCCTGAGCAAGGGAAGGTGAGGGTGCTCCGTCAATCCCGAAGCGGCTGGAACGCATGCTCAAGTCTCCCGCGGCCACCCGCCCCTCCTGAGCCACTCAACGGCCGAGCCTGAGTGAGGCGGAGCCGGAAGTCGGATTACTTAGCCCTTTTGCCGAAAGCTCAGGTTCATTCCTGGAGAAAGGCGAGAGGTCGATTTTAGTGAAGTGCGACGAGCATCAAGCCGTCTGAGCATGGTAATCAAACTACTCCACTTTCAGCTTGCGCCGGCTGACCGTTGGCTCGGCAATTGGACCGCTCACTGGTATTGCCGTAGCCTTTAGGAGGTAGTTACCTTTGACCCGGGGTGCCTCCATCGGAAGGACATAGGTCATCTGGCCTAGCGGGTTCAGCAGGAAGGCCGCTTCTCGCGAGCAGACGTCCTTGCCACCTTCGTCTTGAAAACCGAGAATTAGTTTTCCCTTGACTGGTTTATCGTAATCATTGACTAACATCACAGCATAGCTCCGCTCGCTACCGGCTTTCAGCGTAGGTTGCCAGAAGTTGATATACACGCCCAATGGCTGGAAGGCCTCGGAAACATAGTCGGCAAAATAGGGGTCCAGTTCCAGATTCTCGATGTTGCGCCAGTGGTCGGAGGTGTACCCCTCCGGCTTGTTGTATGTAAGGTAGACGAAATGCAACACGCCCGCGAAATTCCGGTGAGCACGCCAGAACTCCGTTAGTCCACCCAGCAAATACCCATTGAGGGCGAACCTCTCCTCTGGAGTGGCATTGGCGCCCAGCAGATTTCCATAGACTTTCTCCGTTAGCAGGCAAGGCGTGCCATCCCGGTTTAGCCATAACCAACCGTACTCGTTGACGAACGCAGCATGACCCGTCGGGTGTCCTGAATTGGTACTTTTGGCGCCGGTCATGGTTTCGAGCGACGTCATGCGAAAGTCGGGGTCGGAAAACAGGTAGGGGTGATCTTCCACCGGATCGTCGGGACCGGAGGGGACGTTGTACCCGTTCTCCCAAGGACGATCGGAGAGATCTAGTTTCCGGACTACTGGGATGACCTCCTCGCCGAGAATGTGAGCAACAGTTTCATTGGCCGCATCCCAAAGGGCCATGCTTGGGTGATTCCAGTGGTCACGCATGAATTCGCTGTATTCGCGAATGAGGCTTTCTCTGGTCCATTCTTTGTGCCAGTCCTCCCTGCCGGTCCAGATGAAGTACTCGTTCTGGATCAGCAGACCGGCTTCATCGGCAATGTCGAACCATTGCTCCGGCGCCGGGCCGATGCAGAATCGGAAGCTGTTCCAGTGCATTTTTTTAGGGATTTCACCAAGCATCTTCCGCATCCACGATTCCTGCCAGGGGAGCCTGCCGGACTTCGGATCTTCGAAGAAACGATGCAACGTGATATTAGAGCCCCGCAGGAAGTAAATCTTGCCGTTAAGATAGGCTCGTCTGGTTGCCGTGTCGAAACGGAACTCACGCATGCCGAACCGAGTCCTGACACGGTCACCAGCGGTGTTCGTCTCCAGCACGTATAGGAACGGATCCTCCGGGCTCCACAAATGTGCATTCGCGAGGCGGATTGTCTCGCGAAAGGCCCTGGTTTCGCCGGGTTTCAAGACCACCTTCTGGCCAGGTGAAGCTCCGCACTCTTTTTCCCCCTTCCATGTCGTGATTTTGTGAGTCACAGTAGCTTCGGCTAATTGGGCGCCGTAGTTCCGCAACATGGTTTCGACAACGATGGACGAAGTCTGGATGCGTGGCCCCACCTGTACCGTCTCAATCACGGGATTGTCCGACAGAGCGATTGTGACGCTGTCGTAAATTCCGGGCGTCCATTGGTACTTTTCATAGTCCGTTCCGGTGGGAAACTCACGCGGCACTACGCCGGGGTGGGCGCCGATACGGACGACAAGAGTGTTTTCACCACTCCAGTTGATGGACCGGGTGAGATCGAAGAAGCCGGCAGTAAAGCAGCTCATGTGCTCACCGACCTTCTTGCCATTCAGCCAAACGGCGGTCCCGAACTGTGCCTTACCCACTTTCAGCACGGCAACCTGCTTCTTCACAGGAGCCCGGAATGTGCGTGTGTACCAGAAATAATTGCGTTGCTGGCGGGAGACGCCGAAGTCCGGAATCGGCGTCTCCTTGGGGACACGGCCAAAGCCGATCTGGTTAAGGACCGACTGGCGGCTCTCGAAGCGATCAACTTCAGGAAATGCCGGGATTGCGGAGTGAGTCAGCGCCGGTACCGGTACCGTGTGAGTAAATGCGCTCGGCATCTCTTCCGCGCCGATGCTGTCCTCCACTTTCCAGTCCCCATCGAGCGAGACGGTGACTCTTTGCGCCTGGAGGGGCGAGACCCAAAATGGTGACAGGTACAGTAACAACAAAACACCGACAGCCCGCAATTGCCTCATGGGTGTCCTCCGAACTTGGTCTCTAATCCGAGGGCTTTACTTCACAGGCCACCCGGAAGCCATAGTCCGCGTATTCGAATTCGGGGGGAATGCTACTGCGTGCAGCACAGCGCGCGATCTTCACCTGGTGCCTCCAGGCGCCGCCGCGCGAAGCTCGTCGAGTGCCCTGGCCCGGTCCTTTAGGATCGTCACTCGGGGAAACCGTGTAATAATCCCAAACATGCCAATCATAGCACCATTCATGGACGTTTTCGCACATGTCGAACAGCCCATAGCCATTCGGCGCAGAGGTTGCCACCGGCTCAGGTCCGGCACGCCAACGGGAATGGTAGTCCTTCCATTCCGTAACGGCTTCGTCGCCCCAGGGGTAAAGGCGGCCCTCAAGGCCCCCGCGAGCTGCCCACTCCCACTCGGCTTCAGTGGGCAGCCTAAACAGGCCTCCTGTCGCCGCAGTCAACCACTCGCAATATGCTAAGGCGTCAAACCAGCTGGGGGCAACCACTGGCTGGTCGAGTTTGTCAAACTCACTTTTTCGGCGGAACCGCGTCGGTGATCGACCTGTCGCTTTGCAGTAGGAATCATATTGGGCATTGGTGACCTGAGTTTTTCCCAGGCCGAAAGGAGAGATTCGGACGCGATGAACCGGGCGTTCCTCATCACGGCCATCAGCCTGTCCCATCCAAAACTCGCCTCCGGGCAAATAGAGAATAGGTGGGATAAGAGTTTCCATCTAAAGGACAATTCTCCCCGTTTAGAGACCAGACCAACACCCACTGGAACCAAGAACCAATCAAAAGTGCCAACCAGTTCTGGATTAGAGATGTCTATTCAGTTGGGTTACTTGCCCCTAACGGAACATGAAAGGACGCCCCTCTATGTGGCACTTTGTCCCTCTTAGACAGTATGACAAAAGGGAACCACACGAGTTACGACGAGTGCGTGAGTTTCGATTTTCATCATCAGTCAAGTACACGAATCACGCAAGCTAATTCAATGTAAAGAGGATTTTACATCGATTTTACATGAGAGGTGTAACCCCTTTGGCGGTCCTGGCGTCCATACACGTAAGACCAGCTAAGGCTTGGAAGGCCAGTCTCGGGATGTTGGATAAAGGAGAATTGAGATGAAGAAAACCATGACGATTGAAGCCTAGTGGATTTTAACTGGTAGCTTTTTCGGAGAGTGGGCTGCCGCTCGCCGAACGCCAAATACGTCGTGGGCAGGCAGTAGCCGGGAGAGAAGACATGCGGAATTTAATCAGCAAATTGTTAAGGATGTTTTTTTCTGATACCTCTCTGCAGAACCTTTTCTATTTAACTGGTCTCACTTCTTTGCTTATCTCTAGTGCAGTATGGGTAGCGAAATGGCTGTACCTCTTGACGAAGAGGGTGCAGCCGAGACCCTGAAGGAATCTAGAAATGGCCGATAGGTTGGGCAGAAATTGATCCGTCCCTTAGAGTCATTCGATCGACTCTCGCTCCTATCTTGATAGGGCATCATAAGACTGCAATTTGCTCAATTAGGAGACTGGAAATGAACCCCTTGGAGAAGATTAGGCACAGAGTGGATACCCTGATGGGAGAGGGCGGGGAAGGATTACCTTTCAAAAAAGGGGACCGGGTGAGATGGAGGAATTATCCGGCCCTTCAAGGAACTATTGAGGATGGATGGCTGATTCGCAAAGGAGAAGGGATAAGCATGACGGAGAAGCCCACGTTAACCTACCTCATAAGACTGTACGACGGGGCTACCTTCAAGGCTGTGCCGTCGGAAATAGAGCCGGCCAGCTAAAGGAAAAGATCGGCCTGAAATTGATTGATTCCACAAGAAATTCCTCGCACAATCCCACCCATGAATGAAATGATTTGTTGGGTTGGGTCTTCCCAGTGTTCGTTCCTCAGGGACCGTTGTGAACTGGCTCTTGCGGCAACGATTGGCCGAATTGACACTTACGGAGACGTACCCGGGCAGGGTGTCACCGCTTGCTTAGTGGAGTCTAGCAAAACCTCATGAGCACGTCATTTCTTCAGTATTGCCGTTGCTTGCTGAGCCTTACAGCTGTCTCCCTGCTCCAGAGCGCAGCTCCAGCGCAGCCTATTGTCACAAAGCCTCGGTTGCTTGCCTATTATGCTTCTTGGGACCAGTTCAACACTCCCGCTTACACGGCTGTTAACATCCCTTACCAGAGCCTCACTCACATTTGTCACGCGTTCTTGCTACTGGATACCGGAAAAATGGACGGCTCTCTACTTGTTCCACCAGAACTCTCGGAACCCGAATTAATCACGCGAGCCCACCGAACAGGCACTAAAGTAATGATCTCAGTGGGTGGCGGGGATGAGGCCCAGGGCCATGCGTTCTCGATCGTCGTGGCAATTCCGGGACACCGGGACAAGTTGATTTACAATCTCACTCAGTTTGTTACGGAACGCGGTTACGACGGAGTGGATATCGACTGGGAGGTCCCGACCGGTAATGCGGACAGAGCGAACTGTACTTCGCTGATAGGTGAACTCCGCCAAGGCTTGCCGGACAAAGTGATCTCGATGGCCGTCTCCGCCACGCCTGGCGGCTGGGGAGACTACGATTTCGCGTCACTGATGCCTCTGGTGGATTTCTTCAACGTCATGAGCTATGACTATCACGGGCCGTGGAGCAGCCACGCCGGCCACAGCTCCCCTTTTCTTTTGAACCCCACAGATCCCGAGTTGGAAGGCAGTTTCAAAACCACGCTCGACCGATACCTTGAACTCGGTGTTCCCGCCCAGAAAATTAACATGGGAACTCCGTTCTACGGGTACGAATTCGACGGCGTGGGAGATCTGTGGCAGTACTGCCCAAACAACCAATGCTCGACGATCAACAGCTATGCGGTTCCTTGGTCCTACGTTAAACAACAACTTCAAAGCTCAAACTGGAAAAGGCGCTTCGATTCGTCGGCACGGGCCTCTTACCTCACGTCGGCTGGGACCAGGCCGGCCTTCCTCACGTACGATGACCCATACTCGACTTATATCAAGGTCGCCTACGCGCTCGGAGTGAGAAACGTCGGCGGTGTTTTCATGTGGGAAATCAGCCAGGATCATGATGGTTTGTCGCAGGATTTGTTGAGCGCAATGGTCCTCGGGTACCTGTGCATTGCAAGGGATTTGCGGGATCCAAGAAATGTTCGGGTTCGCTGAGTACTCGCGATCAACTCTGACAACGATCCGGCCAATGTGGGCCAAAAATCGTGGAGGCGTGGGCTTTTGGTT